>NZ_JBZYWK010000051.1:0-472 GCF_059115385.1 Occallatibacter sp. FHG110214_02 | reverse complement strand
CCTCAGATTGAAGATGAGCTGGGTGCACGCAATGCGGCGATGAAGAAGTATGACGCCGAAGACCATGCGACCGGCGAGACCGCTGTGATGAACGCGGCGAAGTATGCCACGTTGGCAGGCAGAGTCGGCGCGTGGTTCAAGCAGAGCTCGCGGCTGATGCTAATTGAGCAGGCCGCGGATGAGGCGCGTGCGGCAGCAACCAACCTGGCCAAGACGCAGAGCACGCTTGCGACGCAAGCAGGCTCACAAGCAAATGCGGCGGCCAGCAATGGAACGACACGGCTGGCTCGTATCCAGGCGGCAAGCCTGCGGCAGCAACTGGTGAGCATTTACGAAGATCGCATACGCACGGAGCAGCAGCTCGCTTCGGTGTATGACAAGTGGGCGGCGCAGGTGGGAGTACAGCACCAGATTCTGCTGCATCTTGTGTTGCAGTCGCTGGCATGGATTTTTGTCATCCTGATTTGCATGG
>NZ_JBZYWK010000050.1:0-44104 GCF_059115385.1 Occallatibacter sp. FHG110214_02 | reverse complement strand
CTTCGTAAATGCTCACCAGTTGCTGCCGCAGGCTTGCCGCCTGGATACGAGCCAGCCGTGTCGTTCCATTGCTGGCCGCCGCATTTGCTTGTGAGCCTGCTTGCGTCGCAAGCGTGCTCTGCGTCTTGGCCAGGTTGGTTGCTGCCGCACGCGCCTCATCCGCGGCCTGCTCAATTAGCATCAGCCGCGAGCTCTGCTTGAACCACGCGCCGACTCTGCCTGCCAACGTGGCATACTTCGCCGCGTTCATCACAGCGGTCTCGCCGGTCGCATGGTCTTCGGCGTCATACTTCTTCATCGCCGCATTGCGTGCACCCAGCTCATCTTCAATCTGAGGACGAACATCTCCTGACGCCCGTGCCACATCTTGCCTGGCATCCGTCAACTCATCCGAATCCAGGGACAATTGCGCCTTCGCAATATCAAGATCGCTTCCGCTGCTCGATTGCCCGCTTTGTTGGCCGCCCTGTGGATTCTGTCCAGCCGCCGCGCCTGCAGTGCTCTGCGCCGCCGCCAACTGCTTCACCAGCGTCTGGTCCTGCGCCACTGCCTGTTCCAGTTGTGTAACCTTCTGGGCCAGCGCCAGCGCGGGGCCGGTCAGCGTGGTATTTTGCGCTCTCAGCGTAGCCTCACGCAGCGCCGCGGCAAATGCCTGATCCACGGCATGGTCCGCCAGCCGTTCCGCTTCGCGCGCATACCGAATCTCTTCCGTGCTCACAGCCAGCGGAGTCAGCGCCTGCGCCGTCTGCCATGGGCTCTGGTCAACAAGGGAAGTGCCGGTTCTCAGCTTGCCCCTCAGTCTCGGCAGGCTGCGCATGGCGTCGCGTGTCACCCACGCAAACACCAGGCAAAGAATAAGCAGAACAGAAAAAATAATTATCGATATAAGGCGTGGCCGTGTCAGAATACGTTCTTTTATATCTGGCCCGGCCGCAGAAGAATGCGGTGTAGTTGCCATGCAGCTATTCTTGCAGATTTGCGCCGATTCTCACAGCGCGCCCACGCAACAACCTGTCACGTGCCCCGCGCATCATGCTCTTGCGAGCCGCCGCCCTCTGTCGCACAATGAAAGCGTGCGCCCCCTTGCCATCTTCTTCTTCGCGCTTCTATGCGCAGCCCAGCCCGCGCTGCCGCAGACACAGCACGCTCCTTCCGCGCATATCACCATTGCGCCAGAAGACCGCATCGACATCAATCACTCAACCGTCGAACAGCTCATGAAAGCCCCCGGCATCACGCGCATCTGGGCCAACCGCATCGTGCGTTTCCGTCCTTATCGCGCAAAAAATGAGCTGATAGAGCACGGCATTCTTCCTGCCAGTGTCTATCAGCGCATCAAGGATTACATCATCGCGCACCGGGAGTAGCGCTTGCGCAATGTTTTAGGCGTGCGCCGGCTCTGACTCCGCCTTGCCTGCCTTCGCTCCCAATATCCTGCTCAAAATCACATACAGCACAGGAATAAAGAAGAGATTCAGTACAGTTGAAAGCAGCATGCCGCCCACAATCGTGGTACCCACAGAACGCCGCCCCAACGCGCCCGCGCCTGTTGCAAATGCCAGCGGCAGCACGCCAAGAATAAACGCGAACGATGTCATCAGAATCGGACGCAGTCGCAACTCCGACGCCTCAATCGCAGCCTCCACAACGGAACGCCCCTGCTTGCGGAGCTGCTCGGCAAACTCCACAATCAGAATCGAGTTCTTTGCCGAGAGGCCAATCAGCATCACCAATCCAATCTGGCAATACACGTCATTCGATAGCCCGCGCCACCACACTGCACCCAGCGCGCCCAGCACCGCCATCGGCACCGCCAACAAGATAATGAACGGCAGCGCAAAGCTTTCATACTGCGCGGAAAGCGTCAGGTACACAACCAGGATGCCGAGTCCGAAGATGATGATTGCCTTACCGCTCGATTCAATTTCATCCAGCGTCAGGCCAGTCCACTGATACGTCATTCCCGGCATCATGCTCTGCTTCGCCAGGTCTTCCATCGCGTTGATGCTCGCGCTGGAGCTATACCCCGGCGCCGACGAGCCATCAATTTCCACAGCGCGGAAAAGATTGTAGTGATTGATGACCGGCGGACCTGCGTTGTTAGTCACCTTCACAATGTTGTCCAGCGGCACCATCGTTCCTGAGTCCGACCGAACATAGAACGCATGCAGATTGCTCGCGTTCATGCGAAAGCCTTGATCCGCCTGCGCATATACGCGATACGTTCGGTTGTTGAAGTCGAAATCATTCACATACTGCGAGCCCATGAAGACGCCCAGCGTCGAAGTAATCTGCGAGAGCGAAATATTCAACGCCTTCGCCTTCTCGCGGTCAATCGTCACCAGCACCTGCGGGTCATTTGCAGAGAACTGCGTCAGCACGCTCGTCAGCTCTTTATGCGCTCCGGCAGAATTCACAATCTGGTGCGCCACGCGGTCTAAATCGGCCACCGTATTCTGTCCCGTGTCCTGCAGCATGAACTGGAATCCGCCCACGCTGCCCACACCCTGCACAGCCGGCGGCTCAATCATCGCCACCAGACCGCCATCCGGCGCAAACATCAGCATCTGCAGCTTCGGCCCAAGCCGCGCCACAATATCTTTTGCCGAGTGCCCCTTGGCCTTGCGCTCTGCGGACGGCTTCGTTGCCACAAACATCAAGCCCGCATTCGATGCAGCACCAGAGAAGCTAAAGCCCATAACCGCAAACGCACCCGCAATATCCGGGTCCTGCGCGATAATCGCATTCGCGCGGTCAGCAAGCGACGTTGTATACGCCAGCGACGAGCCCGGAGGCGCCTGCACAATCACCATCAGAAAGTTCTGGTCTTCCTGCGGAATAAATCCCGTCGGCACCACGCGGTACATCCACGCCGTCACGCCGAGCCCCACAAAGAAGATGAGCAACAGCAGATAGCGCAACCGCAGTGCCACGTGAACCATGCGCGCATACGTGCTCCCCATCCACTGAATCAACGCATCCGCGCCATGAATGAACGAGGCAAACGCCTTGGACAACGGAGCAATGTGCAAAAAGTCCAACTGCTTCGGACGTTCTTCCTCACCACGCAAAAACAATGCCGACAACGCCGGGGAAAGCGTCAGCGCATTAAACGCAGAAATCGCAATCGAGAACGCAATCGTCAGCGAAAACTGCCGGTACAGAATACCCGTCGTCCCCGGAAAGAATGACACTGGCACAAACACCGCAATCAGCACCAGCGACGTCGCAATTACCGCACTTGTCACCTCGTGCATTGCGCGCGAAGCCGCCAGGTGCGGGTCCGAGTGCTCAAGGTGCATGTGCCGCTGCACATTCTCAATCACCACAATCGCGTCGTCTACAACAAGTCCCGTCGCCAGCGTAATGCCAAACAACGTCAGCGTGTTGATCGAGAACCCGAACAGCTTGATAAACGCAAACGTACCGACAAGCGAAACCGGAATCGTCACCGCCGGAATAATCGTCGCTCTCCAGTCCAACAGGAACATGAAGATCACGACAATCACAATCACAATCGCTTCCACCAGCGTCGTAATCACTTCATGAATCGAGTCGCCAACCACCGTCGTTCCGTCAAAGGCAATCGCATATTCCAGCCCCGGCGGAAAACTCTTCGACAGCTTATCCAACATCGCTCGCGCCTCTTTATCCACCTCCAGCGCATTAGCCGTTGCAAGCTGCTGCACACCGATGCCCATTGCATCGTGCCCCATAAACTTCAGCGACGAGCTATAGTCCTCCGCGCCAACTTCGCTGTGCCCCACATCCTTCAGCAGCACCAGCCCGTTCGCCGAGTTCTTCACAATAATGTTGTCGAACTCCTGCGGACTGCTCAGCCTGCCCACCACGCGCACTGGTACCTGGTATGCCTGCCCGTTATCCGATGGCGGCTGTCCAAGCTGGCCTGCGGGAATCTCCACGTTCTGCTCGCCCAGCGCATTCACTACGTCTGCCGCAGTCAAATTCCGCGTCGCCAGCTTCGCCGGATCAAGCCATACGCGCATCGCATATTTGCGCTCGCCAAAGATCATCACATCGCCCACACCCGGAACGCGCTTCAGCGCATCCTTCACATAAACGTCCAGGTAGTTCGATAAAAACTCCGACGAGTAGCGCCCATCCTTCGTATAAAAGCCCGCGCCAAAGACAAAGTTGCTGTTTGCCTTGGTAATCGAAATGCCGGCCTGGTTCACAGCAGAAGGCAACCGCCCGGACACGCTGGCTACGCGGTTCTGCACGTCCACCGCGCCAATGTCCATGCTGTAGCCCGTCTGGAAAGTTACCGTAATCGTACTCACGCCGCTGTTCGTGCTCGACGAGTTGATATACCGCATTCCCTCAACGCCGTTAATAGCCTCTTCGAGAGGAATCGTCACAGCCTTCTCAACGGTATCCGCATTCGCACCCACATAGCTGCTCGTAACCGTCACCTGCGGCGGCGCCAACTGCGGATACATCGCAATCGGAAGCGTCGGAATACAAACCGCGCCCGCAAGAATAATCAGCAGTGCGCAGACCGTAGCAAATACCGGCCGATGAATAAAAAAATCTACCAAAGCGAGCCTTCCTTATCGTGTCGTGCATGGGTTCGCGGCCAGGTTTCATGGCCAAATCACGCGACCGGATTTTTAGCTGGGCAGCAGCATCACCGGCATTCCATTCACCAGGAACTGAGTAGCCGAAACAATCACCTTATCGCCCTCGCTCAGGCCCGCGGTCACGGCATAGTTGTTGCCCACCACATCGCCCAGCGTCACTGGAACCTGCGTGGCAAAATAATGCCCCTGCTGCTCCTTCGCCACATACACAAAGCTCTGCACGCCCTGCCGCGTCACCGCCAGCACCGGAACCACAGGCATCGGCTTGGTCTGCCATATCACGCGAGCCTTCACAAGCTGCGCCGTCCGCACCTTCTCCAGGCTTGAGTGAACGGGAGCTTTCACCAGCACGCCCTGCACTGTCGAATCCACCTGCGGCGAAAGGAAATTGATGCTCGTCTTCTCCAGCAGATTCCCATTCGTATCGGTCAAATCCACCGCAAGCCCCTGCCGCAGATCCGTCGCCCGCTCCGTCGGCACATAAATATAGGCTTCGAGATCTTTGTTCTCATCCACCGTCGTCAGCATCGTCGTAGCCGAAACATAATCGCCCACGTGCACGGGAATATCGCCAACCACCCCATCAAACGGCGCGCGAATCGTGTAGTAAGCAAGCTGCTCTTCCGCTGTCTTGCGCTGCGCCACCGAACTCTCATAATCAGCCTTCGAGTTCTCGTAAGACTGCTCGGCCTGCTCATACACATCGCGGCTCGTAATGCCGGCGTCAAACAGCTTCTTCTGCCGGTCAATCTCACGCACGTTGTAGTCGTAAACTGCCTTCTTCTGCAGCTCCGTCGCCTTCTGCGCATCCACGGTGGCCTGCTGGTGCAGCGGATCAATCGTCATCAGCACCTGCCCAGCCTTCACATGGTCACCCGAATGCGAATGAATCCCCGTCAACCGCCCATCCACCTGCGGCTGCAGCGTCGCCGAGCGCCGGGACTTGACTGTCGCAACATACTCACTCGCCTGCGCCACCGGAGCCATCGACACCGCCACCGTCCGCACCGGCATCGCCTGCGCACCGCCACCCTGCGCCGCCGGAGCAGCCGCCTGCTTATGACACCCGGCCACCGCCATGCCCATCACAATCATTCCGCTAAGCTTCCCAACACGCTTCAACAAAATAGATACCCTCACTATCGTCACTTCAGACAGGACTTCTCTCACTCATCGCTGCCACTCAGTCGATCCGGTTCAGCAACAGCAACTCATATTCCGGGGACGGTCCATTGTCGCAAAACTCTCATGAACTTGCCCATCTCCACGCACCCAGGCACAGAAAAGGTATCCAAAGATACGCACAACCCGCCCCGCCAGTTTCAAGCACCACAAAACCCTGCCCGCAGCACGTACCCTGCGCCCTGTACCCCGTCCCCTGTCTCTTTGACATACCCCCATAAAATTGATAATTTTGTAGATGGGCATCTGCGGCCACGCAGTCAGCCCTCTGGCCTTGGGACGATCCGTCGTACAACCGACCAACCAGCCCTCGCAGCCATCCCAACCGCGTCCCCGTCGTCTAGCCCGGCCTAGGACACCGCCCTTTCACGGCGATAACACGGGTTCGAATCCCGTCGGGGACGCCAATTAGAATCAATTACTTACAGGAAATATCATTGCCGGGCCGAAATTCTGGTAACGCCTGGGTAACGTATTTCTTTGATAATACTGGCGCGCACACTACTTTCTTCGATACACAATCTCGCCTACAGCATGGTAAGGAATTCCTATCGACTCAACTCGCCGGAGACATACTGCTTGGCCAGTTCGCGCACTACGCATCCCGCCAAGTGTGCTCTTTGAAACGCAGCCGCCAAAACTCTTCGGTTTCGGCCTTTCGATACCAGAAGGGCTTGCGGTCAATTATGGAACCATCGGGGCCGTCCACATCGCACACTCCCTGGGCATACAGGTGGGCCTCTTCGGGCGGCGGCGGGTCGTAGCGATCTGTTGCTTTGATGATTGTTCCCAACTCGTCCAGACGAGCGCGGTCAGCCTCGGTGAAGACGTGCTCACCTATCGGCAGGTTAGCAAGCAGGCTGAGATCAGCGGCAGTGTAAGGCTCGTTGCTCATAGGCTCTCCAGAAATTAGACGCTGCTCAACGTTTAGGCTCGGTTATCATTCAGCCTCATGATCTGCTGCACACCCTCGTGGAACGTCGCCGCCATTCGCATGAGCTTTTTGTCGAGCCGGTCGGTGTAGTGCCTATGTAGCACAGCCTGCACGATAAAGGCCAGCGTCGGTACACTTGCCGCGAGAATTGCGATAACTACTGTTCTCATCGTCAGCACCATCCTTGTTCCCTGTTCTAAATTTCTAGTTCGTGGTCGCGGGCAAGCTCTCAAGCTGGCCGAACACACCATCCAGTCTACCGACTGCCTCGGAGAGAAATGTTGGGGAGAGGTGCTGATACCGCGCGGCCATTCGTAAATCCTTGTGGCCGAGTAGCAGCGCGACAGTATGGATATCAGCCCCCTGCATCCGTAGCCAGCTTGCAGCGGTGTGGCGTAGATCATGAAATCGGAAGTCGTGAATTTCGAGCCGCGCACAAATACGGGAAAATGTCATACTGACGTGCGCTCCGGTGAATTCACCAAATGGCCGCGCTGTTGGTTGCGGCTTTTTCTCTGGAACTACAGATTCGAGCGCTGCAACGGCCATTTTGTTCAAGTAAACAATTCGGCCCTCGCCGTTTTTTGTCTGCGGTAGCAGAACACGGTTATTTTTGAAATCAATATCCAGCCACCGCAGTCCGAGAATTTCGGAGCGTCTCATCCCCGTGCACGCTGCTATAACCACAATCGGCTGCAACCATTCCGGGCACGCTTCCGTTACAGCTTTCAGCTCGCCGGGCTGCAAATACCGGATTCGACCAGCAGGCACGCGCGGCGGTTTGATCCCCTGTGCAGGATTGACTGGAATAATTTCCCACTCCATAGCCATCCGCAGCAAATGCTTCAGGCTGTTCAGTTCCTTTTGCACGCTATACGCCGAAACAATTCCGGAGCGTTTGGTAATGTACCGCTGAATGTCGCCACGGCGGATCGATGCGATAGGTCCCGGAAAAGCAGGCTGCAGGTGGTCTTCCAGAATTCCCTTTTCGCGGACGTATGCAGTATGGCTCACGCGAGCTTTTTGATGCGCCAAGTATCGCGGAGCAAGCTCGGACAATGTTTCTTTCCCCGGCGGCGTGAATCCCAGCACCTTCGCGTGTTCCACTCGGAGCAGTTCTGCCGCTCTTGCAGAGCGAGCCTGCGATAGCGTTTGTGCATTTGTTTTTCGGAACCGACGCCGGCCCTGAGCGTCCGTCCATGAAATCCAATAACCCTCACGATCAGGTCGCGTGTAAACGCCATCTGCACTTTTGCTCATTTATGGCCCCCAATTTTCTTTCGGCCATTTCGAGAGAAGAAGTTCTTTTCCCGTTCCGCCGAATTTCGATAGCTTTTCCGCCGAACAGCGTTTCTCTGTTCCCGCTTTTCTGGGCGGTTTTCAAAATCCCGTTGTCGGCACGCAATCGAACAAAACCTATTGTCATCGCGTATAGCTGCAATCCATTTGTTGCAGCATGAACAGCGGCGAATTCTGTCGAGTCGGTTTGCACTGAGCAATTCCAATGTCCAAATAATCAATCTCCGATAAGAAATAGGAATTGCGTCAGGCAGTTCAAACTCGGGCACCATCTCCTCTCCATAGCTTCCGTCCACATAGTGAACTACTTGCAAATGAAACTTGAACGGTGCCAGTCTGTCGTTCAGAGCACGAAGCGATTCCCATTGCTCGAAAACACGAGGTTCAAAACTATCGCGTTCTCTCACTCCTGGCGCAGCGAGTGACTTCCGTTCCACTTGAATTGACATTGCCAAGTCAAAAACTGCCCAGAATTCTGGCGGCAACCCCTCATTCAAGTGGTCGGCAAGCATTTGGGACTGGAGAGTGAGGCGACCTCTCGCGCGCCTTCGCGCCCGCTCATCTGAAGTGGAATCCTTGTGCTCCCAGACTAACCGCATCTCTTCTTCGCCACTCATGTCGGATTTAGATATACCACACATAATCAGTGTTATACGATGCACGACGCAGTAATTTTTAATCCGTCGTTACGAAAGTACCAACGGATTAAAACTGCCCTCCTTCAAACTGCAACCAGTTGTAAGCCTTTGTTTGAAAGGAGCACTACATGGACGAGTTGTTATCTGTTCAGGTCGCAGCAGCGCGACTTGGAGGACTTAGTAAATGGACCCTGTATGCCTGGCTCAGTCAGGGCAAGTTGACGCGTGTCAAAATCGGCGGACGCACCATGATTCGCGCCAGTGATCTTGAGAAAATCCCGCAAGTCGGTGCCAAATCGCCAGCACCGCGGAGGCGCGATTGGCAATGACAACAAGAATCACCATCTCAAATCAGCGCGGCGGCGTAGGAAAGACAACTACGGCAATCAATATTGCAGCTATGGCTGCGGATCAGGGAGTCTCCACGCTGCTCATTGACGCCGATCCGCAGGGCTCGATTGGCACAGTGCTCGGCCTATCGCCCAAACATCACCTGTATGACTTTATTGTTGGCGGTGTCGTCTTTGAGGATTGCGTTGTTGAGCCTCGCAAGAATCTGCACGTTATCTGCTCAAACCGCAAAACAGCACAGGCGGAGGCAGTTCTAACGGGCATGTTGGCGCGGGAAATGGTGCTCAAAAATCTCTTCGCGCAGGTGGATGCTCCATACGACCTTGTAGTTATCGACGTAAGTCCGTCCATTACGCAGATTCAGACCTGTGCAATGGTCTACACAGAGCGCCTGGTTGTTCCGGTCTCGATGGACATCCTGAGCTTCCAGGGCGCGGGTGCATCCATCGAAACCGCAAAAAGTCTGAACCATCTCCTAAAAACCGACATTCGCACACTGGCAATTTTGCCGGTCATGGTACACCGGCGAATGGTAATGACAGAACTCGTTCTGCAGGGGCTGGAAGACCTGAGCAGACAGCAAGGTATCCCCCTTCTTCCGGCAATCCGCACGGACGCAACTGTGCCCAAGGCTGCGAGGAGTCAACAATTCCTAGCTGATTACGACTCAAATTGCAAAGCGTATAGCGATTACATCCAGGCTTGCTACGCGCTCAATATCGGAGCCCTCCCCTGTGCAGAAAGCCGTTAAGAGTGATGCCCGTACAAAGCGCCGTTTGCAGCCCCTGAGTGTACAGGAGGCCATGGCTGGCCCGAGTCTGAGTGGCTTGGATGACGTACTCAAAACAATGGTTGAGCCCATTCTGCCAACCCCAGCCGCGAATACTAATCCACGATTGATGCTCGTGTCGCCCGGTGTCGTGAAGTCACCGGATGACATAAAGTCACCCGGTGACACGAAAGCTACTCATAAGAAAAAAGCACCGCTGCGACATTCGAGAGCGCCGGTAGAGATGGAAAGAGTACAGCAGGGGTTGAACGCTTCTGAGCAAGCTGTTTATCAGTTTCTTTTCGCTGAGGAGAGGGATGCAGAAGGCCGCGTATTCAAACCAAGCATTCCAGAAATCGCTGCTAAAACAGGCCTATCCAAGCGCACCTGTCAGCGTGTCCTGCACGAGTTGTCTGAGAAAAGAGTCATCGAAATCGTGCCTCCTTCGTATAGAAGCGTTGAGCCATGCAAATACATTGTTCGGAGCTACGAAGCCATCCGTCAGATTTGGGGGAAACTCGGATTTACTCATGTATTAGGCAACCGCACGCGCATATTGATTGATCCGATGAACCCAGGACGTCAGCTCGGTGGGAAATCGCAGTCAGAGCAGAGCAATGAATCAGTCGGCATCGCCGAAAATACGACCGTGTCACCGGGTGACTTCATGTCATCTGGTGACTTGGTGACACCTCCCCCCGGTGTCATGAAGTCACCCCTATCTATTAAAGGAAATATATATAGGAATAAATACAAGGAAACGACGACGAGCGCCGTCGATGTCGTCGCCGTCGTTGCTGCGATATGCGAATTTCTTCCCGGTGACAGGACCGCTGCCGAACAGATCATCGAATCTGCCATTGCTCTCTGCCCAGATTGCACCACCGCTGACGTTGTAACGGCCATACAGCGCAAGGTAGCCCAGATTCGAGCCCAGGAGGGCATCAAGAACCCTGTAGCCGTTCTAAAGGCATCCTGTTCTGATCTCGTCGTAGCAGTCCGTGCAGAGCGCCTTGCTGCAGAAGCTCAGCAGTCCAACGAAACAGCGCGTGAAAAGCAGGCTATCAAACATGCAGCTTTTTTAAGTTCTCTTCACGGCTTGCCGGCAAACAACGAATGGCAGCAAATTCTTGGCAACATCCGGCACCACATCCCCACCCACGCTTACGAAACGTGGCTCAAACCGATACAGTTTGCGAACTGCTCTGACCGCATTCTCTTGGTCTGCGTACCTAGCCACGAGTTCAAACACGTTGGCGAAAAATACGCCGGGCCAATCAGTCGAGCTATTCAAACTCTTGCCCTCGACATTGCCGCGATTAAGTATCTGACCATCGACGAGCTTATCCGCAAGGAGGAGCAAACCGATGCCCATTGATTGTCTTCTGGCACTCAAGTCGAAAATCCTGCTCACCAAATCATCAACATGGGATGGACCACCCACATATCTCTTAAGAACTAGCCAGGACACGCATGTATCCGCTTATGCGTCTCATGCGGCCTGGCCGGGGGATAGGCTGCGCCTCCCCTCGGAACCCCAACCGCAGAGGCAACGGCATGGCCATCGCGCGTAATCGTGGCAAAAAGGCCCGGAACATCAGCCTGAATATCTGGCTGAGTCCCGATGAAAAAGCGGCACTCAAAGCGCGCGCAGGTGATGCGCCTGTCTCGAGCTGGCTGCGTAGTCTGGGGCTTGGCCAGCCCATTCCTGCAGCCATACTCGCACGTCAAAAGCGCGTCAGGAACATCGATGCCGCCATCGCTCCGCTTGTGCGCGCTGTCGCAAAAATAGGCAACAATCTCAACCAAATTGCACGGCAGGTCAATACGGATTCCATCGCGGGCCAGGCCATCGATGTTACCGAGATTCGGCTTGCTCTGGCCGCGATTCGCTCAGAAGTCAGTTCAATTCCAGAGGAGGTCAAGCGTGCTTGTGAAAATCTTCCCACACGGAGCAGCTAAAGGCTCTTCCGCACGCGGGCCGGTTGATTACCTTCTGGACAGCAAGAACCACGAGCACATAACCCGTGTCGTGGCTCCGGAGCTGCTACGAGGTGATCCAGAACTGACCAAGTCTCTGATCGACTCTGTAAGCTTCAAACAGCGCTATACCTCCGGCGTCATCAGCTTTTCCCCGGAGGAGTCCAAGCTGCTTACTTCAGAACTCCGTCAGTCCCTCATGGATAGTTTTGAGCACATGGTCCTGCCTGGAGTGCAGAAAGATAGCACCTGCTGGCTTTGGGTTCTGCACGCGGAACATTCGCGGTTTGAGCTTCACTGGGTCATCCCCAATGTCGATCTGGATACCGGCAAGCGGTTGGAGCCATACTACGACCCCAAGGACCGGGCTCGCTTCGCCACATGGCAGAGCTACCACAACCTGCTGCACGGACTTTCCGATCCCCAGGACCCGAGCCGTCGCCGCATTGTCACAGTTGGCCGTTGGGTTCCACGGGAAGGGAAAGACAACGCAGCCGAGTTAATGGCATTCCTGGAAGAAAAGTGCGTGAGCGGCGATTTGCAAACCCGGAATGACGTTATTGAGTTCCTTGAGAACGAGCTTGAAGTCAAAGTGCCGCGCCGGGGCAAAGACTACATAACAGTCCAGTATGGAGAGGAAAAACATGAACGATTCCGACTTAAAGGAGCAATCTGCCAGGAAGACTACCGATTTGAGAGCGCTTTTGCAGACGAAGCGAGCAGAGCACGCCAGCCAAGCGCAGAAGATCGAGAAAGAAGCCTTCGAGAGCTTCGAGAGCGACTTGAATGGCTTACTCTGCGCCGAGAAGAACGCAATCGCAAACGTGTTCGCAAGTCTCAACACAGCCTTCAGCGAACAAGCCTTACAGATTCAGAAAAGCACGATCATCCAAACCCGACGAATGCTATGGATGCTGAAGCTCCCGCTTTTGTCTACAGCGATAGTTTGCCTGGCGATGATCGCGTTCTGTCTGCTTTGGTTTCGAGTGGAACACCGGGAGCGGGTACGGATGTCCCGCAGGCAGGAGGGCGGCAAAACCTACCTGGTAGTGGACGATCCATCTTGGCTACTATGCCGGATGGGGACTCTCGACAAATCGTCAACGCTGAAGACAACTACAGTAATTCTTCAACCTTGCAAGCCCTTGGAGTAAGCACACATGGCCCTGACAAACGAGTTGGAGCAGTTGCTTTTGAGCTCGTTGAAGCAATTCGCAGCGGAGTTCGACGCGCGGCACAAGCAAATATCAGAAGAGCACATAGCCTGTATGAAGGCTTGCAACGAGTTATCCGAATCCTTGATGAGTCAATACAAATCGGCCATGCAGGAAATGAGCGTCTTAGAAGTTCATTACGATCAGGTGCTGAAGTTATTGCAGCGCTTGAACGTCACGCTCAGCGACTAGAAGAACGTGCGCAGCAGAATCATCATCGGGGACCAAGACGGCGTTCGCTATCACGATAACCGGCCATGTAACCCGTGGCCTGCCATTTTTGGTATCTCAAAGAAAGAAAATCATGCAGTAGAACTGTACTGCAAATGCAGTAAAAATCTACTGCAATTATTAGCAAAAGGAGCAGCAATGAGCCCAAAGCGCAGATCATCTACTGCCACTGAAACCAGCAAAATAAACCAGCCGCAGCGTCTCAAAATAGTCTGCATCAGTGATACACACGGCTATCATCGCCATCTGATCGTTCCTGACGGCGACATCCTTATTCATGCCGGTGACTTCATGGCCTATGGACACTCGATTGAGTCAATACTGGATTTCAATAGGTGGCTTGGCAACTTGCCACATCGACACCGCATTGTTATAGCCGGTAATCATGATATGGTTTTCCAGTCGGAACCGAAAGCCGCCCGTGCCGAACTGAGTAATGCTATCTATCTCGAAAACTCCGGCGTCACTGTGGAGGGTCTTCACTTCTGGGGTTGTCCGATCACGCCAGTTCTCGGCCACATGGCGTTCGCCGTCGAGCGCGGGGCCGCCAGCCGTAAATACTGGGACCGCGTACCGGACGGAACTGATGTTCTCATTACACACGGCCCGCCGTTCCGCGTGCTGGACAAAGACAATATCGCAGGCGAACATCTAGGCTGCCAGGAGCTAACCCGTGCTATTCTGCGGGTGAAACCGCGTCTGCACATCTTTGGCCATGTCCACGGCGGCTACGGCCAGGAACCCGGCCCCAGCGGTACCCACATGGTCAACTGCGCCCTGCTGAACGGGAAAACCCTTAATCCACCCATCGTTGTTGAGCTTGCGAGCACAACAAGGCAATGACGCAAGTTCAGTGTTCTTGCATAGGCTGAGCACATAGTTCCCTTGATTCCCAAATCAGCGGATAATAATAGTGGTGAAACATATGAAGACGTTCGGGGCATTACTCTCAGAAGCGCGTAAGGCCAAGGGCATGAGCCAGAAGGAACTCGCCGCCAAGGTCATGAAAGAAGATGGCCAAGCAATCTCGCCACAGTATTTGAACGACATCGAGCATGACCGCAGGAATCCGCCGTCGGAGTTTCTGATTGGACAGATGGCAAAACTACTTGGATGCGACAAGGACACGCTATGCCTCGCCGCAGGCACGATCCCTAGCGACGTGATGAAGATGGCCTCCACTCAGCCTGGCAAAGTAGAGGAAGCGTTTAAGGCGTTTCGCCGTACCGTGAAAGGCAGCTAACAGTGAAGTGGGTAACCGACAGGACGGGACGGTTCGCGAAGCGCCCTCACTACCTCCCCGAAGAGCTGGACTCCGAGTGCGAACGTGTCATCCTAGCCTTTCTCCACACAAGGTATGGCCGGGCTGAGTTCCCGATCAAGACGGACGATCTCACCGTCTTGATCGAGGAACAGGCTGATCTTGACAGCTATGCCGACTTGTCAAGCGAGGGAGAAGGCGTTGAGGGCGTCACTGAGTTCGTTTCGGGTAAACGGCCAGTCGTTAAAATTGACGACGTGCTCAATGCGTCGCACTTGGAAAACCGACTGCGAACAACACTAACCCATGAATACGGCCATGTTCATTTTCACCGCTTCATGTTCGAAGATAGCCACGGCACTTCTGGCTCGCTTTTCGAGCAGGCGCATACCACGCAGGGCAATAAATGCCACCGGGACACAATCGTAGGTGCGCCGGAGCGTGATTGGATGGAATGGCAGGCCGGATACGCCTGCGGCGCAATTCTGATGCCAGTGAGCGCCCTTTTCGACGCGGTGCAGCGGTTCAGGGCGGAGAACAACCTGCTTTACAACAACATGTCGCTTCAGTCGGAACCTGGCCAGAGACTGGTCACTGCGATCGCCTCAGGCTTCCAGACTTCGCGGGACGCTGCTCGCGTCCGCTTGCTAAAAAAGGGAATTTTAACGGATTCCGGTACGCAGCGCACGGCAGACTTATTCGGATAATTTTTTTCGTGTAGCAGTACTCAAATCCGCAGATTTTGGTATAGTGGTATTGAAGTCAACTTTCGATGGCACTCGCCGGAAAGGAATCGGAGCATGGCAGAAGTAAGGGTCACCTGTATCACCAAGCCAAACCCGCAGAGCGCGCATGAACACATCACCCATCTGGGCAATTCCGTCGCCGGTTGGAAATGGACGCGCGAGCAGGTCATCCAGAGCATCGAGACGAAAACCAATACGTTCTTCGTGATCGATCCCTATAACGGCAAGCGTTCCGACGTCGGGGTGGTATACCCTGCGGGCCGTGTGCCTTACCTCAGAACCCACGCTGACGGCGACTGGAACGACAATCTACTCTCGCTGAACCCGTGCGGCCTATAACGAAAGGAGACATCAGTGGAACAGCACGAACCTCAACACCACGTCCGCATTCATATCGATCAGAAACCATATGTGTCACTGAACCCAACCACCGGCGAGGCGCTTTACGCGCTCGGGCATGTCCAGCCAGGTCACGAACTCTTCCGAGAGGTCGGAGGCGACCGAGAAGATCAGGCCGTGCCGAATGAACCGGAGCCGATTCATTTGAGAGAGGATGAACATTTTCACAGCGGGCCGGAGCAGCCTAAACAATTCACTATCATTGTGAACGGTCAGAAAAAGGTAGTTACCTCAAAGACTGTTACCTTCAATGAAATAGTCAAGCTAGCCTTTCCGACACCGCCGGAGGGAACCAACATCTTATACACCGTTTCCTACGAGGACGGCCCGCGCGTGAATCCGCAAGGATCGCTGAAGGAAGGACAAACAGTCAAAGTAAAGGACTGGATGATTTTCAATGTCACAGCGACCGATAAGTCATAGTGCTGACCTGAAAAGGTTACGCGACGAAGGGTTCAACCTAGAAGTGCGCTCGGGCTGCCTGCTGGTGAAGGACGTTCCATACGTCAACGCGAGCAAGCAGATCAAGCGTGGCATCTTGGTCATCAAGCTAGTGCTTGCGAACGATCAGACCGTCAAGCCTGATACCCACGTCGCGTACTTTTCAGGGGACTATCCTTGCAATGAGGATGGCTCAGAAATAGCGAAGATCAAACACGTGAGCCAGACACGCTCTCTTGCCGACGGCGTTACCGTCAGTCACTCGTTCTCGGCCAAGCCCAAGCCGGACAACGCCTACCCCGATTACTATGCCCAGGTAAAGACGTACATCGCCATCATCTCTGGCCCCGCGCGCCGAATCGATACAGCAATCACAGCCCAAACCCATCCGCTGATCGGGCCGGAAGAAGATAACGATGAGCCGTTTAACTATACAGACACTGCGTCCAGCAGGGCGGAGATTGTTACGGTCACGAAAAAGCTGGCACTCAGGAAGATCGCCATCCTGGGTCTTGGTGGCACTGGCTCCTATGTGCTTGATTTAGTCGCTAAAACCCCCGTCAAGGAAATCCATCTCTATGATGGCGATACGTTCTTTCAGCACAATGCATTCCGCTCACCCGGTGCACCGTCGGGCGATGAACTGAATGCGCAACCGCACAAAACCACCTATTTCAAAAGTCTCTACGGAAAGATGCACCGCGACATTGTCGATCATCCGGTTTATCTCGACGCCGCTAATGTAGAAGAGTTACGAGGCATGGACTTTGTTTTTGTGTGCCTTGATAAGAATAGCCCGAAGAAATTGATTGTCGAAAAACTTGAAGAATTTAATATACCCTTCACTGACGTGGGCATGGGTATCCAGTTGGATGACAACAAGCTAGGCGGTATCGTGCGAGTCACTACCAGTACTGCGCAGAAGCGTGACCATTTTCGCAGTAGAGTGTCATTTGAGGATGCGCTAGGCCACAATGACTATAACCGCAACATCCAGATCGCCGACCTTAATGCATTGAATGCAGCTCTTGCAGTTATCAAATGGAAAAAGCTGTTCGGATTCTACCGCGACCTAAAATCCGAACACCATAGCCAATTCAGCATCGACACAAATCTTTTACTTAATGAGGACCGGTTGCAATGATCCGAGACGCTATCCTCAAGCATCAATTTGTTGAGTTCATCCCAGATGAACTGGAACAGGGAACGATTTATGTTTCGATCCGTTTCGCCACAGCATCGCACCTGTGCTGCTGCGGCTGTAGGAACAAAGTTGTAACGCCGATCCGGCCCACAGACTGGAAGCTCATCTTCGATGGGAAGTCCATCTCATTTGCCCCTTCGATTGGTAATTGGAGCTTTCCCTGCAAGTCGCATTACTGGATAATAAACAATCAAATTAGTTGGACTACTCAGTGGAGTCAGGAACGGATTGAGCGAGGCCGGCTTCATGATCGTCATGCGAAGCAAGGCTACTTTGGCAGCTTAGAGACTCCGCCTGAAGTGCGTGCGAAAACACAGGATGCGATTAAACCTAAGCTGAGATGGTGGCGGGCCTTCAAAAAATGGCGGTCTCAATAGAATGGCTGTACCTATCAAAATCGTCTGTATTAGTGACACCCATGGACAGCATTCTCGACTGCAGGTGCCAGAAGGCGACATCCTCGTTCATGCTGGCGACTTCATGCATACCGGTCGCAGGTTGGCGGAGATTGCCGAATTCGACCGCTGGCTCGGAGAGCAACCCCATCCGTTCAAGGTTGTCATTGCCGGGAACCACGATGTCCTGTTTGAGCGCGCCCCAGGACTCGCGCAATCACAGCTCACGAACGCCATCTATCTCGAAAACTCTGGCACGGAAGTACTGGGGCTGAAGTTCTGGGGTTCGCCCGTCCAGCCGGCATTCAACAACTGGGCCTTCAATGTAGAGCGTGGAGCGATCATCCGAAGATATTGGAACATGATCCCTGGTGATACGGATGTCTTGTTAACACACGGTCCTCCCTTCGGCATCTTGGACTGCATTCGGCCTGGAGAAATCCACTTGGGCTGCGAAGAATTGTCCATCGTAGTAAAACGCATAAAGCCGCGGTTGCACATCTTTGGGCATATTCATGGCGGCCATGGAGAGTTTCGAGGAAAGCGAGATAGGCAGAATACCCATTTCATCAATGCTGCCGTTCTGAACGAGGCATATCATCTTGTCCACTCGGCACAAGTTGTAGAAATTGATACCGGCACCATTGCAAAAATTAACAGGCAATGAGCGGCTGCAAAAACACTCAACCTGAGGTTTAATGCTGTTAGGCATAGTTCGGCATGGATATTATTTCAGCCCAAACTCGCAGCAAGACCATGGCCGCCATACGAAGCCGCGATACATCTATAGAACGCGCCTTTGAGGAAAGGCTGCGCCAGTCGAGATTTTCTTTCATATCTCATCCTAAATGGCTGGGCTCACCGGACTTTGCATTTCCGAACCGCGGATGCGTGGTGTTTCTTGATTCGTGCTTTTGGCACAAATGCCCGCAGCACTTTAGACCCCCAAAATCGCATACAGAATATTGGGAGCCTAAAATAGCTCGAAACGTAGAAAGAGATTCATGCGTTCGCATCGAATACCGTCAAAAGGGATGGACAGTAATTGAATTCTGGGAACACTCTATAAAAGATGATTTGGCCGAATGCATCAAATCGTTGTTAGCACAGTTGCGCAGAGCAAGGAGATTGCATTTAGAACCGCTACCGCCAAAACGTACCCCAGGGGGAGGGGTGAGTTTCTCAGCGTTGGACAATTCGCCAAGCACCTCAGGATAGCTGAGTAAGAACTTTGACTCGGATGTTATCTGGCGTCCTTCGCGCACGAAGTGGAGGCAAGAACCAATTTGTAAATCCTTCAATCACCGCGTTATCTATAGTGACAATTGCGAAAAGATCGCTGAAAGTTGCCAACTCAAAGTTGATCGATAGACCATCAATCGTTACGGGATCTGGTAAATCCGCATTTAGTTCATGTGCAAAGAAACGTACAGTGACCTGCCATTCTTCAACGGGCGCTACCGATTCCAATTCAGGCTTGCGGAGAGGTACTACTTTTCTTAGCGTGTGCAAGTGCTCCTGTATATATACGCTCGAAAGAGTTCCTCCGTGCGCTTCATACGCAATAATTTGACGGGTAGCGCCATTTTGAAAATCACAATCTCCGAGCTTCTTGCGACTGATGTTCGTTGCATTAACCGCATCTCCTCGGCCCCGTTGCTTCCATGCTCCATCGGGATGCTGAAGAGATACAATTGCGTCGAGACACCGCTGCTCAAGAATCCCTAGAGAGCTGGTATTAGCATGCCCAATAAAAGTTAAGAGTTGCTGCGTCTGTTGGGCTGTTAAAGTCTCAGGCAATTGAGTTGCGACATCTCCTGATAGGCGAATGAATCGCATGATCCATGAGCGAACAATCATCGCCAACTCTCTACGAGCGGTATAGCTCATCTCGTCTATGGCTGAAAGCAACGTGAACAACGCGCGAGCGCCGGGACGCTCTGCGGGCTTTTTGCTTTCCACCCAGAAGCTATCCATGACACCAACAGATTTGGCATTATTAAGGAATGGATTGCCAGCGGAAACGAGATTTGCTGGATAACGTGTTAATAGGTTATTCACTGTTTGCCCGCGCGGTTTAAATTCATAGAGATCGAGAATTGAGTGATCGAAATATTCCAAAATTACACACTGAAAATGCAGAATCTGAATGTAAGGGATATACCTCTCAGGTTCTCCCGCTGATGCTAGTGTCAGCAATGCGCCTCTCAGGTCGCCTCTGAAGCCAAGAGCCGAAGCAGCATCACCGGCAATTTCGGCGCTAGCAATTAAGTCAGCATCAGCAAAGAAGACCCCCTCAAAACTCCTATCTCTTTCCCATACTCGGTCAAGTTGATCAATGCTTATTTGGGAATGAAGGGCAAGTTCGCTGATCGACTGCGAGACACTTTGTCTGCTGAAGCGAACTCTTGTATCGATGCTGCTTAGAACCTGCGCCAAGCGAGCTGCCGTAAATCTGTGTGCCTGTGCCAGGCCTATTGCTAGGTTGAAATGACTAAGAAACGCTGTGCTTTCATCGTGGTCAAGCCCGTGCTCAAGGCAAAGACGCTTGTGCGAATTGAAATATTCAGCACTATTGAGTATGGCCCCATTTGCATGTTCAACTGACAGAATCGCTTCAATGGCGTTACCAAGATCAATGCTTGGATTTCCGCTTTCCTTCCATAACGTCAATTCGAGACGGGTCCAAGTCAATGAATCCTCGTAAAGAATGGACCGTTGTTTCAAGAAACGCGCAAGCGCTCTGCATGCAGCCAATTCGCTACTAACTTGAATCGGCAACTGGAGAATACGAAGTGACTGCCGGATCAGGCCTCTCATTTGCGGTGCGCTCCAATCTCAGCACCTGTATTCGAAGGAGAATCAAAGAAAACCGCAGGGGAGACATGAAGCGCCTTTGCTAAGCGAGTCATCGCGTCAAGGGAGACATTCCGTCGCCCACGCTCAACACTGCTGATGTACGTCCTATCCAACTCGGCTAGCTCACCGAGCTTCTCCTGGCTCAATCCTTGAGCAATACGAAGAGACCGGAGCTTGCCACCGAAATGTTGCCGGACAAGTTGGTTATGATTCAGGGGCACGATGGCAATCTTCACCCCGTGCAGACTTTAGGTCTACGGACTATAAGTCAACATCAGAAATTTTGATAAATTGCCCTTCCGACAGCCTCACTAAATAGCGGAGGAACTGCATTCCCCACCTGACGGTACTGGGCACTGCGTTCTCCAGCAAACTCAAACTCGTCTGGAAAGGATTGCAACCGCGCAGATTCACGCACTGTTAGCCTCCTCACTCCTTTCACAAGGCCTGTGCGGGGTTGGCCACCAGCCAGCAGGTAATGATGGTATTCAACCAACAAGCACCTACGATCAACTATGTGCGTCCTATTGCCTCCCGCTGATGCGGGTATCGTTTGTGATGGTCGATCCAGATCAATCGGCCGCCCGCCGCCGTTAACCAGCATGCCCGCAAATGGGCTTGGGCGGAGAACAGGCTTTTTCGCATACGTGACAATGGCACGATTGGACTCATCATGAGGGACATGCAGCAAAGCCTGTCTTGATGTTCTATATGGAGCTTTTCCTTTTGGACCATATAGAGGAGCAGGAAATTGGAACTGCCCTTTGCGGAATCCAATTGCAATTACTCGCTTGCGATCTTGAGGAACACCAAAATCGGCGGCGTTTAGGATTTCAAATTTGACCTCATAGTCAAGTTCTGCGAGATCATCTAGCTTGCTGAGAAAATAAGCTCTGTGTCGTTTGGACGCAAGCCCTGCCACGTTTTCTAACAAAAAAGCTCGAGGCTGCAATTCACGAACAGCTCGGACAAACTCAGGTAGCATGTCCCTTGAATCCGTTGCAGCCTTTTGGTCACCAGCAACAGAAAATGGCTGGCACGGAGGACCACCAGCAACAAGGTCAATCTGCCCTTTATGTGACTTCCAATCGAACTGCCTTATATCAGATGTAATTACCGGAACTTGGGGGAAATTATATTTGAAGGTTTTTGTTGCGTATGGATCGAAATCCAATGCAACTACTGGAGTGAAACCCGCACGCTTGAGTCCCAGGCTTAAGCCACCAGCCCCACAGAAGAGGTCCACGAATTTCAGTCTGGCCTTTGGCATATGGCAGGTAATCCTTCTGTCAACGGGCCGTTGCAGTTTTCGTAGCCGTTGAGAATAGGTTAATGCAAGACAAATCCATATACATGTGTAAAACAAAGCACGAATCTATTAAATCACTTGCCTGCTCCCCATTTGAAATCTGCGTTGAGGTTCATTCCTTAAATGACCGCATCATTTGTAGCAGCAAATCAACTTGAAGGCAATCGTGCTTTGACTAGGCTATATTTTGACCGTTTTCCGGTAACGCCTGGGTAACGCATTTGCTCATAAATGGGTCCAAGACCACCCCAAGGAATACAAGTTCTAAATGCGTACAACTTAAATAATATGAACAATATAAACACAGAAATACAACCGCTCACAAAACAGTGCAAAATGGCTCCTGTAGGACTTTCACGGCGATAACACGGGTTCGAATCCCGTCGGGGACGCCAAATCATTTCAATAACTTAGCGTCTTTTAGAGCCAGATTTCCGTGTACACTTTTCCCCGCCTCTCCCTCTAGAATTTGACCGTTTCCGCGTAATTCGGGACGGATCATTGCCACGATCCGGCTCTGCGCTTCGCGCTTAGCCGGGGTCATGGCCTGCGTGTAAATGTCGAGCGTGATCTTGATTGAAGCGTGACGCAGGAGTTCCTGACCGCTGTCGCTTGTGCTTCGCTGAGAGCTTCAAGATCGTCCGTGGGCCGAAACATATAGGGTCCGAACCAAACAGACCCTGATGTCTTGAGGTACGGGAAAATAGCTATGGAGAAGAGTTCTTCGCGTGTATCGGTCATACGGATTTCCGGTTTACCACCCTAGAGATCCGTTGGTATGGATTCTGATCGATTTTTAGGAAGTCATGGCACAAAATCCAGCACCTATCGAGAAATATTAACCCTCGCACGAACGCAAGACATCGAGTGCTGGTCGTGTGAGACTTCTGCACGACTTGCGAGGGACAACGACTGCGTACTAGGTGGGTACTGAACACACTATTCAACAGAGATCTTATGCGTTGCTCAAGTTTCGTCGTTTCGATAGCTGTTTTGATTCTCACTGCATGCAATAGCGCAAAGACTCCGAATGACGCGAATTTCGCAAGAACCATCAACGCATAGCCTTCTCAAATATTGAGCATATAACGGCCTAATGACTCTAAATCGCGCTCGGCGTGAGATTGCCGAAGATATAAGTCGAGTTCCTGATAGCGACAAGAAGTATCCTCATCCATAGCGAGAGGGTGTGGGCCATAGGTCCGCGCTATTCTGCGAAGCACGTCCGTGCACGCTTGCTCCACAAGATGTCTCACGGTAAGCGCCCGCATGACCGCCTGCTTCCGATCCTCGGGAGAAGCGTCGATCTCCCGCCCCGCTAAATCGAGATATGACGAAAGTGCCCAGATGGATGCGTGCATAGCTCCGAGGTGTGCGAGAGTGTGAGCATCCGTTCGCGACTGTCTTTTTGCGTAGTCAAGCAATCCCGCAGCTCCTCCGGCCCAACAAGCAGCTGGGCCACATGCTCCATGCCAAAACCCTGGACGTTGCAGGTACCATCCGGGAGCCCCTATCAGTTCCGCGGAGGAAACGATGGCGTCGTTGAAGGTTGCAGCCGCCGTCCTCGTCTCTCGGAACGCATTTGTCTTCCATACCGAATCGTCGAACTGAATTGACTGAGCATTACGGCGAAGATCGATATCGACCAATCGTTGTTCCGGACGCCCAACAGTAACAAGCGCGCGATCGATCAAGCTGGCACCGCTGCAAAACATCTTTTTGCCATTGATCCGAAACAAGCTTTCGTGTTGTTCGATAGTTAGTTCCCAGCCTGCGCGTTCGGAGGCCCATACACCATAGACACAATTGGGCTCGGCTTGGGTTCCGTTCTCGGCGAGAATTGCTAGCGCATCCCAATGCGCCTCCGCGACACGAGCCAGCGAAAGATTTTGACGGCCTATTTCACATAAGCGGCGGTGGCGTAATGCAGTATTGCCGCCGCCAGGCAGGGGAAGATTTTCATGGAGCAATGATCGAACGGAAGCTAGAAGCTCGTCTGTCAGCATCCAAGAACCTCGTTATGAGCGGCCAGGGCGTCCGCAAAACCATGTGGAGCACGTCCTATGCGCCGTCCGCTTGTGAGCACCTTTATCTGGGCGGTGGAACATGGCCGTGAAGAAACACTCATCAGACGGTTCCACAGATCATGATCTTCTGCAGTTGCGAGCCTCTTCCAGCCGCCACATCGAAGATATACATCGGCACGAACGCCAAGGTTTGCTCCATGAATATGAGGGTGTGAGCCATCCTCATGAACCAGATAGCTGTCGCGGAAACGAAGATCGACTCCCGCGCCGTGTTCTTCAAAGGAATCCACAGCTATGATGCCTGCCAAGGTATCTATACCTCGCTGTGCAAGCGAAAACTGATCAATGAGCCATGTCTTGGGCACGCAACAATCGGCATCGGTATTAGCGAGCCAGCAGTGCTCCAATGGACCAGAATACCGCTTCAGGGCAACCTGGGCTGCGAGCCGCCGCACACAGCCAACCAATCCTGCCTGAGTCGTGACAACCGCGCCACGGCCTGGTAACATTCGTTCCGCGATTTGAACTGTGAGATCGGTGCAGCTATCACACGCAACGACGATATCGGACGTGACCGACGGAGGAAGAAGCAAGCAGGCATCAAGCACAGAATCCAAACAACGAGGAAGCAACGCTTCCTCGTTGCGTGCGGGAATCAGAATCGCAACATGCCAAGAGGATCGGCTCATTTACGCACCCATCGATCAATACGGAAACCCGGGTTTCGCTCAGAGTACTCGAGGGATAACTCCTCGAGGTCGAGAATCACTTCATGGATTTGATCTCCACTCAGAATGTGATCGGGTGAAGATCCGAGCCAGTGGGCGGCGAGAAAAGTGCCTCCCTGCGGCATGCGGCTGAGGAGTTCAATAGTGAGAGATCGCAATTCGTGGATTTTGAAGTAATATCCAATCTCGCTGAATACGATTAGATCCAATTCGCCAACAGGTGTATCTGCTGGCAGGGCGCCACACTGAATATTGACATTCCGAAGTTCTCTGCAGCGCTGACGCGCTCGCTCGACGGCAATGGGTGATATGTCAATGGCGTCAAGCACGTCACATCTTGCAGCCAGTTGTTCTGTGAGAACCCCAACAGAACAACCCGGCTCGAATGCGTGCCTATAACGAGCTAGAGGCAGGGCTTCGAGGATTGCACGGTACCGCCCGAGTTCGTAGCCGCTCGATGCGAACTTCCAGGGATCGACATGAAGCTGATACATTCTGTCGAAAAATTCCCGGCTTGTGGTGTCTATGCTCATGCCGAAAGGAAGATCTCAGAAGGGCGTCTCGCCGGCCACAAAAGATAGTCAGGAAGTATCGGTTCTCCTGAAGGGTGCGCCAATTGAGATAGATGGTTCGACAAAGCTTCCTTTTTCGCGCGCAGTTGATCGGGGTTAAGGGATAACAAGCGTAAAGGTAGATTTTGAAGAAGGGAGGGTGTTCCGAGGTGCCACGTCCAGAAGAAGTAAAACATCAGAGAAGCTCCCGTACTCCGCGCTATTTGTATAGCTGCACGGCCGCACGCTTCATGATCCGGATGAAGATCGCCTGTCCAGGGCGCAAGAATATGTGTGTCTCGGGTTACAAGCGGGAGGAGGCGCTCTGCCAGCGCATTTTCCTGGAAAGCGACTCCGCTATCAGGGAATTGGAACCGCACGACATCGTCGGCCTTTATTCCGAGCCTTTTTAGAGCGGCCATCTGTTCTGCGCGACGCACGATTCCGAGATGCGTTCCAGATGTGTATGCATTCTCGCCGTCAGTTACAGCAACAACCTTTACTGGAAGACCCTTTGCAACCTGAATCGCGATGAAGCCCCCAACGGTTAGAGTCTCATCGTCGGGATGAGGCACGATTACGAGTGAAGGTTTCTCTGGCGGTTGCCATGGCGTGGCTGTTGTCCATACAGACGCCCATTCCGCTTCGGAAGCAAGAGGAGTGATCATAAATTCGGCTCAATATCTCAGGTGTGGAGTGGTGATCAATATATTGTCCGGAGCGATGGTTCCCGTCCCCAGGCTCTCCCCTGTTCCGCCCTGGAAAGAAAAGTATCCGTGTCCGAGCCAACTAATATGCCGTCGTCGGGAACAACTCCAGCAGCATCGAGGAGTGCCTGTGCAGTGCTCGTTGCCCCAATGATCTTGCAATGCGCGAACGCGTCATGCACCCATGCCACGGCAGCGGCTTCTTTCCGCAGGATTTGGGCACCTTCTTCCGAGAGAGCTACATAGACGGCATCGAAGAGTACAGACGAACCGCCGGCGAGCTGAAAGTCGGCTTCGATCAGTTTTCCGTTCGACGCGACGGCTCCTCCGACTTTCGGCGCGACGATGGCAAAATCGGCATTCCGCTTCCTCGTCGCCGCTCTCAACGAAGCGACGAGCCTTGCATCGGTTCCGTCAGACAGCAGACAACCTACCTTGCGGCCTTCCAGTGTTTCCTTTGCATTCGCGAGAATACTGAGCGCCGGAGAAAGCATGAGATCCGTCCGGGCTCTTACCGTTGTCGGTAGAGGAGAGATCTCTTCTTCCAGGCCCAGCCCGTTGGCCACCCGCGCCGCGATCTTCGGATCGACATTTGCCAACTGACCGACCATGCGCTCGCGAACGGCCTTCGTCTCGACCTTGCTCAACTCAAAGATAAAAGCCGATATGATGTGATTTTGCTCCGGCTCGGTCTGAGAATAGAAAAACTGCCGGGCCTGCGAGAAATGATCGGCGAAGGATTCGGCGCGAATCCGCAGTTTGTTTCCTTCCATCGGCTCAGCGAAACTCAACAATCCTCGATGCGGATCCTGACGTGGTGTGTCGGGCTGGAGCGAACTTGGTGAATAGTTTACTCGCCCCCTAGGCGCAGTCATTTGCATATGGCCGTCGCGCTGCAGGTGCATGACTGGGCACTTAGGGGCATTGATCGGAATCTGCTGGAAATTCGGACCGCCCAAACGACTGAGCTGCGTGTCCTGATAGGAGAAGATGCGGCCTTGCAGCAGAGGATCATTGGTGAAATCGATGCCTGGCACTACGTTCCTCGCGCAGAAGGCCGCTTGCTCAGTCTCGGCGAAGAAGTTGTCCACGTTACGATCAAGCACCATCCGGCCTACAATGCGAAGCGGCAAAGCTTCCTCTGGAATTAGTTTCGTCGCATCCAAGACATCGAAGTCGAACTCCTCAGCAAACTTTTCATCGAAGAGTTGCAAGCCTAGTTCCCACTCGGGATAACTTCCTTCGTTGATGGCGTTCCACAGGTCCCGGCGATGAAAGTCTGGATCGGCTCCGGAGATCTTCAGGGCTTCGTCCCAGACTACCGATTGCATTCCCAGCTTCGGTCGCCAGTGAAATTTCACAAAGGTCGCTTTGCCTTCTTCGTTAAGAAAGCGATAGGTGTGAACACCGAAGCCTTCCATCATGCGCAATGAGCGCGGAATTGCGCGGTCCGACATAGCCCACATCAGCATATGCGTCGATTCAGGCATCAGGGACGCAAAATCCCAGAAACTGTCATGGGCCGTTTGAGCTTGCGGGAATCCCTGATCCGGCGCCTCTTTCGCCGCATGGATCAGGTCCGGAAACTTGATGGCCTCCTGAATAAAGAAGACCGGGATGTTGTTACCGACAAGATCCCAGTTACCTTCTTTGGTATAGAACTTCACGGCGAAGCCTCGGACATCGCGAGCGAGATCGGTAGAACCCTTGTTCCCGGCTACCGTCGAAAAACGCACAAACAGCGGCGTCTTGACGCCAACTTCATTGAAGATGGCAGCACGAGAGATGCCTTTGAGCGAATCGGTCAGCTCGAAATAACCGTGAACCCCAAAACCGCGCGCATGGACGATCCGTTCGGGAATGCGTTCGTGGTCGAAGTGCTGGATCTTCTCCAGAAGAGCACCGTCTTCGAGCAGAGCAGGGCCTCGCTCACCGGCCTTGAGAGAGTTCTCATCATCGCTAACGATGGCGCCTGTCTGTGTCGTCATCGGCGGATGCGTTGCATCAGCCAACTGGTGCAATTCTCCACCTATACCGTTCCGATCATCGATGTCTTGATGAGATGTCTCTTGAGATTTACTGATTCTCTTTGGCATAAGTTCTCCTTAACCGGTACAGTGCGGATTTCGTAGATTGGTATCGTGTCAACCAGCGCGTTTTGCTGCCTGATTGATCTGCTTCGAGATCGCGCTAAGCTTCTTGTCCGCACTCTTCTCCTCACCGAGTGTTTCGTCTAGAAGAGACGCTATCTCGGTGAGTCCAAGTGTTTTGGCGAAATCTCGCGCAGATCCGTATCCTGCCATCTCGTAATGTTCGACACGCTGTGCTGCCGAAATAAGACCAGCGTCACGAACCACGCCCTTCTCCGTTTCCTCCAATACCTCAGAGCCTTCCTCCAGCACACCTTTCGTTCCTACGCATAATTTCCCGGTGAGTTTCTTTCCAACTAGATCCGAAATCTTTTCAAGGCGAACAATCTGCCCTTTGGTTTCCTCGAGATGACTAAGAAAAGCCTGTTGCAACTCAGGTGTGGATGCAGCTTTCGCCAGTTTGGGCAAAGCGCGGACAATCTGCTTCTCCGCGGAATAAAGATCCTTCAACTCATCAATCAAAAGTTCCTGCATGGTTTCGATGCTCATTTCTTATCCACCTCCATGAAGTAAATTTGCGAGCGGACGATGGTGCTCCACTTACCCATCCGATATTCGAGTTTCTGTCGAGCCCTTCCACGACTTAGGCATTCGATACATGACCGCCTCTTTCGCCGCGGTTATAAGCGCGTTCTCTGAATGTATTGGCGTGTTGATTCAAGGAGCGCGACGAAGAGCGCTCTTTCATAAGTCCTGACGTTAACTTTTAGATCAACGCAGGTTAAAGACGAATCCTAGACGGGCCATACCGCTGTTCTGCCAGCTCTCGTTGTAATCGAAACGTTCGCCTGTCCACTCTGCTGGAATGACCTGAATAGAAAATCCCGGAGAGAGCTTCATATCGAAGCCGATACCTGCTGAAGCTGTCGGGTTCCAATCCACGCCGGGATGAGATCCATAGACATTTTTGCCATAGCTGGTCCTGGTTTCCCCCGCTTCGCCAAAGAAAAACGGAGTGCCTTTCCAATATGGATTCATCGTGTAGCGTGGACCAGCAGCTATCATGAATTTGCTGATTCCGGGGTAGACCCCATCCGTATAGGAGCTGACAAAGTCTCCCTGAAAGCCGAGATGCTTCGTGAGGTTCAGCTCCGGAGTGGCACCCCATCCTGCTAACAAGCGGCGGCTTGTGCCCGGAACATTCTGCGTCCACTGGTAGGCAAATACCCCTGTGAAGGACAGTGTCCCGTACATTTTTCCATGCTTAAGCTCATCAGGGTTCGCCTTCGGGGCGACACCCACGCCATTCATCTGCTGAGCGGGGCTGTCCTGTTGCTGAGCTTCTGCTGCCGCGGCAGTACCGGACAGAATCATTAAAAGTGCAAAGATGATGTTTTTCATTTCAGTAACGAGCCTCCTGACTCTGGATTTGAAATTTGACAAGTTTATTGTTCTACTAATAACGATTTGGTAACCATGTTTGGAGCAATGCCGTCAGACTCAAGGATCCTCCTGGTTCCTAAGGATGCGCGGAGATATCAGGAAGCGTCTGGAGCATAGACACAATATCCTCGCGGCGGAGCAGGAAATTCAGCGTTGCCCTCCTCATCGGTCGTTCTTTCGTCTGGATGGGATGAATCGTAACCATCCCATGCGACCGGCCTGAATTTCTGATTGGCCCACTTTGTCTTCACCGATGTTCCGCTCCATTGGTTGCCCAGATTGTTCAGCACATACACCAATCCGCTTTGCCCTTCCGTTCCCGCACGCTGCATGATGTACAGATCCGGGTCGGCATGAAGAATCAACGATTCTCCGCCGGCATGTCGATGATGAGCAGCAATCAGAGCATCGATTCCATTTGGCGTTTCGGGCCTCGCCAATTCACAGTTGAAGTAATCCCACCAGAAAACACAGGGATATCCCTCTGCTGTGAGGATGAACGAATAGGCGAGCATCTTATCGTTTACAACTTCATCGCCGCGCATATCGTGATTGTCCACGAAGGTTACGGCGTTAAATGGGCGTGCCGCAGAAACCGACCCCTCATCGGTCAGATTGCGCAGGTCATAGTTGGGAATATCACAGACATTCTTTAACTTGTAACGCAAAGGAAAGTCGAAGGCAGCGATTTGCTGATCGGTAACGGCGCGAACATTGTCAAGCCACCCTTCAATATCTTCCGGTCCGGACCAGTATTCTCCCACGACGAAGGGAGAGTGCTCACTGCCATCCTTCTTCTGATACTGGTACTTGGCCAGCAATCCAATCATCCAAGCACCATACCCTTTTGCAAAGTCGAACCGGAGACTGTCAAAGTCGAGTTCTTCAATCAGAAGACGGGCATATTCAAACATAGCTGTATAGACTCGCGGGTTTCGGTGACATAGGTGCGGAAAACCTGCGAAGTTCTCTCCTTCGATCATCGTCCGCTCGTAACGGCTTGGGTGAAAACAATTCCAGTCACGAACAAACCTTCCGCTCTTAGGTTTGAACTTCGTCCATCGTTTCTGACCGTCCAATGGATTAGTCTCTTCTTCATCAGCTCCGGAGTTATGGTTAATTACCATATCTGCAATCGCACTCATCTTGTGCTGACGCAATGAACGGATCAACTCTTCGAGTTCTGCTCGATTTCCATATAGAGTTTTTACTGATCCCTTCTGATCGAAATCGCCCAAGTCAAAATAATCGTAAGGATCGTAACCATTAGAGTTGGGATCGGCCGCCTTGCTGACAGGAGGGAGCCACAGTGCGTTGAATCCCGAAGCCGCCAGTTGGGGAACTTTCTCTCGGATATAGTTCCACCATTCACCTCGCTTGTTTTCTTTTATTGGGGCGTCCCAGTAAAACGCCTGCATCATGACAGCCATCGGCCGTTCCTCCGTGTCGGGTCACAAATTAGTCGGCAATCCCCGGATTGGGCGGATCGATGCCAAGTGCCATAGCCAGCGCCGTCAAATGGTCTTGCTCCTGTACCAAAATGCCGCGCAGGCTTTCGGCGATAGCAAACTCATTGAGTTCTTCGGCTTGCTTTACGCGACGACGATAATTACGGATTGTCTCTTTTTCATTGTCGAGATCGAAGCGAAGCATTTCTTCTGCTTTTTCCGATGTCTTAACAAACTTCGGCGTGACCGATGGCATGCCGCCGAGATAATCGACATGATCGGCAATCTGCAGTGCGTGATCCAGCTCTTCCCTTGCATGCACGACAAGTTCATCGGCAATGTTCATGTATGCCGCACCTTTGAGAACCTTCGAATAGTTCACATATGCAATGATTGCCTGGTATTCACGCGAAAGGTCCTGGTTCAGTGCATCGATGAACTTCTTACGAGTGATTTTGCTTTCTGTTTTGGTAGACGTGGATTTCATTCTTCCCTCAATTCAGAATTCCTGGCGAGTGACGCTCGCAATGGGAACCGGCTAACATGCGTTAGCTCGGACCTATATTAGTGGGACACCTGCCATCCATTTTGCGTCTGTACAAGCTTCGCTGTGGCTGGCTGCGGTCCTGCCAACGCAGTCTGTACATTTGGGAAGGCTGTTTTGACTTCAGCCGACTGGGCCCAGTCGGGTACATCAGTCATGTCATAGTGATAGCTAATGGTTGTCGCATTGACGCCATTCTCGGGCGTTACGGGTGTAAAGCTATCGATAGACGTGACGTGCCTGTGTCCATAACAGAAATTTCCATATCCCGGCTGTGAGGTATCAGGCATCCATTGTGCACGCCCCTTGTCCGAGACGTCATAATCAGTCACCTGCTTGGAGCCAATCAGGAAACGCTTCTTTTCTTCTGCCTTGCGGGTTAACAGGCCAGCATCCGTCAAAGCATCGAAGCCCTTTGTTTGACTATCATTCGATGCATCAAGCTGTGCTGGAAATTTCACCGAATCATGCCACACGCAGACCGGCTGTATCCGGTAATAATCGTCCAGAGCTGCTTTGAAGCTTGCCGTGTCCGGCTCTTTGTTATTTCCGTGACATCCCGACACTATAAGCATTAGAGCAGCGGCAGAGAACATGCTGCATGACTTGAAATTCAGTCGAAACATAGAATTCCTCCCGAAAGTCGCTTACAAGTTTTACGCTCTGTTGCCTGTGACGAGTCGAAGCAGCAAGGTCAGGACCACAGCTCCGATTACGGCAACAATCACGGTGTAAATCAACCCACCCTGGTCGGCAAATCCGAGCGAACGCATGATAAAGCCTCCGACAATTGCACCAACAATACCGATGGCGATGTCCATTAGCGGCCCGTATCCGCTGCCCTTCATCAACTTTCCAGTAATAAAGCCTGCGATGAGGCCGACGATGATCCACCACAAAATGAACATGGATAAATCTCCTTCCCTAACTACACAAAGGTGAGAACCAAAACAAGCTCTCCAATTTCAAACTGTGGACGTGCTTACTGTCCTGTATGGGCAACGCGAAAATACCTTCCAACAGCTGCGACGAACGGTTTTGCTGCCATTGGAACGGGAACACTCCCGTGAAGAATGCGCTCAAACTCTTCTGCCTGACCACCATAAAATGCATTGGTATCATCGGTATTCTGCGACACTACAGCACCATTCAGATCTATGCCGGCGAATACACCTTTCGATCGGGAGTATGTCAACAGTTCTGCATTGAGCTTCAGGTCTGTGCTTGCCGCTGCATTTCTCCCTACTGGACCGGCCGCGGCGGCCGCATCCGCTCCGATCTTGAACTTCGACTTCAGCAGGTCCTGAAATCCTTTGTCGTTGACGGCTACAAGAACAAGATCCGTTGCTTGGCCTCCAATCTGAAATCCAACGCTGCCGCCTGCAAGCCGGATGAACACAGGAGCGCTCCATCCGGATCGAGTCCGGCACGTAACCACTCCTTGACCATACGATCCACCTACAATAAAAGCGGCTTTCTTGACGCTTGGAATCACTCCGATGCAAGTCGCCTGCCGCGCGATACTATTTGGAATCGCTTTGTCCGGGGTCATCATGATCTGCAGCAAAACATCGCGAGCGTCATTGATACGTTCATTGAGGCTGGCTGTATCTGCTGCGAAAACACGAACAGAACATGCCGCTAAACATAGTGCAAGTACCATATTTCCGAGTTTCATTTCACAACCTCTTTGCCAGTCGTGCATTTTTCAGCACGGGAGAATAGTTCGTCAATCTCGCTTCGGAGCCGCATAGTTTTTCCAGAAGATCCACGGGATGAATCGGCTTGTTCAGGAGTTCGAAATGGTGTCCTTTCTCTTCCGCCTTCTTCAGTAAATATGCCGTGTTTCCATCACCAGAAAGCAAGAGAACCCTGCAGCTTGGATAGCGGTTTCTGAAGTAGATGGCCAGATGGATCCCGGACATCGTGGGCATTTCTACATCGCTGATCAGAAATTGAGGAGGAGATGTCTCTCCTGCCTCCATAGCCGATTCGCCTGAATAGAAAGACATTGCGTCATAGCCGTTCTGCTTCAGAATCGTTGCCAGCGTATCGGCAATCACTTTCTCATCATCGACAACAAAAGCAGTCTTTGGGGCATATGCAGTCATTTACAAAAACCTTTTCATTCTTGTTTGATTAGTTCCTAATGTGAGCTGCGAACCGAGATTCATCGATTCGCAGCTCAACTCCACTACTTTTTGTGGGAATCGATATTGCTTTTGAGATCGCGTCCAGCGTCTTTGACATCGCCGATGGTCTTATGCGCTTCCCCTTTGAGCTGATCCACTTGACCTTCCCGCTTCAGCCGATCATTGCCTGTGAGGTTTCCCACACCTTCCTTGATCTTGCCCTTTACCTGCTCGACTGTACCTTTAACATGCTCCTGGTTCATGACCGTTCTCCTTTGTGATAAGTGACATGCTCCTGACGGAGTCCGATGAAGCTCTACGAGATCCCACTGCTCGCTTCATCCGATCTCTGTCAAAGTTTCAGGCCTTTACTGTTTCACCTGAATGGGAGTAGGATTCTCCGTCATGTCTGATCCGAAAGGCATTCTCTCGCCTTTCGATCACTAAGACAAAGCGGAGAGAGCATCGGTCACTTCGAAAGAAAATAGTTTTGTCACGTGACTTTCTTCTCTTCGTGCTTGTCTTATCTGCGGAGGAGGATTTTGGTCTCACCGCAGTGAAAAGGGAGTCTCTCGTTGCAAGTAGATGTAACGGGCTTCAATTACATGAATTGCTCATGGTAAGGACCTGCAATGATGAGAACTCCTGGGGAAGATTTAGCTTTGGTATCGCGTTGCAAACGTGAACTTCCCCATCAGCACAAAGCGTTTGAACAACTCATCGCTGCCTATAAGGACATGATTTATACGCTTTGCTACCGGATGACGGGAGACGTGACCGATGCGGAAGATCTTTTGCAGGAGATCCTGACGAAGTTATTTGTGAATATCGGCAAGTTCGATGGAAGATCAGCGTTTTCAAGCTGGCTTTACCGCGTTGCATATAATCACTGCCTAAACTTTCTTTCTCAGCGCAAAACAAAATACGCGACTATCTATACACTTCCAGACGGCGATGCTATTGTCGATACGTCCACAAACTTAACCTGGCAGGACGAGCGTACGCAGGCGGTTCTGGAAAGCATCGATCCAGCCAGCCGCTCCCTTCTGATTATGAAATATGTGATGGATCTTGACGTAAAAGAGATCAGCGATATTCTCCAGGTCGGACTGAGCGCAACCAAGATGCGACTTGCACGCGCAAGAGACGAATTCAAGCGAATGTTTCAGGAGACGCGATGACAGACCAGAGAGAAAATCGGCAAATGTTCAGCGGCAATGAGGAGCGCGAATTCCAGCAATTTCGCAGGCTATTTGTTACGGCCCCGTCATCGACATTTGCTCGGTTCCGCAAGCGTACCAATATTTTCCTCGGGACCCGCATGCTCTTTGAATCGCAGATTCATGGCTTCTGGATTGTTCTGGATGTTGTACTGAAGCGGCTTTTCCGTGTAGTTCGAAGTTCTCCAGATCACTACTCTACCCGCCCAGACGTAAGAGAGAGAGGATGAACATGAACGATCTCTATCACAGCATTCTTCAGACCTTACAGGTATCGGTACTGGATGCCTTGCACCACATTGCAGAATTCCTGCCGAACCTGCTCAGCGCATGCCTGATTCTTATTCTGGGATGGCTGCTGGCTTATGTGAGCACAAAGCTCGCCGCGAAAGCTCTCCAAACGTTGCAAGTCGATCGCTTCGCCGAAAAGCATGGTCTTACCAGAACGCTTAACGATCTTGGATTTACCGGAAGCCTGATCCATATCTTGAGCGCCTCTATTTATTGGATTATCCTGCTTCTGGCTGTTCTGCCAGCCGTCGAAGCGCTTCGTCTGACATATTTCACCATGATGGTCGCAAAGCTGTTAGGCTACCTGCCGGCCCTGATAGCAGCACTCATTATTTTTCTCGTAGGGCTGTCGGTCTCTCGATTATTATCTACCGCTCTGACGCGATCGGCACGCAATGCAAACCTGGAATATGCCAATGCTCTCGGTATTATCAGCCGCTACTTTCTTTCTCTGATCACGATCGTCATTACCCTGGCTCAGTTGGGTGTGCAGACGGCAATTCTCACTGTGATCCTGGCGGTGGTACTAATCTCAGCTGGCCTGGCAACTGCCCTTGCTCTGGGCTTCGGAAGCCGTGCCGTTGTGTCCAATATTCTTGCAGGAGCATTCGTGCGCGACCATTTCCCCGTAGGAAGGACGATTGTGGTTCAGGGTGTCCGTGGCACGATTGTCGAGGTCAACTCTGTAGGTACCACTTTGGAGCATGAGGGTGGCATCATTACTATCCCCAATACTGTTCTGATGGAGAACGTCGTCGAATAACTGGTCCTTGCAATGATGCTTGAGTAAGTCATTGTTGCACTGGATAGCTACTCATTTTATCGCCAGATCGGTGGCACCTCGGCTTCAGGTAGTGGTTCAGTTTGAAAGGTACGGGCTTTAGCCCGTACGTTAAGTGCCACAAAAAGAATGGGGCTTTAGCCCCCGAGGGAATGCTTCCTCTCAAATTGACCCACTACCCGGCTTCAGCGTTCTGATCCAGCCGAGTATACTCAGGCCAAACTGCGATTGTACGGGATGCTATGCCGTGGCGAAGCGAATGATGTGACGATTTCGCCCTGCCGTCTTCGCTTCGTAAAGAGTTTCGTCACTCGCCTTCAGGATGTGTATCGGGGAAAGATTGGAACTGGAATTGAAGACGACACAGCCGCAACTGATCGTCAGGTAACCGGTGGGCGAATCCTCATGAACGATGGCCAGTTCCCTTACGGCTGCAGTGAATCGCTCAACTGCCTGCGCGGGATCTTTCATACCGGTTAGAACAAATGCAAATTCTTCCCCACCATAACGGGCGACAAAATCGGACTTCCTGGCCACAGACTGGAGCGCCGTAGCAATCCGGCGAAGAGCCGCGTCTCCCTCCGTATGACCATAGCGGTCATTGTATGCCTTGAAATGATCTACATCGATCATGCCGACGCAGATTGCTTCTCCCGTTTCGCTGGCTCGAATGCAGATACGTGCAAGTTCGCTGTCCAGGTGGCGTCTGTTGGCAATTCCGGTTAGAGGATCTTCAAGGCTCTGGCGAGCAAGCGATGTTTTTTCCTCTTCCAGTGCGCGGTTCGCGTCACGCAGAGCCAGTTCGCCGCGCCAGGCATCGGTGATATCGACCACGAAGCCAATTGCGCGTATGGTGACGCCAGCCCTGTCCTGAATCAGGGATGCTTCGGATCGTACCCAGCGGATGTCCCCATTTGGACGGACGATTCGGAACACGATTGCATAGTTGCGTTGTGCTTCAACAAGCTCATCCACAATCTCCTTGATATCCGCGGCCTGATCCGCATCCTCCGGGTGGACGAATGGCTTGAATTCCGCAATGGAGCGAATAGGACAACCCGGATCTCGGCCCATGATCCGGTACCAGGATTCATCACAATGCAGTTCGTCACTCTGCATGTTGTAATCCCATATGCCCAGACCGCCGACACGCGCCGCGATTGCCAGCCGCGCCTCGCTCTCCCGGAGCGATTCCAGGGCTTCACGTTCTGAGGTGACTTCGCGCGATACGCACAGGATAGCCGTAGGCTGCCCTCCAGCACCTATAACCGGCGTCAGCATATTGTCCCAATGCTGTTCTTTCTGTCCTGGCAGCACGCTCCTGCCTGGGAAGCGAGCAAACACTCCTGTTCGAGCGCAGGCAAGTGCCTTCTCTCCGGCCTCCCGCACGTCTTCGGGCAAAAGTGGCAACCATGGCATGCCGAAGGATGAGCCATCTGGAACACCTAGCGCACGGCAGCCCGCCTTGTTCATGTGCACCACATTGCCATCGAGCGCGATCAGTTTGATGCAATCCACGCTAATGTTGAGCATATCGGTCTGAATGGATGCGCACTTTTCGAGATCGATCTCTCTACGCTTCAGCTTGTGAATATCGGTGCCAATACACAACCAGTTACCGCATTCACCGGCCATCTCCTTGTTCATGGGTTGCAGGCTGAGAAGAAACCAGCGCGCTGTTCCACGAGCATTCTGGAGCCGGCATTCGAAATCGATTCGGTCGCCTGTCATGGCGGCGGATCGAAACTGGGACAGTACGGTATACCGGTCTTCCGAGTAGATCAACTGCGCCAACGATATATGCTCATCCCCACCATCTGCGGGTCCGGCATGTTCACGCCACGCTGCATTCAGATGTGTGATGATCCCCACCTCATTCAGAAGGCATGCGGGTGACTGCAATAGTTCTAGTAGCGCGTTGGGGGTGGGATTTGTTTCAGGTTGGCATTCGGTCTCAGCTTCAAATTCAGGCACAGAGTTCCGGTTGGGCACTGAAGAGACCCAAAAGGCTGATTCTTTTGAGGTTAATCCATCGTTATTTGGCCGCGGCATCCCGTCGCCTCCATTAGGACAAATCGCACTTCAGAATCCAGACAACTCCCTGTTCCAGATCCCTTCCACTTTAGATGCGATCAGGACGAGGACATACGAAGATGGCGCACAAATCCGCCGTTTAGTTGGAGCACAGTGGTGTCTTCCATTTCGTCTGGTCCATTCCTCTAACCTCGGATGCTTTGCCGCTACCCTAATGGAGATGGAAACGAATCACCGCTCGTTTTCTGCTGGGAAGATGCTGTTCCATTCGTGTACAAACCGTGTACACAAAACTCTGTTTTTTCTGTTCTTTCGTGTACATTTCAGTGCAACCCGATGCCTTTATGTTGTTGAAATTGCAGGTTTAATCCCAGCTTTCACGGCGATAACACGGGTTCGAATCCCGTCGGGGACGCCAATATAATCAATAATTTGCGTTACACCGCACGTGACCCTGCCCCTCCGCGCCATAATGTTCCTGTACCTATTCTCAGGCCGCGACGTGGTCTCTACCCATGCGCAGCCAGCCGAGCGGCCGGACCACGTCTTCCTACAGAAGCCCCTGCGCTATGCCTGACGATTTCACTGAAGGAGCACCCTAATGATTGTTGTTGATGAAATTGTTGAACTGACCACTCCCTACGGCCCCATGCGTACGCATATCGTGCGTCCCGCCGCGCCGGGCAAGTACCCCGCCATCCTCTTCTACTCGGAAATCTTCCAGATCACCGGCCCCATCCACCGCACCGCCGCCGCACTCGCCGGTCACGGATACATCGTCGCCGCGCCCGAAATCTACCATGAATTTGAAGAGCCCGGCACCGTCTTCGCCTATGACCAGGCCGGCTCCGACCGCGGCAACGCGCTCAAAACCACCAAGGAACTAGCCAGCTACGACGCCGACGCCCGTGCCGTCCTCGACTACCTGAAAACGCGCCCCGACTGCACCGGCCAGCTCGGTGCCATGGGCATCTGCATCGGCGGCCACCTCGCCTTCCGCGCCTCCTTCCAGCCCGACGTGCGCGGCACCGTCTGCTTCTACGCCACAGACATCCACAAGCAAGGCCTCGGCAAGGGAACCAACGACGACTCCCTCGAACGCGCCAAGGAAATCAAGGGCGAACTGCTCATGGTCTGGGGCCGCCAGGACCCGCACATCCCCCTCGAAGGCCGCATGAAGGTCCTCGCCCGCCTCAACGAGCTGGGCATCCGCCTCAACTGGCATGAAGTCAACGGCGCACACGCCTTCCTCCGCGACGAAGGCCCGCGCTACGACCCCGAGCTCGCCCGCTCCTGCTTCGGCCTCGCGCTCGACCTCTTCCACCGCAAGCTCCACTTCGGCGACGAAACCATTCAGCTAGCCGCCTCCACCGAAACCCGCCACTAAAAAATCCGCAAAACAAAAGGCCCGCCCCAGTCAGGACGGGCCTTTCGCATTCCCTCACTTACGCAAGAATCTCAACCTTCCCCTCATGCGTCCGCGTAAACGCATGCACCAGCTGTCCCTTGTCATCCAGGTGCCGCAGCGTGAACTTCTTCGGCGTCACCGACAGATGGCTGAACCCATACACCCTCTGCGCATACGGCCCGCGCTTCGCAGGATCGACCTTGATCTCATAGAGATCAGCGCCACCACCGCCCGAAAGGAAAAAGCTCGTCGGGTGCCCTTCAAACTCAATGTGCTGCAGATCATGGTCGTGCCCGGCAAAATAGAAATCCGCCTTGTACTTCCGCAATAGCGGGTCCCAGTCACGAACCAGCGTAGCCGTATCACCATGCCGGCCATTCGAGTACACCGGATGATGTCCCAGCACCGCCAGGTACGGAGTGGTACGTGGCTTTTGCAACTCCGCTTCCAGCCACTTCAACTGTGCGGCATACTCATCCGGCGTCATCGTAAAGTCCACGCCGTTGCTCTTTCCGTTCTCGTGCGGCACGTTGGTGTCTAGCGCCAGAAACGTAATCAAAGGCTTCTTCTTCGGAAACTCAAACCGGTAGTAGCGTGCCGGCATCGTCCAGCGCGACTTGCCCAACCGCGCATACTCCAGCTCATTTTCCACCTTGTTTCCCGGCCAGGTCTGGTAATCATGGTTGCCCAGGATCGCATACGCCGGACAGTTGAACACATCCGCTGGATACATCTGCTCGAACTCCGTCTGCCAGCGCTCCGACTGCGCACCACCCTCCAGCGCGCCATACCAGTTGTCGCCCAGAAAGAGGAACCCTTCGGCATTCACCTTCTTATCCTGTGCATACTTCTTCAACGCCGCCGCAACCACCTTCTGCGGCTCCTTCTGCTTGTCATAGCCCCAGTCGCCAATCGCAAACAGGTTCACTTCTCCTGCACCATCGGAAACGGCAGGCGCCGCAACACCGGGTATGGAGCCAAGCGCGGTAAGCGCGCTAAAAGCAAAGGTCTCCTTCAAAAACCGGCGGCGGCTGGCAGCCAATTGAATGTCGGTCATAATGCTCCTCGTTTCGTAATTACACAAGTGTTGCACCTGTTCTATCGCAACAACATGAACACCACGTAACCAATCTTAAGAACGCATTAGGAGCGCACGCCTTCACTCACGGAAAGCAAACTTTCCATGTCTCAACCACACTTCAACTCGCACTATTGTTTTTGCGGCTGTCCTGCCGGGGGCTTCTGCGCCGAGCCGTTCTGCCCAGCCGCATTTGGCGTAGGAGTCGTGTTCTTCACCGCCGGCTTCTTCTTCCGCACAGCCTTCTTCACCGGCGGAGCGGGGCAATCTGCCTCCGTCTTCATCGGCTGCGATGGTTGCGCCGCAGCGACGCTAACCGTCTTCACCCGCGTCTCCAGATCCGCAGTGTGCATCTCCTGCGCCGCTATCGTCTTCTGCAGCTGGTCGTAGATATCCTTATTCGCGCCCGCCAGGATATTCACGGCATCCTGCATCTTATTCGCCTGGTCTCCCGGAGCCGCAATCCGCGCCGCATCCAGCAGCCGCAATGCCACGTCATATAGCGCATTCACATTCCGTACCAGCGGCAGCGCCGCGCCTGCCAGTTGCGGAGAAGCATCCGCACTCTTCATCAACCCCGGCAGCGTCTGGTTCACATCCTTGATGACCGACTCCGCATTGCGCCCGCCCTCTTCGCGAACATTTCCGCCCTTCCACTTATCAAAGCGCAATCCCATCACCGTGTCATGCAGGGACTGCACCGCGGGCTGAAGCAAATCCGTATAGGGAGTAGACACAGCCGGAGCTGCCGCCTGGGGTTGCGCGTTCATGGAAGCCTGCGGATTCGCAGGCGCAGACTGTGCTCCTGCGGTCACTGCCACAGAAAGCATCAACGAAAAAAACATAGCTCTGTTTGGAAAGCACATAAAAATCACTCGGTTGTTCAGAATCTATCCTGCAATAAATAGCATTATTTAGACTACAAAGGGACCTGTACAGCACAACATTGGCGTATTATGCAGCGTGGACTTTATTGTACGCGCAATTGCGCAGCCGTTCGTACCCTATCCAGGCCACGTTGATCCACCCGGCGCAGAAAGGATCTGCCCTTGCACACACGTCCCCACGGACGCGGCATTCCATATATTGATCTGACGGACGCCCAGCCCGCCTCCAGCGAAACCGCCCGCCGCATCAACCGCGATATCGTTCTCGAGTTCATTCGCGACAATCAGCCGCTCTCCCGTGCCGATCTTGCGCGGCTCTCCGGTCTTCAACGCAGCACCGTCTCGCAAATCGTCGAGCAGCTCATTCATGAAAAGTGGATTCGCGAAGGCGCGCAGGCCTCCGCCGCACGCGGACGCCGCCCTACGCTGCTCCATCTTAATGAAGACCGCGTCGTTCTCGCCGCAGACATTCGCCCAAAGCACGCCATCATCGCCACCGTGGACCTCAACGGAACCCTGCTCTCCCGCGATTCCGTTCCTCTCACCCGCGACTCCGCCCGCTCCACGCAACTCATCGCGGAAGCCATGCAGCGCCTGCAGAAGAACACTCCCGGCAGCTCCACGGAAGGCATCGGCATCAGCCTTCCCGGCCGCATTGACCCGCTCACCTCGCACATCCTCTTCGCGCCCAACCTCCACTGGCGCGACTTCGACCTGCAATCCGCTCTCGCAAAAAAGATGCGGCTGCCCGTACACATTGAAAACGCCGCCACCGCCTGCCTGCTCGCCGAGCTCACCTTCGGCAATCTCGACGGCAACCGCGATGTTGTTCTCATCACCATCTCGGAAGGCGTCGGCACCGGCATCCTCGCCAATGGCCGCGTCATCAGCGGACATCACGGCATGGCCGGCGAATTCGGCCATATCGCCCTCGAAGAATCCGGCCCCAAATGCGCCTGCGGCAACAACGGCTGCTGGGAAGTCTTTGCATCCGCCCGCGCCGCCGTTCGCTACTACCAGGAGCTGGCTCCCAACACGCGCGCCATTCCATTTCCGCAGCTTCTCCAACTTGCAGAGAGCGGCAACAAACCCGCCGTGCAAGCCATTGAAAAGCATGCCCGCGCCATTGCCCGCGGCCTCCGCGCCGTCCTCGCCGCACTCGCGCCCAGCACTATCCTCATCGCCGGAGACCTCACCTCCGCATGGCATCTCTACGCCTCCATCCTTGAACGCGCCGTGGCTAAGCACTCTCTCGCAGGCATCCCGCCGCGCATCATGCCCGCGCATCATGGAGACCTCGCGCGCCTGCGTGGCGCAGCCGCTCTTGCCTTCCAGGGACGCACCTCCCGCGCCTGATTTCCGCTCTCTAAATTCCACGAAAAAATGCACTTCCATGCCGCTCCCTCACGGCACGGATTTTCAGGAATAAATCGCTTTCCCTTCTTGACAATCCCCTAAATCCGGGCATATAGTTCGGCCCGCAAATTAAATAGACGCGATGGCACTCCGGAAAAATTCTTTGCTAAATCGCGCCGGTCGTTTCGCACAATGCAGCGGGTCGAGTGCTGCCATGTAATCCATGTGCCGCATTCGAAGCAATCCAGTTTTCAGGAAGATGCACGGAGGCATCATGACGCACAGGGCACATCCACACTGCAGGAAATTTGCGTTCTATTTAGGGATGGCACTTCTCACACTGCTCTCCCTTGGCTCATTCAAAACAGCGCACGCACAAGTCCTCTACGGCTCCATCACCGGCACAGTCACAGATAAAACAGGCGCTGTCGTTCCCAGCGTAGCCATCACGCTCACTAGGCCGTATCGACATATACACTTTGCATCCATTGTTTGGCTGTTGCAGTAGAAGTATGGCAAGCCGGTACGAGTTAAGCGAGGCACAGTGGGATCGGGTTAATAAGGATTTTCTGCCAGGCCGCAAGGAGCATGTGGGCCGCACGGCAGTTGATAACCGCACGTTTGTGAACGGTGTCCTGTGGGTTCTCCGCTCAGGAGCGCGCTGGAGTTACCTTCCCGAGCAGTATGGCAAGTACAAGAGCGTGCACAAGCGGTTTGTCCGCTGGGCTCACACCGGCGTATGGGAGCGTATCTTTCACGAATTGATTCGGGATAAAAAGAACCAGTACTTGATGATCGATTCTACCCTGGTCCGGGCTCACCAGCAGGCAGCCACGGGCCGCAAAAAAGGGGCGACAAGGCTCTGGGGTGTTCCCGAGGAGGACTGACGACCAAGATTCATCTGCTGGTCAACGAACTGGGCCTGCCAGTGGACTTCCTGCTCACTGGAGGGCAGATCAGTGACTACGCGCCTGCGGTAGAACTGCTGGGTGAGCACCAAGCCGAGGCCGTGATCGCCGACAAGGGCTATGACTCGGATAAGATCGTCGCACACGTGGAAAAAACGATGCAGGCCAGAGCCGTGATTCCGCCGCGCTCCAACCGCAAACAGCAGCGCAATTACGACAGAACCCTGTACAAGCTGCGCAACCGTATCGAACGGTGCTTCAACAAGCTCAAGCACTTCCGCAGATTCGCCACCTGATACGAGAAATCCAAAACCTGCTTCCATGCCCTCGTCGCGCTTGCCTGCACCTACATCGTTCTCAACTTAATTGTCGATACGGCCTAGGGACTAGGCCGTATCGACATATACACTTTGCGTGCGTTGGTCGAGCTGCTGCAGTGTAAGTATGGCGAGCCGGTACGAGTTAAGCGAGGCGCAGTGGGAGCGGATCAAGGATATTCTGCCTGGACGCAAGGAGCATGTGGGCCGCACAGCAGCCGATAACCGTATCTTTGTAAACGGCGTGCTGTGGGTGCTGCGTTCCGGAGCGCGCTGGAGCGACCTTCCCGACCGCTATGGCAAGTACAAGACCGTGCACAAGCGCTTTGTGCGCTGGGCCC
>NZ_JBZYWK010000049.1:0-105965 GCF_059115385.1 Occallatibacter sp. FHG110214_02 | reverse complement strand
CGAACCGCAGCTCGGGCACACGGGATAGTACGCGTTCTGGTTCGGAATATGTTCCTGGCCTTCCAACTGAACACCCACGTACTTGTTGAAGTAACGCGAAATGCTCACAATCGAGCCAAAGTTGATCGCCTGCGTCTGAACACCCGTCGTCGTCGTGCCGTGCGGCGCCAAGTAGCTATAGCCCGCAAAGATGTCCCACTTCGAATTTCCGGGATCGTAATCCCCTGACTTCGCCTGCGCGCTCAAACCCACTGGCAAACACGCCAGCAAGCCCAACGTCAACACGCGGCTCACCTGCCTCATTCCTCGAGAGTACATGCGTTTCTCCTCCGCAATCGAACTCGTTGCATGGTTCCACTTGCATGGTTCAATGCGCCGTATAAATGATGAATGGTTTGTGTGCCCCTGTTTAGCTTTCATTTCCCCCGGGGCTGCTACCTTCACAACAGATAAAAGTTACCATAGGTTTGAGGTAATTGTGTATTTTTTCAATCGGATGCCTCAGAAGTTGCAACCTGGCAATGCCTGAAAGACCGGGGATTCTGGCATTCCACACAGAAACATTTTCCGACTGAAAGAGCGGAAAAAGCTCCCAGAAAAGCACTCCAATACCTGTACGCAGGCCTGGGATTATGCGGTAAGGAGTTATTCGCTAAGTGGGACTTCGCTCACCAGGGGAGCTTTTAACTCGCCAAGCTGAATGAGGGCGGGCGGGGTGATTCCCGCCACCCGGTCAACGGGATAGCCGAGCTGCTTCCAAGCATCGTAGCCGCCGCGCAGCGGACGAACGCGCTCAATCCCACGCTTCTGCAACTCCAGCGCGGTTTTGGCGGCGGTCACTTCTCCGGGGCAGGAGCAGAAAACCACCACGTCACGGTCATGGGGCACATCGGAGATCCACGTTTTGAGGGTGTCCAACGTGCCGTGATGCGCTCCGGGGAGCGTATGCGGATCCTCGCTAAGCTCAACGGTAGCGCGCATATCCACGATGTAAACCGGTTCGCCGGCATCAATCTGGCGCTTCAAATCCTCTGGTTCCAGCCGCGCAGCCGCAAGCTTGCGCAATGTACGGTGCCGCCGCCAGAGGCGAACGAGGAAGAAGCCCACAATACCCACCAGCAATAGCGCGCCGGAGAACCGGCCAACCTCTTCCAGCAAACCCGGATTGTGCTTGAGAACATCTCCGAAAAGACGTCCGGCTAGAAGCAGCGAGCCTACCCATATGACGGAACTGATGCTGTCCAGCCAGAGGAATTCTCCAATGCTCATGCTGCTCTGCCCGGCAAGCGGAGAAACCACGGTGGCCACGCCTGGAATGAACTTGGAAAAGATAATCGTGATGCGTCGACGCCCGCCCAGCGAGTTTTCCGTGCGCCGCACGCAAACAGTCGGCTCCATGGACAGCTTGCAGAGCAGCTTGACGACCTGATGCCCGAAGCGCCGGCCAATATAGAACCACGTGCTATCCGCAATGAGGCAGGCGACAAGGCCATAGAGGAGCGCCAGGAAGAAGTTCATCTGATGCTCAGCCGAAAGCGCGCCAGCGGCCAGAACAACGGGCGCGGACGGAATCGGCGCTCCCAACTGCTCAATCAGAATCCATCCGAAGAGCAGCAAGTAGCCGTATACGAGCAAGATGTGGGTAGACAATTCCATCGGGTCCCGGCCTGTGGTCCTTAAAGGTTGGTAAGATGCGGCTCTCCGCACGCTGCGATGTGGCCGCTTAGTTGTTTGATGTACAGGATACGATTTTGTTTCACACTACGGCTACTACGGCTGAAAATCCCTATTCCTGAGGCTTGGCAAGACTGGCCGGTGGAGCCTCCGCCGCATCCGGCAGGATGCGCATTTCTCCTGCGTAACGATGGCAATTCGAGTATGTCGCATACATCCGGCCTCTGTCGTCCACATCCTCCGAATAGAACTTTGACGGCAGCCAGAATATCTGCTCGCCAAACTGCTGCGGCGCATAATCCATTGAGGCAAAGTGCGCCTCGCGATGTGCCTCTGCATTCTCCGGGGCAATTGTACGCTCGTTATGCAGAACGCGGCCCGTCTCCGGGTCAGCAATTACCATCCAGCGCGACCCCTGCCAAACCTTTTCGCTGCAAATGGAAATCTCGCGGCGCGACTTACCATCCCCAGGTTCCAAGGGAAAGGGCTTTACCGAAATTTCTATTTGCACATTTTTGCCGTCAGGAGCCCAGGAAAGCTGGTACTCGAAACAGTCGATCAGATCGCGACGGCGGAACCCCACCATGTTCGCAAAGCCGCCCTGCACAAAATAAGGCATCCGCAGCTTGAGCGCGTTCTTGAGGCGTCTGCCGTTCACGTTTTTGAAGTCATGCTGCTCTTGAAAGGGGTCGTCGGGGTCTTCCGAGCGAGTCTCGCGCATCGTCCCTTCCACACGCACGGTCTCTTTCACTTTGCCGTTCTTCACGCGCTGCGAAACGATGGACTCATCACAGGAGAGCGACGGCAGAGTGGCCGTATATCGCTCCGAGTAGGCATAGAGGCGGCTGAGAAACGCATTCAGAGGCGGAAGCTGCTGGGATTGCGCAACAGGTGCGACCAGGAACAAAAGCAGCAATGCCAATGGTCTCATGCCATCTCCGAAGGATTCATAAACAGAATGCCAGAAAGAAGAAGGCCGCCCGAAGGCGGCCTTCGCTTGAAAGAAAAGATACATTACTTGGCAACTGAATCAGCCAGGGGCCGAGCCGCGGACGCCGAGGTCTGCACCGGCGTATTCACAAAATAATTGTGATCCCACAGATTGCGGTAGAAGGATCCGGTCAGCTCCGCGGCACGCGGGCCAAATGTCGGACGGCCACCTTCGAGGAAGAAGACCGTTACCAAGCCGCCTTGTGGAGTCTGCGAGAACGAAGCAAACCAACCGAAGCGCGTTCCGTTATCCGAGCAGGTTCCCGTTTTGCCGAAGACCGGCAGTTCCGTAAAGCTGGCGCGCAGGCGGCGGGCAGTACCGTACTCCACGGCACCGGCCATTCCCTGCTCCAGGTCAGGAACGAAGCGGGCAATGTCCAACTGACGCTTGACGCGAGGCGCAAACGCGGCAACGTCTTCCGGCGTGGTGGGGTGCTGCAGATAGTAGAGCGTTCCACCGTTGGCCAGCGCGGCAACATACGCGCCAAGTTGCAGCGGTGTGAGAGAAACTCCCTGCCCAAAGCTGCACATCTTGCCTACGCCGCCTTCAGAGACAGGAATCGGCTCGTCAGGATACACGCCAAGATGCTCGCCGGGGATGTTGTAACCGGCCAGCTCACCGAGTCCGAACTCACGGGCATAGCGGCGCACACGCTCAAAGCCAAGCTCGCGGCCCAACTCTTCAAAGTAGGCGTTGTTGCTCTTGGCCAGCGCCGTGGTCATGTTCATCCGGAAGCCGTGCAGGTTCACCATCGTGTCGCGGGTGACAATGCCTTCCGAAAGCGCCGCCATGGCAACGGTAATCTTGATGGTGGAACAAGGCTCAGCGCCTGGCGAAAGGGCGAGCTTCTGATTGACCATCGCGAGGATGCGGCCATTCGAGGGATTGATGACGACAGCCGTACCGTTCATGCCGTCGAGTGCATCAATCGCGGCCTGACGCACCACCGGGTCTTCGCCCGTGGTCACATCGCCGGAAAAAATGTCGTTTGTGGCAAAGGAACTCGCAGTGAAACGCTCGTAGAAGCGATGACGCCCGTGCAGGCTGGCGCGCTGCACAATCACGCGGCCGCGACGGCCACGGCGAACGACCACGGTTGCCCGGCCCCCGGCCGCAGCACGGCTTGCCGAAGCACGTCCGGCAGAGCGGCGAGCCGAGCCATGTTGAACCGAATGGCGCGACTCATTCAGGTGAGGAGTCTTTTCATGGCGCAGCGTGTGATGCACATTCAGCGCATGAACACTGGCCGAACCGCCAGCAGCCATGACCACCGACATAGCCGCCGACAAAATATGAGCGTGAGAAAATCGCATTTCGCTCGCATCCTCTCAAAAAAAATCGAGTCGCGCCATGCACAATCCGTTTGGAATGTGCACTTCTTGCCTCATCGGCACCGAGGGGGACTTCCACACCCTGCCCTGCGGAACCGACCTTCCACTGAGAAAATAAAATCTCCAAATGCCACGCCCGGCGCTGCCGCTTTCTGTTTCAAAACGCCGGGCCTATTGCAATAACAGACCGATTGTCTGAAAAAGCGTACAGCCATCCGAATCAGTCACACTTGTTTGCGAACGGCACTCAAATCGAACAAACTGGGGAGCTTAGTTATAAGCACTATACAGCCTGCCGTCTCCCTTGCAAGGCCGTAGTTCAAAAAAACGCGACCTCGTCCCCATGAAAGTTACCTTACATAGTGACTTTCGCAGCGTCTCTCGAAGCCGGACCCGGGAGATTTTGCAGGCGTTTTTCCTATTATCAAACAATTTCCCAATTTGCGCTATTTTCCCGGGCCTGATTCTGCTTAAAACAAAGGCGACCGCCGCATGAACGTAGGTACTTCGAGGTCCCTTTCCACGTCGGGGTTGTTTTCGACAAACAAACCACCTGTAGGCAGGGGACGACGCTCGTCAAGCGGTGCCGGATGCCAAGCCTCTTCATGAGATGCCGCTGCATATGTCGAGGGTTCCGCCATCTCCATAAACTTGGGAGCGGCAGCTACCGGAGCTTCCTCTATCTGCATCGTGGCCACCGGCTCATGTGAGGCTCCGGCTCCATGCGAAGCACCTGCAAAAACCGGCTCCATCTCATCTTCTTCGCTCATAAAGCGCGGACGGAGCGGAGCAACTGTCTCGGGCTCAATCTCCGGCTCTGGTTCCATCTCCGGTTCGGGCTCGGGCATGGGTTCGATAACCGCCGTGGCAACAGCAGCAGGAGCCACAGCACGCGCAGAAGGCGTAGCGGGAGGCTCAGGCTTCTTGGCTGCCGGGGCGAAAGGAACAACCGGCTCCCGCATCCAGTTCTCGTTGGACATGACCGGCACGGAGACTACCGGAGCCTCTTCCACGCTCAGCATGCGGGCGCGGCGCTCAGGCATCTGCTCCTTGAAGCCGGTGGCGATAACCGTAATCTTCACCTCGTCGCCCATGCGCTCGTCGAGCACAGCGCCGAAGATGATGTTCGCATCCTCATGTGCGGAGGATTCAATCAGCGACGAAGCGGCATTCACTTCCGAAAGCTTCAACGCGCTTGAGCCGGTGATGTTGATGAGGATGCCGCGGGCGCCATCGATAGCTCCCTGCTCCAGCATCGGCGAAGCCATCGCTGCTTGCGCCGCTTCCACTGCGCGATTCTCCCCAGAGCGAACAGCCGTGCCCATCACTGCGTGGCCCATGCCTGCCATCGTTGTCTTCACGTCAGCAAAGTCGCGGTTGATGATGCCGGGGATTGTAATGATGTCTGAAATGCCCTGCACGCCCTGCCGCAGCACGTCATCGGCAATACGGAACGACTCGAAGAAGCCCGCATCCTTGGCTACGGCAAGCAGCTTTTCGTTGGGGATCACGATCATCGTGTCCACGCTCTCGATAAGCTCCTTCAATCCACGCTCGGCTTGCGCCAGACGACGCTTGCCTTCAAAACCGAAAGGCTGCGTGATAACAGCGACAGTCAGAATGCCCATCTCGCTGGCGAGCGATGCGATGACAGGAGCCGCTCCAGTGCCCGTTCCGCCGCCGAGACCAGCGGTGACGAAGACCATGTCCGCGCCTTCGAGAGCTTCAATAATTTTTTCGGAATCTTCCAACGCAGCGCGGCGGCCTACATCAGGATTCGCGCCCGCGCCAAGGCCGGCGGTCAAACGCACGCCAAGCTGCAGCTTCACGGGAGCCTGGCAAAGCTTGAGCGCCTGCACGTCGGTGTTGGCCGCGATGAACTCCACGCCTTCCATCTTGGCCTGGATCATGCGGTTCACGGCATTGCCGCCGCCGCCGCCCACGCCGATGACCTTGATACGCGCGCCACGCGGCGTCTCGTCGTGATACTGAATCCGCATCTCGCCCGCTTCGTTTTTCGCCTGATCCATAACCCGTTTGCCTCCGTCTCTTCTTTAATAACTTGCCGCGAATATGGCCCGCAGCTTCGCCCGTAATCCGTTGTTCTCAGCCGCGCGGGTTACGCGCGTTCGGTGTGCATATAACAAGAGCCCAATCGCCGTTGCGTACGAGGGATGCGCCAGATCTCCCGGCATATTTGAGAGCCGCACCGGCATGCCTGTTCTCGCGGGCACGCGAAGCTGGCTCTCCGTCACGTCCAGCATTCCCGGCAGCATGGAGCCACCGCCAGTCAGCACGCAACCAGCACCAAGCGCGTCCAGCACGCCTCCCTGCCTCAGACTTTCTTTGACGAAATACATCAGCTCTCGTGCGCGTGGCTCAAGAATTTCCGCAATCGTGCGCAGGCGCAGCATCTGCGGCTGCGGATTGGTAATCTCTATCTCCGCAGTTTGCGGCACGGCTGTTACAACCGCATGACCATAATGCCGCTTCAACTCTTCCGCCTGCGAAACCGGCATCTGCAAACCAACCGCAAGGTCATTACTGAAATGCGCGCCGCCAACAGGCACAGAAGCCGTATGCGCTACCGCGCCTTCAAAGAAGACAATCAGGTCGCTCGAATGCGCGCCGATATCCAGCAGGCAAACGCCAAGTTCGCGCTCGTCGGCGGAGAGCGTAGCTTCCGCTGCAGCAACCGATTCAAGCACCGCTTCCGTTACTTCAAGCCCTGCGCGATTCGCGCATGTCACCGTGCTCTGCAATGCGCTGCCGGAGCAAGTTGCAATGTGCAACTCCACTTCCAGCCGCGCACCAATCATGCCAATCGGATCAAAGATGCCCGGCTGGTCGTCCACGATGAACTGGCGCGGCAGCAGGTGCAGAATCTCGCGATCCGGAGGCCGCTCCACAGCACGCGCACGCTCTACGGCAGTGCGAACGTCTTCCCGCGTAATCTCGCGCATGCGCCCGGCAAGGTCAAAGCCGCCATGCGTGTTGATGCCGCGAACATGCGGGCCGCCCACACCAACCACGCACGAATCGATATTCACGCGAGCAGCGAGCTCGGCCTTCTCCGCAGCCGACTTCACCACGCGAGCAGCCGGGTTCAGATCCGAGATCATTCCCTTGCGCATGCCAGCCGACTCCAGCGCCGCGTGGCCGCGATAGCGAAGCGCGCCTTCATTCAGGTCCGCCGCAAGCACACGCGTATGCGCACTGCCCACATCCAGCACCACAATCAGATTTTCCTGCGCCTGGCTCATCGTTCGCTCACTCGTCCGTTATTGATCCCACGCGGTTGTTGCGTGACTGGTTTTCTGGTTCGGCGTTGCAGCAGCATGCGCTGCCGCTGGTTTCTTTACTGGTGTTGCAGGCTTCTTCACCGGAAGCTTATGCACTACAGGCTTCGCCGCTGCCTTGGCTGCGGGCTTACCGGCCGGCTTCCCAACAGGCTTCTTTACCGCGGGCTTCGCTGTTGTGCTTGCAATCTTCTTCCCGTCATCCGTTACGGCAACCTGCTTGCCATCCGTGCTGGTTGTTGCTGCCTGCGCCGCGGCCCCCGTTGCATTTGCAGTCCCCGGAGCCATCTGCAGAACCACCTGCTGGTCATAGCGCAAATCCACCGCGCTCAGATGCGGATACTGCTGCCGCCACTCCGTAATGTGCGCCTTGTAGCGCTGGTAGCGCTCCATAAAGTTGTCGCTGCCAAAGTGCGCAAGAATATCGGCACCCTGCTCCGGCATCAACACCCGCGCATCTTCGGGGTCCGTCAGGTCAATCTCTGAAATCTGTTCTGAAAGATGCTGCCCATTCGCGTCAAGATCATGAATCAAGCGCTGATACACAGCCATGCGCTCCCTGCGCGAAGGCTCCGAATCGCCAGCGTCAATCCCCGTTACCACCGGAAACGAATAATGATGCTGCGTCATCGCCGCCGCGGACATGTTGAGCAGAATTCCATCCGCATCCACAAGGCCAATCTGCTGCCCCTGCCGCACAAAGGCAATCGGCGTACGCTCCACAACGCTCACGCGAATCTGGTCCGGCAGAATACGCATCACCGTCGCGTGCTCAATCCACGGAATCTCTTCCAACTGTTTGCGCCGCGCTGCCAGATCAACAAAGAAGATGTTCTTGCCGACGTCTTCTCCAAAGACCGGCAGAATGTCTTCGCGTGAAACCTGCGTAAGGCCCACTGCCTGAATGTTGCTCACACCTGCAATGCGAAAACGGTTGTCATGCTGAAGAAACTTCTTTGTCACCCACACGCCGGTGCCAACGCTCCCTAGAACAGCCATCACTCCCAGCGCGAGAAAAACACGTCCAGCCTTGCTGGATGGCCGCCACCATTTACGCGCAGGTTCATCGAAGCGCCTGCGTGGACGCCGGAGGTCGTCATCTTCGTCTTCCGGCATATCGAGAGGCATGCCCGGAGCGCGCCGCGCACGGCCCGCTGGAGACAATACCTGCTGCGAGCGCCGAAAGCGAGATTCAGCGGGCGCGTCAAAGTCGTTTCTTTGCATCTCTTCTGTAATCACGCCTTGAGCAGGGTCGTGAGATTCGCCAGACTTCAATATAGGGCGCATCGATTCCAAAACTACCCGAAGAAACGGCAGGGGAACCCGCACGGTTAACGGAAAGGTCAATAGCACAGGAACGAGGCACGAAGAGCAAAGGACGAAGCATTATGCTGTCGGCATGACTAAAGTCATTTCCATGAAGGTCGTGCTGCTCCTTCTCTGTGCAGTCTTCGCAATTCCCTGCTCCGCGCAGCCTGCAAAGGCTTATCAATACTTCCGCGTTGGCAATACAGCGGATTCGCACATCACGCCGCATGCAGGATTCGCCTTGATGGGTGGCGGCGAGGATTTAGACGAAGCTTTTCTCTGGCTTTGCGACCATGGGAATGGAGGAGATCTGCTGGTGCTGCGCGCTACCGGAACCGATGCCTACAATCCCTACATCCAGAAACTCTGCCATCTGAACTCAGTCGCGACGGTTGTGATTCCGAATAGCGCCGCAGCAAATGATCCCTTCGTCGCGCAAGCCATTCGCAACGCCAGCGCCATCTTCATCAGCGGCGGTGACCAGTCCAACTACATCAACTACTGGATGAGCTCACCAGTGCAGACAGCTCTCAACGACGCCATCGCACGCGGCATTCCGATTGGAGGCACCAGCGCAGGCCTTGCCGTACTTGGCGAATACGCCTACTCCGCGCAGGGCGACAAGCCCGACGACCCCAATCTTGATTCCAAAACCGCGCTCGCCAATCCCGACTCGCCGCGCATCACGCTCGTTCACGGATTTCTACGCATTCCCCTGCTTGCCGGCATCCTCACCGACTCGCACTTTGCCAAGCGCGACCGTATGGGCCGGCTGCTCATCTTTCTTACTTCGCTCAAAGCCCGCGGCAATATTCGCGGCATCGGCATCGATGAACGCGCCGCCGTCCTTCTCTCACCCGATGGAAGCGCTACTATCGCAGGCCATGGCAGCGGTGCATATTTCCTTAGCCCAGGCAGCGCATCCAACTCATTCACCGTGCAAAAGGTAGCCCCGGGCCACACCTTCAACCTGAAGATCTGGACAGGAGACGCAACCAGCTACCAGCTCAGCGTGCAGAACGGAGCAATCCACTCCACCCAGCCCGGCGGCTCTGTTTATTGAATTACGGGAGCAGAATGCGCAAAGGGCCTCCCTTTTCGGGAGACCCTTTATCAAGAGAACCTGCAGCCTAAAACTCCCCAGCCTCACGGCAATCGAACTGCCAATTACCTTATCGTGAGCGGAAGGAGCGAATCGTTGCAGGCAAACGTTCTTCAATCAGCTTGACGCGCTCGGCTGCAATTCCACCGAGATAGGTTGGCACCGGCGTTGCCGTCAGTACCAGGATGAACGCAATCAACGAGAAGCACACGCCCGCAATAGCCGCGGAGACCAGCATCTGGTACATCGACGGCGTATCCAGCCCCAGCACGTTAAACGCAACGTGCTCCAAAGGCTTGACATGCTTGATAACGGCCAGCGCGAAGAGAAAGAACATAACTGCCAGCGAAGTTAGAACAGCCAGGGAAACATCCAGCCCGCGGTGAAACTTCAACCGCGCACGGCACTGGCTGCACTCCACAAAGTGCTGCTCGTAGTCGCGGCGCATTTCAGGAGAAATCCCCGAAATGTCGTACCGCCAGCTGGCTAGAATCGCGCCAACAACCGGATCTGTGCATCGGGTTCGTGCCATAGTTGTTAACACTCACTTTACTGAAAATTCAACACAACCGCTGTCCGATGCTGCCCAAGGGTAATCACAAAGTAACTACCGCCGTAAGACGCATACGTTAGACAACGCACTCCTGCGGACACGATCAAAATAAGCACACCAAGACAATCGCCCCGGCAAACCCGTGTCCAGAACCGCATGAGAAGTGATGCCCGTGCAACAACGATTATACCGTATTTACACAATCGTTAACAGCAAATTTGCTCGCTGCAGCCGGGCTATTACTTTCCCTAACTTATAGATTCTGCAACGCAGCCAACGATGCGTCTGTGATGTGTACTACATGGGCGCAATCCGCATAAATAGCGCAAAACAAAGCGGCTCTGCGCACAAAAACTTTTGCGCCGTTCCTGCATGCGGCACAAAGCCCTGGGAACCAGTCGCATTCCTCTGCCCACAGCATGTATAACCAGCCTTGCATGGCCTACAACAAGCCCATTCCGCAGCAGGACGGCAAGCGCAAGGACTCCTCCGGCCTCGCCACGCTCGTGCAGGCGGAAAAGCTCATGCAGATCGCCATTCTGCTGCCTTCCGCAGCCTTCGTCGGCTGGCTGATCGGGGCCTTTCTCGATTCCAAGCTGCACACCACGTGGATTGCCGCGGTAGGCATCATCTTCGGCGGCATCTCGGGACTGGTCTATGTCATCCGGCTCGTTCTGGCCGCCAGCGCCGAACTCGACAAGAAGCCCAAGCGATAATGTAAGACAAGCAATGACCGACTCCACCCCTCCCATCGCCAACCTTTCCGACGACGCGCTGCGGCACATCCTCAATCGCGCCATGCGTATCACGCTGATTCTGGGCGCGCTTGCGGGCCTTGCGCTCTGGTTCGCCTCCGGCTGGCGCACCGCCGCCATGCTCGCCGTTGGCGCAATCATCTCCGCCGCCAGCATCTTCGAGTGGAAGCGCCTCATCCAGCTTTTCAACGCCAAGCTCGACCAGCAAAAGACGCCCAAAGGCGCCGCGACGGTGGTGTTCTTCTTTCTGGTACGCCTGCTTATCTATGCAGGGGTTATTTATGGTAGCCTTAGGTGTTTGAAGGGTTCTCCCGTAGCGCTCCTTTGCGGTTTGGGTCTGGCCATGGTGGTTTTGGCCTGGGAAGCGCTCCGGCTGCTGCGAGACTGAGTCAGCGCTCGCGCACATTCACCCGAAACAGAAAGAATTCTTTTCAAGATGCACGAATCCTACGCGATTACGCGCCTGTTGAACTCGCTCTTTGGCCCCGCCGTGGCCGCGCTGCTGAACCTCGTCGGCGTACACCCGGCTGACGCTGAGGCCCCCATCAACAACACCTTCGCGCTTGAGTTCCTTGTCGCCGCGATACTGGTTCTCTTCTTCCTCATCGTGCGCTTCACGCTTTCGGTAGAAAAGCCGAACCCCGCGCAGCAGATCGCCGAGATGATCCACGAGTTCTCCGGCGGCCAGGCAGACCAGATCATCGGCCACGGATACCAGCGCTTCCAGGCCTTCGTCACCTGCATCTTCCTTTTCGTGGTGCTCAACAACCTGCTCGGCCTCATCCCCGGCATTGTCACGCCGACCAGCGCCCCGGTTGTTCCGCTTGGCATCGCGCTCTGCACCTTCGTCTACTACAACTTTTACGGTTTCAAGGAGCAGGGCCCGATCGGCTACATGAAGCACTTTGCCGGCCCCATCTGGTGGGTTGCGCCGCTGCTCTTCCCCATCGAGATCATCTCGCACTGCGCGCGCGTCATGTCGCTCACCATCCGTCTTTACGCGAACATGTTCGCCAGCGATTTGCTCACGCTGGTCTTCTTCTCGATGGTGCCCGTTGCAATTCCTGCCGTCTTCCTCGGCCTGCATGCAGCGGTTTCGTTGATTCAGGCGTACGTATTCATGCTGCTGGCGATGATTTACCTCACCGGCGCGGTTTCGCACGACCACTAAAACCAGCTTTTAGCCGTTAGCTATTAGCTCGATGCTGGCAATACAAACATTTCACGCTCTACGCCACAGTTCCCTGCCGCACAGCGGACTAAAAGCTAAGAGCTAGCAGCTAAAAAGCTGCCTTTCAAATTTCTGCCGGAGAGCGCTTCCGCTCCGGAACAACAGACAGGCCGCAAGCGTGAGGGGGTCAGCACGGTGAACCTCAACCACCCACTGGCGGCTAATTTTCAGGGAAGCTGGAGAACTATGAAGAAGCTTCAATATGTGTTCATGACTCTGGCGGTTCTGCTCCTCGCAACGCCGGTCTTCGCGCAGGGTGGCGGTTCCTCGTCCATCAACCTCGTTCCCATCGGCGCCGGCATCGGCATGGCGCTTGCCGCCGGCCTCTGCGGCCTCGGCCAGGGCAAGGCCACTGCTTCGGCCACCGAAGCCCTCGCCCGCAACCCAGGCGCACGCGCTGGCATCCAGCTCCTGCTGGTTCTCGGTCTCGCCTTCATCGAGTCGCTCACGCTCTTCACTCTCGTCGTGATCTTCCTGCAGGTCAAGTAAGCGAATCGCAAGCAACAACAAAGCGGCTCCGTCCAATGGACGGAGCCGCTTTGTTTGCTACCTCATCTTCCGGCAGCATTCTGTCTTGCTCGCATACGGCATCTTAGCGTTCGCCTCCGAATTGAAACTGCACTTTGCCGAAGTAAGAGCGAGCGTCTCCGACAAATCCACCCACGCCATTTGCCGCGGTAAAATACCGTTCATCCGAAAGGTTGCGCACGCCAAACACGCCCGTCCAACCACGCGTCTGAAAGTTAGCCACAGCATCCGCTGTCGTATAAGACGGAACCGAATTGGTATTGAGCAGGTCTGCAAACATACTGCTTCGATTGGTGAACCCACCGGATAGCGTGAAGCTCTCGTGGCTCGCATGCAAAAGGTCGTAGCTGGTCCACAGATTAACAATGCGATTAGGAACGCCCTGTGGCCGCCGTCCGGTTGCCGCAGGATTAGAAGGATTGTCCGTCAACGATGCGTGCATCCCGGTTGCATTCGCATTCAGCTTCCATCGGCGGCTCAGCGCAAATTCCACCGAACCCTCGCCCCCCTGCGTCCGCTGGTCGTTAAAGACAGGAACATCGCTCACCAGAGAAAAAACATTATTGCGCATGACGTGAAAGGCCGCGGCTGTCACCATCACACGGTCATTCAACGCAGCCACCTTTACGCCCGACTCATACTGCATGCCCGACTCAGGCGCCTGCACGCCGTTCTGCGTGGCTTCCGAATTAAAGTTGGCAAGGTTGCTATGCGCAACACCAAAGAAGAGCGAGACACCGGGAAGAACGCGATACACCGTGCCGGCGTTCCAACTGAACGGCGTGTCATTGCGCGTATACGTACCGGGCGGCTCAATCAGCTGCCCATTGCCCAGGCTGCGGCCCGGAACAAAAATCTGCGGAGCCAGCTTTGTCTGCCACCAGTCCTGACGCCCACCGATACGAAGCTTCCAGCGCGAGGTAAGGTCAAGCTGGTCGGTTGCATACAGGCCCTCGTAATTCACGCTCAGTTGGTCCAGAAAACCGGAATGCTTTGCATCGCGCAGAAAGACAAGTCCTGCTGTTGACGTCTCAGGAACCACCGGCGCAAAGATATCGAGAATACTCGGAAGGTCTGCGGTAGAACGGTTCGCCACCACGCTTTGGTGCTGCACCTCCAGTCCCGTCAGCAGCGTGTTATGCACCGAACCAATACGAAAGCTCCAGACTGGCTCGCTTTCAAAATCGAAATCGTTCACAACATCATGCTGACTGCGAAGCGAGCGTCCCGGAAGAGTGCTCCCCACCACTGCTCCTCCATCGCCGTTACGCAGAATAGATAGGTTCCTATACATGTACGAAAACCTGTTGTTTACCGTGACAGAATCCGTAGCCTGCCAGGCATCCGACCCGGTAAACCGGCCAATCGATTGATTGCCGAACCCAAACGGCGTGGAGTACTTGGCCTCGCGCGAAACAACCGTAATCGGCACGTGGTTGTAATAAATCAGTCCCGCCGGATCAGGAGTCGATTGCAAATATCGCCCATCCGCGGCAAGCAGCAATACGTTGTGACTCGTTGTAAAGCCAATCACCGGGCGTAATTCATAATCCGCACCCGCCAACGCACGAAATCCATCCTTGTGTTGAAACAGTCCGTCCACGCGGTAGTCCAGCCCATGGATTCCTGTTGCGCCAGTAAGGTATGCGCTGCCGGAAAAAAGCCCGAACGAGCCCGCCTGAAATTGCGCTCCGGTATCAAGCCGTGGCGAAGGCGTGTAATGCACCAGGTTAATCGTGCCTCCCGGAGGTCCGCTGCCAAAGAGCGACGACCCCGGCCCTTCCAGGACTTCAACACGCTCAACGCCGTTGAGCGAATGCGGAATGCCGTTGCGCTCATCCCCATCGGAGAACCCGTCGTTGTAAATGCGAGCCTCCAGGCCGCGAATCTGGAAGCGGTCTGCAAATCCGAATCCGTCCGTCCCGCCTTGAATAACACCGCTGGCATTGCGCACCGTATCCTGCAGCACAAGGTCGCCCTGCGAATCAGAGAGCCGATGGCTGATGACGGCAATGCTCTGTGGAATATCCTCCAGCAGCGTTCCCGTCTTGCCCACCGTGGGCACCTGCTCCAGCGTCTCGGCATCTCCCTGCACAACAATCGACTGCGAGCCGGATTGCAACGAGAGCCGAACCGTCCAGCTCAGAGCATCGCTACCGGAAACATGAATCGAGGAGTTTTCGTAGCGGCCAAACCCCGGAGCCTCCACCGTCAGCGTATAGGTACCCGCCCTCAGCAGCGAAAACCGGTAGCTACCAGCCGAATCGGAAACCACATTCTGGGTGCTCCCATGACCAGCAAGAGCAATATGCGCTCCCGCAACCGCAGCCCCGGACGGGTCAAGAATCGCCCCCTGAACAGCAGCATTTTGCCCCACAGCCCCCAAAGAACAGAAAAGCAACAACAGAACAGCAAAAAAATACTGGAAACAAACGCCCAACATAGACAACCATCTCCCAAACCGCACAAAAATGCGACTGATTTAGTCGCTTTTAACAGCGACCAAATCAGTCTGAATTAAGCGAACAGGTAAGGTTGTCAGGGAAATGTCTGAAAATTGTAGCTTTTAGCGGCAAAGTCTCAAATTGCGACGTTGCCCTTCAGCGCTATGACTCGCTCTTGCAAATGAGCGCACCATTACACACTACGGCAACTTTCACCACTGCAGCACAGGCAAAAGCGCCGAATAGTCATCCGTCCACAAGCGCAGGCCGGGCTTCAACTGCGGAACAAACGCATGCGCCGCAACTTCCGGATGCGCAAGAAAGCCGGTGTTCTCCGTAACCAGCATCCACGTTGCAGTGAACTCTCCACGAGCATCATTCGCCAGCGATGTAACTCGCCGCGCCTGCATCCCTGCAGAGACCGCCAGCAACGCGATAGGCGCGCCAAGGTCCACATGCTGATTGGAGATGTGAAACGCCACAATCCCACCCGGAGCAAGGTGCCTGCGATACAAAGCAAGCGCCTGCGCTGTCAGCAGGTGCAACGGAATCGCATCGCCTGAAAAAGCATCCACCACCAGGACATCAAATCGCTGCGAATCCTCGCGAGACAACTCCGCGCGCCCATCGCCGCCTACAACTTCAACCTTCGCACCCGACTCGCGAATATAGGTGAAGACATTGCGAGCAATCGGTTCCACGGCAGGGTTGATCTCATAAAAACGTATGTGGTCGCCCGGCTGCCCGTAAGCAGCAACCGTCGCTGCCCCTAGCCCAATCACGCCAACATTACGCGAGTGCCCTTCGCAGCAAAAACGCAGCGCCAGCCCCACGCCAGAATCCCTCGCATAATACGTAGTCGGAGTGTGCCGCAACTCATCCGTGGCAAATATCTGCGTACCGTGCTGAATGGAGCCATTGCTCAGCGTCCGCAGCGTGCCTCCAGGAAAGCTATGGTCCTGCTTCACGCGCAGGCTGGCATAAAAATTGCGCACCGCAACCATCGTCTGGCGCTGGCTTGCAATGCTGAGCCATATCACCAGCACCGCAAGCATCACGCTGGAAGAAACCCAGATGAGCCGTTGATTCCAACCACCATTCCACGTAGCGGCCAACGCCAGCAATGCCGTCGCAAAAAACGTAATCGCAAGATCAAAATCAAACCGAAACAGCAGCGGAAAAGCAATGCCAATCAGAAATGACCCCGCTGCTCCACCAGCAGCAAACAGCAGATAGAAGAGCGTCGCATCCGAAGTCTGAGCAGGACGCAGCGCAACCGCCCCCGCATGCAGAAAGAGCCCGGCGAAGAATAGCTCCACGAGAAAGAAGAGGATAGCAATGCGCATGGGAAGCGTCGCTTCCGTCTGCGTCAGCAGATAAGCAAGCGCCGCAAGCATCACCAGCAGAAACCGCGCCACAACCGCATGCTGCCCAAGCCGTGGAAACTGAAACGCCACAATCAGCGTAAGCAGATAAACCGCCAGCGGAAGAATCCACAGCAGCGGAATTGCTGCGATGTTCGCGATGAGATGGCTCGTAACAGCGCTCAACTGCATCGCCCCGCCCATCGGCAGCAAAAACCACAATGCCTTCGTAAACCGCGTAACCGAAGCCGCATTCTCTCCCGGCTGCACAGCCTGTTGCGAATCAAGCGAAGCCGCATGCGCCTTCTGCGCCAGCAGCGCAGCCAGCACCGCAAACACAACAAAACCGCAGCACCACACCACGCGCTGATTCCGCAACGCAAGATGCGGCTCAATCAACGTTGGATACAACCCAAGCGCCAGCAGCGAAGCAAGATTCGACAACGCATAGAGCCGATACGGAACGTTGCCCGTCTCCAACCGCGCCCACCACACCTGCATCAACGGACTGGTCGCCGCCAGCAGTAAAAACGGAAGCCCAATCGAAAGCGAGAGCGCAACAAAAATCGTGAGCACAGGATGCGCGGAGCCGGATGCAGTCACAAGCGGACGCACTGCCCACACAACTGCCGAAGCCGCTCCCAGAGCCAGAAGCAACAGGAACCCCACCCGCTGCGGCCTCCGCGAAAGCCAATGCGCATACAGGTATCCCGCCAGCAAAGCGCACTGAAAGAAGACAAGACAGGTAATCCAGATAGACGCGCTGCCGCCAAGCACCGGCAACAGTTGCTTGGCCACAATTGGCTCAACAAGAAACAGCAGAAAAGCGGCAAGAAACACAATGCTGCGAAACAACAGGCGCAAACCCGGCATCTTCTTCCCAATACGCTTTCGAGTCGGAACGCTTCGAACTCACGCGTAGCGTATCAGCGCTCGCCGCAATTCCTGGATTATCGAACGCGCGTATGGTATCACCGCGAGTCTGAAATCTCCCCATGCTGCCCTTCGCGCAGCATCTGGATTGCCTGCCTGTAATCGAGCGTGTCCGGCACAGGCCGGAAGTGCGTCTCCTCCTCCACCGTGTCAAAGCTACGCACCTTGAAGAGCACACGCCCGCTCATCGTCATCTTGAAATGAACAATGCGCCACACACCGCCGCCCACATCTGCCTGATCAATTGCCACCGAACCGCCCTTGTAGAGCCTTCCCAGCACACCCCAGCCAAAATCCACGTCTTCCTGCAGACGGCCTTCCAGATGCGCCACACGTGCATGCTCGGTATCAATCCAGATTTCGCCCACCATCTGCGTCAGCACGGTTGTCTCTAAATCCGGCGGGTTGAACTTCGGATTTGGCTTAAAAGTGTACCGCTCCACCGAACCAGAAGCGCCAGCCGCAGGCCCGGCATCCTGGTAGAGAAACGCCTTAGGCAGCGCCTTCAGAATTTTCATCGCGCGCTCGGTATCGGTATCTTCCTGCTGCTTGCGATGCCTCTGTTTTCCGGGGTCCGCCAGCAACGCATCAAGGCGAGCATTTTCCTTCTGAGCATCTTCCGCAGTCGGCGCTGCGCCATTCACCTGCACCAGCAGAGCAACCTGTCCATCCTTCGTCTCAACCAGCTCTTTGATAGTGGAAAGCCGCGGGCTTGTCTTGTGCAGCCGGTAGCGCATGGGATGCGACGTATCCCGCGCCGCCACAACCTCAGCCTGCAGTGCGCGGCTCACAAGCGTGGAATCTGCCTGCTGAGCTGCCAAGGCACTCTGTCCGGGGAAAACCACCAAAAGGGATGCAGCAAAAAGCACCCAGATTGTCTTGCCAAATAGGTCGTGCATCCAGTCTCGAATCAGAGCTGCCGTAGCACTCGCAGGTACACGATGCGCTCAGAAAATTAGACGCGAAACCGAAAGCCACGTTTCAGAATCTTCATACCCCGCTCCCACCGGGAACCACTTCGGGAATAGAGCCCCACAGTGTATAAATGGCACAACACTCTCTTCAGTCTGGCCCCGCACCCCGCAAAAACCCGCTACACTGGAGTCGAGATTTTTAGAATCATAGATCCGGAAGGATTGGACATGGCCATCGACAACACCCCTGCGCGAATCGGCAAGACCATCGTGGTTCGCGGCGAAGTGAAAGGCGCCGAGGATTTGATTATTGACGGGCGCGTGGAAGGCACCGTGCAATTAGGCGAAAACCGGCTCACCATTGGCCCCAGCGCCAACGTAGCCGCCGACCTTGTGGCCAAAGACGTTCTGGTTCAGGGACAGGTGCAGGGCAACATCAACGCCACCGGCCGCGTGGAACTGCGCGCCGGATGCCTCGTAGAAGGCGATGTGCGCGCGCTTCGCCTGGCGATTGAAGACAACGCAGGCTTCCACGGCAAGGTGGACCTGACGCAGGGAGCCGGCGGCAGCAAGCCGGCCAGCGCGCCCGCCGAGCCCGCAGCAACGCAAGCAACTCTGGGCCTCTAACCATTCCGGAAGAACAAGCTAGATGGACCGGCGCTCATCGTCAGAAGCGCCGGCCAGCAGTTCGCACTTCCACAACCCGCCGGAAGCAGCAATGCTTCCGCCAACGTTGATTCCAAAGAAAATGAATTCGCTTGTACTCTTTCGCCCTTTTTCGCTGCGTTTGCTTCACAGCATCACTGCCCATCGAGGATTTTGAAAGTCATGCTGCGTTGGTTGGATAAACGAAACTCACGAGAAGCCGAACCGATTCGCGGTTTCACCGGCCCGAAAGTGGCACGGCACTCCGGCGGCTGGGCGGCTCTGCGGAAGCGGCTGGAAAGCGAGCCCGGACTGCGCGTTTTGGACATGGGCTACACCTCGCCCACCAACATCAATTTCCTCACCAATCTTGGTCACAGCGTCAACATGGCTGACCTGGTGCAGGACGCTGTAAAAGGCGACTGGCAGCGCGGCACGGACGAGGACGGCAAGCCCATCTACGATGTAGAAAGCTTCCTTAGCACCACGCTCGAGTTCGGCGAAAAGAAGTTCGACGTCGTGCTCCTCTGGACCACGCTCGACTACCTGCCGGAAGCCTTTGTTGAGCCCGTCGTAAAGCGCCTCGGCGACGTTATTAACCCCGGCGGCTCCGTGCTGGCCTTCTTCCACACCCGCACGCAGGGCGAAGAGACCACGCACTGCCGCTACCACGTCACCCCCACCGACGATGTGGAAGTGCAGATGGCCGAGCAGTTCCCCATCCAGCGCGCCTTCACCAACCGCAGCATTGAAAAACTCTTCAGCGGCTGGTCCGGCCACCGCCAGTTCCTCGCCAAAGACAGCGTCTCGGAAGTGCTGATGACGCGCTAAAGCGGGTCAAGGGAACAGGGAATAGAAAACCAAAGCCCCGCCACAGCGGGGCTTTCTTGTATTTTCACCCCACATCCTAACCGTAGCCACTTTTAGGTAGGCGTGAAGAACCAGCTTTTGCATTTGCAGTTGTTTTCTACTCCCTATTCCCTGCTCCCTATTCCCTACTCCCTGCCCTTAAAACGGCAACCAGGGCTGCGTCTCCACCACCTGCACCGCTGGCGGCGCGTTCGTAATTCTCTGCCCCAGCTTGTACTCATTGCGCAGTGACTCCACAATCGCCCCCACGCGCTCACGGTACTCCTTCGAGACAAACGCATTTTGCCCATAGCGCATCTCGTAGCTCTTTTCCAGCGCCGGAAAATTCTCCCGCACAAACTGGAAAAACGTAGGCTGCGAGCACGGCTTCAAAAACAGCGCCCCCGCGTGAAAAAAGCTGGCGCCCGCCTCAGCAGCAGCCTTCGCCACCGCGCCAATCGACCGCCGCGAATCCGTAATCCCCGGCATCAGCGGCGAGCACATCACGCCCACACGCAGCCCCGCTTTCCGCAGCTGCCGCACTGCCTCTATCCGCAAATCCGGCCTCGGTGCGCGCGGCTCCAGAATCCGCGCCAGTCGCGTGTCCATCGTCGTGATGGTGATGTGTGCCGAAAACATATTCCGCCGCGCCACCTCCCGCAGCACGTCGATATCCCGCACCATCAGTACCGACTTCGAAATAATCCCCACGCGAAACCCACCCACCTCCGCAAACACCTCCAGCAGCGACCGCGTAATTCTCTGCCGCCGCTCCAGCGGCTGGTATGGGTCCGTCGCCGTGCCAACCCCAATCTGCGTCCCCGGCTTCAGGCTACGCAGCTCCTGCCGCAGCAGCCATGCGGCATTCTCCTTGAAGTAAATCTTTCGCTCAAACTGCTCCGGGTCGCGCAGCTCCAGGAACTCATGCGTATACCGCGCATAGCAGTAGCGGCAGCCGAACTCACACCCGCGGTACGGGTTAATCGCATGCGAAAACGGCGTCCCGCGCTTCGACGTGACTTTGCTCAAAATTGACCGCGACTTGAGCGGACGGTACTCGGTCAAACAGCCGGTATCGGCCAGCGGAGCCTCCGCCGCCGTACGTGCCAGCGGGCTGATGCGGTTGTCGTCAAGAATCGGAAAGAGGGTTTCAGAATTCGTGGAGGAAGTATTCATGGGGAAGCGACCTCATATTCGCTTTTTATTCTCCTACCCGGTCACAGTACACTTGCGCGAATCCGCCGTCAAGGGTGATTCTGTGGAAGCTTGCCGAAAAGAACGAGCCGGCAACTCCTACCCTCACCGCCGCGAATCTGCTTTCATCTTTCGCGGCAAACACAAGATTTCAATAACCTTAGATATCGGAGAAAAACATGGCTGCACCCGACAGCGTCAAAATCACCTGGCTTGGCCACGCAACCGTGCTGTTCCAGACCGCCAAGGGCATCACCATCCTCGTGGACCCCTTCATCGAGCACAACCCCAAATACCCCAAGGGCTTCGAGCTACCTGAAAAGATCGACTACATCCTGCTGACACACGGCCACGGTGACCACATCGCCGACGCCGCCCCCGTAGCCAAAAAACACCACGCCACCGTCGTAGCCATTTACGAGCTGGCCAACTACATCGCCAAGCAGGGCGTAGAAAACACCATCGGCATGAACCTCGGCGGAACCGTGCAGCTCGGCGACGTAGCGGCCACCATGGTTGAAGCCAAGCACTCCTCCGGCGCAGAAGATGCCAACGGCGTCCAGTACGTCGGCATCGCCACCGGCTTCGTCCTCACGCTCACCGACGGCCCCGTGCTCTACCATTCCGGCGACACCAACGTCTTCGGCGACATGGAGCTAATCGAAGAGCTCTACGAGCCCGATCTCGCGCTCTTCCCCATCGGCGGCCACTTCACCATGGGGCCAAAGGAAGCCGCGCTCGCCACCCTCTTCACCGGCGTCCGCACGGTCCTCCCGCTGCACTTCGGAACCTTCCCGCCACTCACTGGCACCCCCGCCGCACTGCAGGAAATCCTCGAAGACAAAGCCGAGGTCGTCGATTGGACCCCCGGCGAGTCCTTCTCCCTCTAGCCACAAACCCCATCCTCGCGGCAGAAAAACCGCAAAGATGGGGTTCAGCCCCTCCCTGAAATACCGCCACTCACCTCTAGAGCCTTCCCCGCCTATTCCATTTCATCTCGGAAAAGTGAAAAGCTCGACAAGCTCCCTCACGCGCTCTTTCTGGCGGCTGAGCGGAAATCGCCTGGTTCTCGTCAGCGCAGCGATACCATGCAGGCTAGCCCAAAACAACTCCGTTCTAACCTCCGGCTTCAAGCTCTGCCCCTGAAACAACTCTAGAAGCTGGGAAAACGCGAATCGAAGCTCTGGAGGAGTGGCAGCATCATCGAATGCCACACTTAAGCCGAGCGAAAACATCGCCTCATACAGTGCAGGAAAAGACGCCGCAAACTCCAGGTATGCGGCCGCGACCGATTCGACCACGTTTCCACGCTTTTCCCGTTTTCGTGCCTTCTCCAAAGCAAGGCCCATCTCCTGAAAACCCTCGACGGCAACCGCAGCCAGAATCCCCTCACGGCTTCCAAAATGAGCGTATAAAACAGGTTGGCTATAAGCAATCTCGTCGGATAGCCTCCGAACGGTTACGCTGGACCACCCTTCCGACTCCGCGATTCGCCGTGCGGCACCAATAATCTGTGCGCGGCGGGCCTGCTTGTCGCGCAGTTTTCGTTCCGCAATTCGGTTTGCTGCCAGTTTTTTCTCCATCGATAGAAATTATAGCGATGCTATATTTTTATGTCACGCGCTGAATCTTTCCCAAACTCCCCACATCATATCTAGCATTGCTATATTTTCTAGGAGAAAAACATTTCATGCATAACGCTATACCGCTTTCTCTCGCTGCCCTCATCGTCGTGGGGGTCAATGTGATCGGTTCGCTCTATCTGGTATCTCCCGCAAGGATCTTAGGGTCCTTTGGCCTTAAGCCACCTGCATCCGATGCCGATACTCATGCTTGGCTACGCCTGAAGGGAATTCGTGACGTCGCATCGGGCTTGGTCGTGCTGGCCTTAATGGTGACCGTCAACAGCCAGACGCTAGGCATCGTTCTACTCGTTTATTCCATCATCCCCCTTGGCGACATGTTCATCGTTCTAGGATCGGGCGGGTCGAAGTCGCGAGCGCTCTCCATTCATGGCGTAACCTGCGCGGTAATGCTTGTCGCCGGCCTCTTATTGATCCATGCCATTTGAAGACCGTTCTTATCCACTGTGAAGGTCGGATCACGATCAGCCATGCCAGTGTTGTCGGCCAATCGATCTTTGATACCGACCTCAACCCCTTCATCGCCAAAGTAGTTTTACCCCAAACCTGCACGTATCCTCTCCACACGCATAATCGATATACTGGCCAGTAAGGATTTTTCACCCACCAAAAGGAAGTTCCGTGCATTTCGAATCCGATTTTGAGCGCGATCTCTTCACGCTGCGCCAGGAAAAGCTGCAACAAATCGAAGCGTTGGGCCAGGCCAGGTTTCCCAACCAGTTCCAGTTCTCGCACACTATTGCCGAGATTCGCGCAAAATACAACGACACAGCCGCCGAAGCTCTCGAAGCCGGTAAGCCCGCCGTCGCCATCGCAGGCCGCATCATGGCCATCCGCGCACAGGGCAAGGCCGGATTCGCCACGCTGCAGCAGGAAGGCCAGCGCCTGCAAATCTACGTCCGCCTCGACGCAGTAGGCGAGCAAGCCTTCGCGCTCTACAAGCTCCTCGACCTCGGCGACCACATCGGCGTCAGCGGCTACCTCTTCCGCACCCGCACCGGCGAGCTGACCATCCACGTCGAAAGCCTCAAGTTCCTCGCGAAAGCCATGCTTTCGTTGCCCGAAAAATTCCACGGCCTGTCAGACGTGGAAATGCGCTACCGCCAGCGCTACGTGGACCTCTTCACCAACCTCGACAGCCGCGAAGTCTTCGTCAAGCGCGCCAAGGTGCTCCGCGCCATCCGCCAGTTCTTTGACACCCGCGGCTACCTCGAAGTGGAAACGCCAATGATGCAGCCCATCGCCGGCGGCGCAGCGGCGCGGCCATTCGTCACGCACCACAACACGCTGGACATGGACCTCTTCCTGCGCATCGCGCCGGAGCTATACCTGAAGCGCCTCGTAGTAGGCGGCCTCGACCGCGTGTACGAAATCAACCGCAACTTCCGCAACGAAGGCGTAAGCACGCAGCACAACCCCGAGTTCACCATGCTGGAGTTCTATCAGGCCTACGCAAACTACCATGACTTGATGCAACTCACCGAAGACCTGATCACCTTCGTAGCGCAGGAAGTAAACGGCACGACGAAGACGGTCTTCAACGATGTCGAAATCGATCTAGGCAAGTGGACGCGCTACGCCATGAAGGACGCTATCATCGCGTACTGGCCCGAAGAAGCCGGAGCAAAGCCGTCTGTCGAAACTTTCTCTAGCGTAGAATCGCTCACCGCACAACTCGAAACAGCAATCACCGCGCTCGCAGCAGCCACCGCCGAAGGCAGCGCCATCGAGGCCGAGCGTCGCAGCGATATCAAGACCATCCGCGAAGCACTCTTCGCCGTCAATCTCGATGCAAAGAAGAACGCGCCTTTAGGCAAGCTGGTTTACAACGTCTTCGAGGCAGTAGCCGAGCCGTTTCTGGTTCAGCCCACAATCATCTACGACTACCCAACCGTAGTCTCCCCACTCTCGAAAGCCAAACCCGACGACCCCGAACACGTCGAGCGTTTCGAGTTCTTCGCAGGCGGTTTCGAACTGGGCAACGCCTTCAGCGAGCTGAACGACCCCGTAGAGCAGCACAAGCGTTTCGAAGAGCAACTAGCCGAGCGAGGCCGAGGCGACGACGAGGCCCACCAGATGGACGAAGACTACGTCCGCGCCCTGAGCTACGGCCTCCCGCCCACCGGCGGCGAAGGCATCGGCATCGACCGCCTCACCATGCTGCTAACCGGCTCGCGCTCAATCCGCGACGTAATCCTCTTCCCGTTGATGCGCTCGCAGAAGACAGAAGCAAGCTCGTAACTGCAAGCTCTTAGCTGTTAGCTATTAGCTTTTAGCCCGGCAGTGGTAGAACGAACTTTCGGGCGAAAACAAGCATTGCAAAGCGCACATGAGCACAGCTCTTCGCACTTGCACAAACAAGCTAAGAGCTAAAAGCTAATAGCTAGGAGTTGTACTTGAACATTCTCTTCATCGGCGACATCTTTGGCAGCGCGGGACGCAAGATCGTCGCCGAGCACATCGACCACCTGCGTGAAACCTACGCCGTGGACCTCACCGTCATCAACGCGGAAAACGCCGCCGGCGGCTTCGGCGTAACTCCGGCCATCGCAGAAGACCTCTTCGACCTCGGCGCGGACGTGCTCACCACCGGCAACCACGTCTGGGACAAGCGCGAGCTCATCGACTACCTCAACGAGGGCGCCAAAGACGCCAGTTCCAATGGCCGCCGCGTCCTGCGCCCCGCCAACCTGCAGCGCAAGCTGCCCGGCTTCGGCGTCTATGAAGGCGTAACGTACAACGGCATCTCCTACGCCGTCATCAACCTCATGGGCCGCGTCTTCATGAACGGCACCAACGACCCCTTTGAAGCCATCGACGACCTGCTCAAAGGAATCACCGCCAAGGTTATCCTCGTGGACTTCCACGCCGAAGCCACAAGCGAAAAAGTCGCGATGGGCTGGCACCTCGACGGTCGCGTTACCGCTGTCCTCGGCACGCACACGCACATTCCCACGGCAGACGAGCGCATCCTGCACCACGGCACCGCCTACCAGACCGACGTAGGCATGAGCGGCCCCTACGACAGCGTCATCGGCGTAGATAAGGATTTAGTGCTGAACCGCTTCCTCACCGGCATGTCTGGCAAGTTTGAAGCCGCCAAAGCCAACCCCAAGCTCTGCGGCGCACTCATTACCTGCGACGCAGCAACAGGCCGCGCCTCAAAAATTCAGCGCATCATGCTAGGCGAATAAAAGAAGCTACCGTTATTTCGGAAATGTCGGCGACACAGCCCTCGGCGTTGCCAATACCACTGGCGGTATGGAATTTCCAGGAAGGTTCTGCATCCCGCCAAGGTTCCGAGCGTTGCTCAGCACAGTCCGCTCTACAATCCGAGCCTCTTCATCCCCGATTCGCCGCCGCGTGGCCTTTTTCAAAATGCCCTTGCGGTCAAAGACCATCGTCCACAGAACCATGTGCCGATTCCCAGTAATGAAATCCACACTGGCCTCTCCGCTGTACGCAATATGAAGCATCGGCGGCCGCGCCAGTTCAACGGACTCCGCATCTGGCCCGCCCGTGCCGGCAAGCGCAGCGTAACAAACAGCCATCGAACTCCAGTCCGGTTTGGTATCCGGCGCAAGATCCGAGCGCTCTTCCTGCAAAATGTGGTTAAACGCACCAACCGTAATCGCACTCACCGGCGTAGGAGACCATAGCGAATATCCCCTGCGCAGCAGCGGAATGAAACGGGTCTTGCCATCTCCATAACGGGGAATGGAAACCGTAAACGCACTCTCATCCCCCGCGCCATTATTGCGGTTATAGCGCAGGAAAAGATGTCGCGGAAAGCTCCGGCAAGCCACCTGGCTGTAATTCCACTGTCCGCTCGACAAATCGAGCGCCTGTATCGCCGCACGCTCTCGGATCGTAGACTCCGCATTCGCCTCAAGCAACTTATCCTGCTCCGAGATCACGGACTCCGGCCGGATTTCCACGACATGCGACGAAGAAGAGGTGTCCAGAGAAAACGGCGCGTGCGCACCAAGCCCGGGAAACCCGCGCTCCTCGCGCTCCTTCAACGGCTCAGTAGACGGAACCACGTGCTGCCTGGAAATATCTGTCGAAGGAACAGGCGTTTGCGCAGCAATGCGGAAGCCGGAAGCGAAGACCAGAATAAGCGAAAGTATCCCGTGGCGCACCATTGTAGATAGACTACCGGAGCCGCCCCGCAAGTTCAAAGAAGCCTCGCTCATCCAGCCGTGGCCCCATACCCAAAAAGTTCGGCACCAATGGCAAAGGGCAGCCACAAGGGCTGCCCTTTGTTGTTTCCAGAAGCAGAGTTGTCTTACTTGCCGTGCGGACGGTGCGCCGGAGAAGGCTTGCGAGCCGGAGCAGCCTTCTTCGCTTCCGCCGGAACCACTTCGCCGTCGCGCATGATGATCTGCGCGCTCGCCGCCGTGGTGTCTGTGGCAGGCACCTTGGTGTAGCTGTCAAACGTGCCGGCAAGTTCCGCAGCCGGAGGAGCCTTGAATTCAAAGCCCTTGGCATACTGCGCAATCTCGGCATCCGTCAGCGGCTTCTTCAGGTTCACCACAAAGTCGGCAACGTTCGAGGCCTTGGCGTCCTGCGTAACGGCAACCTTAATCTGGCTGGCCGTAACCTCAATCACCGTTGCGGGAATGCCCGTGGTCTTGTCCTTCAGAACAGCCCACATCTTGTCCGCATCTTCCTGCGTGCCGAGGGCAAGGACGGTCTCCTTGTCTTCAAGCGCCAGCGTGTTCAGGTCCGACGTGGAGGCAACCAGATCATGAATCTGCTCTGCCGGGCTCTTGGCTGCAGTGATAGCAAAGCTGTCCGGCGGGAAAACCGCGGAAGCGGACTGTTGCTTGATGGCATCCAGGCCGTCCAGGCTGCCGTGGAACTTCTTGTAGTAGTACTCCAGCTTGGGCTCAATCTGGGCCTTGTAGTTCGCCGGAGCAAAGTTCCATGTACGGGCGAAGAACCAGATGGCGCTCTTCAGATCCTGCGCGGAACCGGGTACGGAATAAGCCTGTGCCAACAGCAGCGTGTCATTCAGGCCGGCGGTCTGGCTTTCCTGATCGCTGTAAAGCTTGAGCTCGGAGACATATTCGCTCTGCGCGGTCTTGTAATCCTTCTTCACCGTGGCATCGAGCGCAATGGTCGAGTGATAAAGGGGATAGGCGCTCTTGGTCTGCGTAGTCCAGTCAGCATCGCTGGTGGCGGCAGGCTTGGCAAGGGTAAGCCCCTTCTGCGCAAGCGCGGCGGCGTCATCGCAGGTCTGTGCGTCCTGGGACTTGGCGCACTGGCCCTTCTTGATGATGACGGAGATGTAAACGGCCCGCATGTTGTCGGGGTCCACCTGCAGCAGGCGGCTGGCGGCATTGAGGGCGTCATCCTGGTCCTGCAGATTTGCATAGGTGGTCAACAGGTCATTCAGCACAATCTGCTTCACAACCGTCTGAGGATAGGTCTTAAGAAAGCTCTCCTCGGCCGCGGCTTTAGCCTTGGGGTCGCTCTGTCCAGCAGCGCTTGAGTAAGCGGCGTACTCGGCTGGATCCTTGATCTGGATGTCTTGTGCACGAAGCGCAGGCGCCGACACGAAACTGAGTCCGGCGAACGCCGTTGCGGACGCAAAGAGAAACTTCTTCATTCAGTGCTCCTGGGAAATACCTTAGTAGGAATTAATTCTGCAAGCACACGCTCATCCAAAAGACTACCGTCTGCTGCCCGCGGTTGAGGACCGGGGAAGTTCCACGGCTTCCATTGCGGTGTTGGAAGGATTATAAAAATCCTCGCCCGACCTGACAAGCGAATCTCGCAAGCAACTCATTTTCTGTTCTGCCACAACCTGCACATGCCCACCTGGAGCGGGCTTATACCGGCTTAGACACCGGGAAAAGAAAAAGTGTTCCTCACAACTATTTTGGATGCTCAAATCGGCAACACACGTTAAATGGCAGGTAAAAAAGAGCACGGGTGCGGGGTATAGAGTTCAGGGTTTTAGATAAAGGACAAAAGCTATACAAAGACCGTGTGCCCACTCATACGCAGTCTCATCGTACATGGGCAAGGTGTATCTACAGCTTTTGTGTTTATAGTTTTTGCTGTTTATCTAAAACCCTGAACCCTAATACTCCGCACCCTGTCTTACTGCAGCAACCGCACCAAATCCGTCTGCTCCGCAAGAAACGCATCATGCCCGTGGTCGCTGACCATCTCGCGATAATCCACGGCAACGCCCGCCCGGCGAATCGTCTCCGCAAAGCGCTTCACATCCGCCGCCGGAAAAAGCCAGTCCGTACTTATACCGATGAACGTCAGCTGCGCTTGAATCTTGCCAAATGTCTCTTCCGAGGAGTTCCCCCCGCGCAGCGGGTCCCACGTATCCATCGTGCGCAAAATCGCAAGATACGAGTTCGCCTCGAAGCGCTCCACAAAGCGCCTGCCCTGCTCGTCAAGATAGCCGGCAATATCAAACCGCCCGCCAATCAGCCCACCGCCAAAGTCATCCAGCCCCCACGGGTTTTCCCCGTTGCGGTTGGGATTACGCCCATAGCGCTCATCAAACAGCGGCCCGGACTTATAACTAAGCATCGCAATCTGTCGCGCCAGTGAAAGCCCGCTCCGTGGCGGCTTTTGCGGCGGATAGTTGCCATTCAGCCAATCGGGATCTTTGCGAATCGCATCGCGCTGCAGGTGGTTCAACGCCAGCCCCATCGCACCCAGCGGGGCCACGCCAATCACCAGCGCGCGTTCAACTTTTTCAGGAAAGAGGATGGTCCACTCAAGGGCCTGCATGCCGCCCATCGAGCCGCCCATAACCAGGCGAAGTTTGCGGATGCCGAGGGATTGAAGAAGTTTGGACTGTGCGTGAACATTATCGCGAATCGAGACGAGAGGAAAATCAGCTCCATAGGGCTCGCCGGTTTCAGGATTCACCGACGACGGCCCCGTGGAGCCATAACACGATCCCAGTAGATTCACGCAGATAACAAAGTCATGCTCCAGCGACAAAACCGCGCCCGGCCCAAAGACCTCTGGCCACCACTCGCCCACAAGCGCCGAACCAGAAAGTGCATGGCACACCAGCACCGCGTTGTCGCGCTTCGCATTCAGCCGGCCATATACCGCATAGTGCAGCGTAACGCCGGACAGAGCGCGCCCGCACTCCAACAGCAGGTTCTCGGGCAACACATAATCGCCCTCGTAGGTGGGCACCGGCGTAGGCGTGCGCGCCTTCGCGGCAGAAGACTTCTCCACCTTCTCCGCGACCACAGGCGAGGACTCGTCCGTGGATAATTCAGGCTGCGCGCCCTTCACGGCGCCCTGTTTCCTATCGGCCATTCCTTTTATTATCTCGCAGAAACAGTTTCCGTAGAAGATGCTGAACCCGCTGTTGCTGTTACGGAACTTGGCACGTGCCCATTCGCCGCCTCAATCGCCCGGTCCAAATCGGCGATGATATCGCGAATATCCTCAATCCCCACCGACAACCGAACCAGCTCCGGGGTAACTCCCGTCCCCGCCTGCTCTTCCACGCTCAGTTGCTGATGCGTCGTAGAAGCCGGATGAATCACCAGCGACTTCGCATCGCCAATATTCGCCACCAGCGAGAACAGCTCCAGCGCATCAATCAGCTTCTTCCCTGCCTCATACCCACCCTTAATACCAAATGTCACCAGAGCCCCCTGGCCATCCGGCAGATACTTCTTCGAGCGCTCGTAATACTGGCTCGACTCCAGCCCCGGATAATTCACCCACTCCACACCCGGATGCGCCTCCAGGTGCTTCGCTACCGCCAAAGCATTCTGCGAGTGCCGTTCCAGCCGCAGGTGCAGCGTCTCAATCCCCTGCAGCAACAGGAACGAGTTAAACGGCGACAGCGCCGCGCCTGTATCGCGAAGCCCCTGCACACGCGCCTTCAAAATAAACGCCAGCGGACCAAAAGCCTCCGTGTAGTTCAACCCGTGATACGAAGGATCAGGCTCCGTAAACTCCTTAAACCGCCCATTCGCCCAGTTAAACTTGCCCGCATCCACAATCACGCCGCCAATCGTCGTGCCGTGCCCGCCCAGAAACTTCGTGGCCGAGTTCACAACAATATCCGCGCCATGCTCAATCGGCCGCACCAGCGCCGCCGACACCGAAGTGTTATCAATCACCAGCGGCACACCCGCCTCATGCGCAATCGAAGCAATCCGCTCAATATCGACAACATCGAGCTTCGGATTCCCCAGCGTCTCCGTATAAACCGCGCGCGTCTTCTCGTTAATCGCCGCCTTCAGCCCGTCAAAGTCATCCGCATCCACAAACTTCACAGTGATGCCAAGCCGAGGCAGCGTGTAGTGAAAGAGGTTGTACGTGCCGCCATACAGCGAAGTTGTAGAAACAATCTCATCGCCCGCAGCCGCCAGCGTTGTAATCACCAGCGTCTCCGCCGCCTGCCCCGAAGAAGTCGCCAGCCCCGCCACGCCGCCTTCGAGCGCCGCAACGCGCTTCTCAAACACATCCGTCGTCGGATTCATGATGCGCGTATAGATGTTGCCAAACTCTTTCAGCGCAAACAGCCGCCCCGCGTGGTCGGCATCCTGAAACAGGTACGAAGTGGTCTGGTAAATCGGCACGGCGCGCGAACCGGTAGCAGGATCAGGCGTCTGCCCGGCGTGAACAGCAAGGGTAGCTAACTGGCGTTTCTCTTCCGACATGAAACTGACTCCTCTATGCAATCTTCTGTTGGCGATTTTTTAGTACCGGGGTCGTGGGGATCGTTAGAAACCAAAAGGCCCGCATCCTACCTGAGGACCGGGCCGCTTCACTTCTTCCGATTCGTCTGCGCTTACCGCATTCGCATCTCAGGAGCCAGGCGGACAGGTCCTATCCTCATGCACAGACACATGTACATGGTGGAAACCGCCGCAATCAACTCAAAAGCAAAGCGCATGGATGGAAGTATCTACGGCAGGCCGCCCCATGTCAATCGCAAACCTGCGCGCCTCAGGTCCATGCTGTCAGGAATCTGGGCTACCACAAAAGCAGATGTGTCATCCTGACCATAGCCGTTTTTCACCGGGGTCCCCAGCGAGCGATTTTTGCCCGCTGGGGTGGAGAAGGAGGGAAGGATCTGCTTTTGCTTTTCCCTCCCAATCCGCCACAAAATCGGGTGGCCCAGGTCCGCGTGTTCGGACCTGGGATAACCACCATTACTCGTCAGTTCCCCAAACATACGCCCCCGCCTGCGGCAGCCCAACATGCGCCAGCACGCGCCAGACAAACTGCCGCGCCATCTCATCCGAATCCACAGGCTTGTTATAAAACGAAGGAATCACCGGAAAAATCACCGCCCCCGCCTCTGCAGCCAGCGTCATATTCCGCAGATGAATCCGGTTGAACGGCGTCTCCCGCACGCAAAGCACCAGCGGTCGCCGCTCCTTCAGCGTCACATCCGCCGCCCGCGCAATCAGCGAATTGGCAAGCCCATTCGCAATCGCCGCCAGCGTGCCCATCGAGCACGGCAGCACAATCATTCCGGCGGAAGGATGGCTCCCGCTGGCAATCGCCGCCCCAATATTCGCATCCCCATGCGAGACAGTCTTCTTCGGCGCGAAACCAAGCAGCTTCTCCACCAGCTCATTTCGCCCGGAGATGCCAAGCTCTTCCCCAATCACCCGCAGCGAATTCTCCGAAGCCACAAAATGCACGCGGCTAACGCGCTCATCCGCCTCAAGCGCCCGCAACAACTCCCGCCCAAAAACAGCGCCAGAAGCTCCGGTAATCGCAACGGTGATTTCCATACAAGCAGCTACTCGCCCAGCACCCGCTCAAAAATCGCATCCACATTCCCAAGCTGCCGCGTGTAATCAAATGTCTTTTCGAGCTTCTCAGGCGAAAGCAGCACAGTAATCTTCGGGTCCTTAGCAACCTCATCGCGAAAGATCAAATCTTCCTTCCATGCCCGCATCGCATGGCTCTGCACCAGCCGGTAAGCATCCTCGCGCATCATCCCCGCCTCAGCCAAATCCAGCAAAAGCTGTCCCGAGAAGATCAACCCACCCGTAGACTCCAAGTTCTTCTTCATCCGCTCCGGATACACCAGCAGCCGGTCCAGCAAATCCGTAGTCTTCGCCAGCAGATAGTCCGCCAGAATCGTAGAATCCGGAAAAATCACGCGCTCCACCGAGCTATGCGAGATATCCCGCTCATGCCACAGCGCCACATTCTCAAACGCCGCCTGCGCATTGCTCCGCAGCACCCGCGCCAGCCCCGAAATCTGCTCCGAAATAATCGGATTCTTCTTATGCGGCATCGCCGACGAGCCCTTCTGCTTCTCGCTGAAGTACTCCTGCGCCTCGCGAACCTCCGTCCGCTGCAAATGCCTCACCTCAACCGCAATCTTGTCCAGCGTCGAGCCCAGAATCGCCAACGCCGAAATATACCCCGCATGACGGTCGCGCTGAATCACCTGCGTAGCCACCGGCGCCGCCTTCAATCCCAGCAAAGCGCAAATACGCTCCTCATGCTCCGGCTTCAAATGCCCAAACGTCCCCACCGCGCCCGACAACTTACCCACGCGCATATCTTCCGCAGCCGCATCAAACCTGGCCAAATCGCGCTGCACTTCCGCAAACCAGTTCAAAAACTTCAGCCCAAACGTCGTAGGCTCCGCATGAATCCCGTGCGTGCGCCCAATCGTAGGCGTGTGCTTGAACTCAACCGCCCGGCGCTTCAACACAACAAGCAGAGCCTCAATCCCCTCGCGAATCTTCGCCGAAGCTTCCTTCACCTGCAGCGCCTGGGCCGTATCCACCACGTCATTCGACGTGAGCCCATAGTGCAGCCACCGCGACTCCGCATCCAGCCCCTGCGCCTTCAGGCTCTCCGCAACCGTCGTCGTAAACGCAATAATGTCGTGCTTAACCTCAGCCTCAATCTCGCGAATCCGCTCCACCGTAAACGTAGACTTCTCTTCAATCGCCTTCGCCGCCGCAGCGGGAATCACGCCATCCTCCGCCAGCACAGCCGAGGCCGCCGACTCAACCTTCAACCAGAAGCGGTACTTGCTTTCTTCCGTCCAGATATTGCCCATCGCGGGCCGCGTATAGCGATCAATCAAGGGAGAACTCCTCAGCTAAAAAAGTAGTATCAGCGCAAAACAAGCCCGGCAAGGCAGTCTTCCACCTTGCCCACAGCCGCAAAGTGCGAAGGGCCAACTCTTCATTGTATGGGAATCAGCAAACAGCGCAGCCGCGCCGCGAAACTTAACCGCGAGGAATCCCGAGCCGCTGATACAGCTCGTCATACAGCAACCCGCGCCCCGGCGCATACGGCTGCCACCACTCGCCATCAATCACCATCTGCGGAATCGCCCGCTTGCCCACATGCCGCATCACTTCATCAAACGCTTCAGGCTTCTCTTCCACGTTAATCTCGGTATATTCCACACCGTGAGTATCCAGAAATTCCTTGGCCGAGCGGCAGTCGCGGCACCATGCAGCGGAGTAAACTTCAACTTTCATACACGGAATTGTAACCTTGGAAAGCAACATGGCAACAGGGCCATGTCAAGGAGAACGGTCACAGATGACACCGGACGAAATCAAGACACTCCTGCAACTTGCTCCCCATCCCGTCGAAGGCGGCTGGTTCCGCCAGACCTACAAATCCACCGCCACAGTGGAAACCCCAGCCGGAACCCGCGCCGTCGGCACCGCCATCTACTACCTGCTCGAACCCGGTACCTTCTCCGAAATGCACGCCCTCACTTCCGACGAAGTCTTCCACTTCTACCTCGGCGACCCGGTAGAAATGCTCCAGCTCCACCCCGACGGCAGCACAAAAACCATCCTCCTCGGCTCCGACCTCGCCAAAGGCCACCAACTCCAGCTCACCGTCCCCGCTGGAGTCTGGCAAGGCACCCGCTTGCTCCCCGGCAGCAAAGTCGCCCTTCTGGGCTGCACCGTCAGCCCAGGCTTTGACTTTGCGGACTACACCGGAGCAAGCTATGCTGAGCTGGCAGAAAAATGGCCGTCGGAATCCGAACGCATCCGGGCCCTCACAAGAAGTTAAAGAAGCACCTCAACAGCTACATGCAAACTACTGAATTGCCCTCACATATGGGCAATCAAGGAGCAGACACGATGCACGTTAATCGCAAGTTGGTTCCACTCGCCGCTCTGACCCTGGCCACCGCTCTCTCGCTAGGCGGATGCAAAAGCAACACCACCCCACCTCCTCCGCAACAGGCGCAAACGCAGCCCCCGGCAGCCACTCCCGCACCGGACCAGAGCCAGCCAGCGCCCGCAGCTCCTGCTCCGCAGACTGCACCCGCCGCACCAGCACCGGCTCCCGCAGCTTCAGCTCCGGCCCCTGCACCAGCCGCAGCCGCTCCAGCGCCTGCCCCGGCGCCTGTAACTCCGCCGCCACCGCCGCAGCCCGTCACCCTCACCATTCCCGCGGGAACGCAGTTGACCGTACGGCTTGACCAGGCTCTAGGCTCCAAAATCAGCCAGCCGGGCCAGTCGTTCACGGCAACGGTCATCAAGCCGGTCATCGTAAGGGGCACAACCGTCATCGCCGCCCGTTCGCAGGCCTCAGGCACCGTAACGGACGCCACCGCCCTCGGCAAAATCAAGGGCGAAGCGCGCCTCAGCATCACCCTGCAGCGTGTTCAAACCGTCAACGGAAGCCGCCCCATCGCCACCAGCTCGGTTGACCGCGTCATCCAGGGCAAGGGCAAGCGCACCGCCATCATGGGCGGCGGCGGAGCAGGTCTCGGAGCCATCATCGGCGGCATCGCCGGCGGCGGCAAGGGCGCACTCATCGGCGGACTCGCTGGTGGCGGCGCTGGCACAGCCGGTTCCGCCTTCACCGGAAACAAGCAGATTGTTCTCCCCGTAGAAACACTGCTGACCTTCCGCCTCACGCGTTCCATTCAAGTCACGCAATAACTGCAACGCAGCAAAAAGGCCCACCGCCAAGGTGGGCCTTTTCCATTTATCTCCGCAATTCTGGCCAGATGCACAAAAGGCACGGGGCTTTAGAGAGTATCCGACGAATGGTTTGGAAGGGTACAGGCTTTAGCCCCTGAGGCATGCTTTTGCGCTTGCCCCCATCACCGCCGCTCTCGAAAAAAACTCCGCAACATCTCCGCCGATTCTGCCGCCCCAATCCCCTGCTCCACCAGCATCTGGTGATTCAGCTTCTCGTGATTCAAAACGGAAAGCACCGACCCCGCAGCCCCAGCCTTCGGATCAGCCGCCCCAAACACCACCCGCTCCAATCGCGCATGAATCATCGCGCCGGCACACATCGCGCAAGGCTCCAACGTGGCATAAAGCGTGCAACCCAGCAGCCGGTAATTCCCCACTGCCGCCGCTGCCGCCCGCAAAGCCACAACCTCCGCATGGGCCGTAGGGTCGTTATCCCGCAGCACGCGATTCTGCCCGCGCGCCACAATCACGCCCTCATGCACAACCACCGCGCCAATCGGAACCTCGCCGCCTTCAGCAGCAAGCCGAGCCTCCGCAAGCGCAGCGTCCATAGCTTCGCGGTCAGAAATCATGCTTTTGATGGTAAGGCCGCCGGCTGCTGCTGCGTCATGCAATGCAACGTACCCAACCCCCACACCAAATCCACCGCATGAATCCCAATCACCTCGCGCCCCGGAAACACCTCCGCCAGGATATTCAGCGCCACGCGGTCATTCGGATCATGAAACGTAGGCATCAGCACCACGCCATTCGCAATATAGAAATTCGCATAGCTAGCCGGCAACCTCTGCCCACGAAACACCACAGGCTTAGGCAGCGGCAGCTCCACAATATTGAATTGCTTGCCATCCAACGTGCGCGCCGACTTCAGCCTCTGCAAATTCTCCGCCAACGGCTCATGGTTGTAGTCGCTCGTATCCGGCTCCACCGCCGTCACAATCGTGTCAGCAGCAACAAAGCGCGTAATGTCGTCCACGTGCCCGTGCGTGTCATCGCCAGCAATGCCGCGCCCAAGCCAAAGAACTTTATCTATCCCAAGATAGTCAGAGAACGCGCGCTCAATTCCCTCGCGGCTCACTCCCGGATTCCGCTGCTGCACTTCACTCAGCAAGCACTCCTCCGTAGTCAGCAAAACTCCCTGCCCATTCGTATCAATCGATCCACCCTCAAGCACCAGCCGCTTCTTGCCCGACACAGGCTCCCACGCCGAAGCTTTCAGCAGCTTCGCCGCGTGCCCCGGCAGCTTGTCATCAAGCTCCCAGTCGTCATACTTTGCCCACGCATTAAAGTGCCAGTTGGTAATCGCCGTCTGCCCCTTGGCATTGCGAACAAAAATCGGCCCCGAATCCCGCGTCCACACACGATTCGTCGGCCAGCGGTGAAAGTTCACATTTGCAAGATTCGCGCCATCGCGCTCCAGCATGCTCTTCACGCGGCCTTCGGCAATCGCATCCTGCACCAGCAGCTGCACCACCTCATTCCGCGCCAGCAGCCGCACAATCTCGGCATACAGCCACGGAATCGCCTGAAACTTCCCCGGCCAGTCTTCCGGATTATGCGGCCACGCCAGCCACGTTGCCTCGTGCTGTTCCCATTCGGCAGGCATGCGATAGCCCAGTTGCCGCGGAGTCTTTTGCAAAGCGTCGGTCATCGCTACTTCGCATCTCCATCCGGCGCCCATGCACGCACAGGGTCCAGAAAGCGCTTCGTAATCGACGAGTAAGCATCAATCCGCCGGTCGCGCAAAAACGGCCAGTTCCGCCGCGTCTCTTCCATCAGCGCCGGATTGATCTCCGCAACCAGGACCTCTTCGTCCGTATGCGAAGCCTTCGCCACGATGCGCCCAAACGGATCAGCAAGGAAGCTGCCGCCCCAGAACTCAAGGCCGTCTCCCTCTACGCGATTCCCCAGCACATCGCCATTTTCCTTACCCACGCGATTCACGCCGGCAACGTACACGCCGTTCGCAATCGCATGCGCCCGCTGAATCGTCTGCCACGCATCATATTGTGCCGCGCCAAACTCATCCTTCTCCGCCGGATGCCATCCAATCGCCGTCGGGTAAAACAGCACCTCAGCCCCTTGCAGCGCCGTCAACCGCGCGCCCTCGGGATACCACTGGTCCCAGCAAACAAGCGTGCCCACGCGTCCCACCTGCGTGTCAAAAGCCTGGAAGCCCAGATCGCCCGGCGTAAAGTAATACTTCTCGTAATAAAGCGGATCATCCGGAATGTGCATCTTCCGGTACACGCTCGAAATCTCACCCGCCGGATTCAGCGTCACAGCCGTGTTGTGATAAAGCCCCGGAGCCCTCCGCTCAAACAACGAAGCAATCACCGTCACGCGCAGCTCCGCCGCCAGCTTGCCCAGCCGCTGCGTCGCAGGCCCAGGAATCGGCTCTGCCAAATCAAACAGCCGCAGGTCTTCACGCTGGCAGAAATATTGTGCCTGGAACAGCTCCGGCAAACAGACAATGCCGGCGCCCTTTCCGGCAGCAGTGCGAATGCGTTCTTCCGCGGCGGCAAGATTCACCGCCGGGTCCGGGCCCATGCTCATCTGCACAAGGCCGACTTTGTATTTGCGCGCAGTAGTCATCCGATTTTCTTCCCGTTCATAAGCAAGGCCAACCCCGCCGCGCGGAATTGGCCTCTGCTGATTGCGTGCCTGAACATGCACTCTCTGGCTGGCTCAAAAGCCATTTTGGAAAACAAACGTTACCGCTTGAGTTTATCGCATTCTGCATCTTCGGCACAGTCAGGACGAAATTTTACGCGGCGTTCACACACCACCTGCTTTTTCATCAGCCAAAGCCATTCCCTCACCGCGCTCAAAATCTTTTGCACTCCTCGAAACTTTTCTCCCGCCTTCGTGTCTCACCAAACATGAACCAGCTCGTCAGGATCGGACTGCTCCTATACTGCGGCCTCTTCACCGCAACAGGCGCACAGGCACAACAACCACCCAGCCAGCCCGCTCCTCCGCCTGCCGTTCCAGACACAAACCCCGTCCCCCTCGAATGGACTCCGCCGGCCTTAGCAACCTTAAGCGCTCAGGCATCGCTCAAAGACAGCTTCACCCTCGACCGCAACATGCTCCGCCTCGCCAGTGGACTCATCCCCAACACGGACGAGCCCACCCGCAGCGCCTTCAACAAGCTCGACGGCGTCAGCGTACACATTCTCCGCTTCGGCAACGGCATCCCCGATGAAGGAGCCGTCAACGCCATCCGCGAGTCCTACCATCTCCGTGGCTGGAAGCACTACATCACCACCAGCGGCGACGGTGGCCCTGTCCACAACGGCCACACCGATGTATGGACCGTCCTAGACGGCATGAACGTCCGTGGCGTAGTCTTCCTTGCCGAAACCCCGCGCTCCGTAACGCTCGTCACCGTAGCCGGCAACCTCAGCCCCGTGGACATCTTCCACCTGCGCGGCCATTTCGGAATCCCCAAGTTCGACGACAGCACGATACAGCGCTGACTCGCACCCGTGTCCAGCAACACACCACCATGTGACGCGCCGCGTTGCCACTCCTGATTTCCCAGTGGTAGGCTTCCTCTTTGCTTTTTCATTCCATCCAAGAGGACACTGCCACTGCCATGTCATCCACGTATAACGGCCTTTCGCTGCCCACTGACGGGCAGCCCATCACCTACGAAAACGGCAAATACACCATCCCCGACAACCCCATCATTCCCTTCATCGAAGGCGATGGCACCGGCCGCGACATCTGGAAAGCATCCCAGCGAGTCTTCGACGCCGCTGTAGAAAAAGCCTACGGCGGCAAGCGCTCCATCAAGTGGTTCGAAATCTTCGCCGGTGAAAAAGCCTACAAGCAGTTCAACACATGGCTCCCCGACGAGTCCGTCAACGCCGCCCGTGACCTCCGCGTCTCCATCAAAGGACCGCTCACCACGCCCGTAGGCGGCGGCATCCGCTCCCTCAACGTCGCGCTTCGCCAAATCCTCGACCTCTACTCCTGCGTCCGCCCTGTCAAGTACTATCAGGGCGTTCCCAGCCCCGTGAAGCACCCTGAAAAGGTAGACATCGTAATCTTCCGCGAGAACACCGAGGACGTGTACTCCGGCATCGAGTTCAAGGAAGGCTCCGAAGATGCCGCCAAGCTCCTCGACTTCCTCAACAACGGCCTCCTCTCCAAAACCAAGAAGAAAATCCGCCTCGACTCCGGCGTAGGCATCAAGCCCATCTCCATCTTCGGCACCAAGCGCCTCGTCCGCTATGCCATCAACCATGCCATTGAGTCCGGCCGCAAAACCGTCACCCTCGTCCACAAAGGCAACATCCAGAAGTTCACTGAAGGCGCATTCCGCGAGTGGGGCTACGAAGTAGCAACACAAGAGTTCCGCGAGCACACCGTCACCGAGCGCGAAAGCTGGATACTAGGCAACGTCGAAGCCAACCCCAGTCTCACCGTCGAACAAAACGCCGCTCTCATCGAGCCCGGCCTTGAATTCGCCCCGCAATCCTTCCGCGACGAGCTCTACGCCGAAGTCAAAGGCGTCCTCGACTCCATCGGCAAGTCGCACGGCAACGGCGCATGGAAGTCGAAGATTCTCATCAACGACCGCATCGCCGACTCCATCTTCCAGCAAATCATCATCCGCCCGTCGGATTACTCCATCCTCGCCACCAGCAACCTCAACGGCGATTACATCTCTGACGCAGCCGCAGCACAAGTCGGCGGCCTCGGCATCGCCCCCGGCGCCAACATCGGCGACGGCTATGCCGTCTTTGAAGCCACGCACGGCACCGCCCCCAAGTACGCCGACAAGGATGTAATCAACCCCGGCTCCGTAATCCTCTCCGGCGTAATGATGCTCGACTTCTTAGGCTGGAAAGAAGCCGCGCGCCTAGTAGAAACCGCCATGGAAAAAACCATCCAGCAAAAATTCGTAACCTACGACTTCGAGCGCCAGACCGAAGGCGCAACCAAAGTCGGCACCAGCGAATTCGCAACACGCATCATCGGCAATATGTGAGACAGCTTCTAGCTATTAGCTCTTAGCTTTTAGCTATTCTGTTATCAGTTCGACAATTATGCGCTTGCCGAAAAAGAGTTTGTTCGACCAGTCTGCTCAAAACACGGCCAGCAGAACGCTTTGCAGCTAAAAGCTAAGAGCTAATGGCTAAAAGCTCAGGAGAATTTTGAAATGCGCAAAAAAGTAAGCATCATCGGCGCCGGCAACGTAGGCGCAACGGCAGCCCACTGGATCGCCTCCAAGGAACTCGCCGACGTTGTCCTCATCGACGTTGTAGAAGGCATCCCGCAGGGCAAGGCGCTCGACCTCGCCGAATCCATGCCCATTGAAAAGCGCGACGTGCAGCTCATCGGAGCCAACGACTACGCCGCCACCGCGAACTCCGACATCATCGTCATCACCGCCGGCATCGCCCGCAAGCCCGGCATGAGCCGCGATGACCTGCTCAACACCAACTTCAAAATCATGTCGGATGTCGTCTCGAAGGTCGTAGCGCAGTCGCCCGAGTCCATCCTCATCATCGTCTCCAACCCGCTCGACGCCATGGCGCAGACCGCCTTCCGCCAGGCTGGCTTCAACCGCGAGCGCGTCATCGGCATGGCCGGCGTTCTCGACTCCGCCCGCTTCCGCACCTTCATCGCAGAAGAGCTCAAAGTCAGCGTAGAAAACGTCACCGCATTCGTCCTCGGCGGCCACGGCGATACCATGGTTCCGCTCCCGCGCTACTCGACGGTTGCCGGCATCCCCATCACCGAACTCATCGCTCCCGAGCGCCTGGAGCAGCTAGTCCAGCGCACCCGTGACGGCGGCGCGGAAATCGTCAAGCACCTCAAAACCGGCTCAGCCTACTACGCCCCCTCCGCGGCCGCCGTAGAAATGGTAGAAGCCATCCTCAAGGACAAGAAGAAAATCCTCCCCTGCGCAGCCTACCTGCAAGGAGAGTACGGCATCAGCGGCTACTACATCGGCGTTCCCTGCAAGCTGGGCGCCGCTGGCCTTGAGCAGATCATCGAAATCAAGCTCACCCCCGAAGAAGACGCCGCCCTCAAAAAGTCCGCAGAAGCCGTCAAGGAACTCTGCGCTGTCATCGGCGTCTAGTTCAACTCAACATCACACAACAAAGGGCCGCACCAGCGGCCCTTTTTCTTTTACATATACCCAAAACTCTGGGTGCCGCATTCATGCGACGCATTTTGTCGCATGAATGGGATACCGACACCGCTCGCTCTCATCTTTCCACTAGACCAATTCAAGCAGCGAATCTCCACATTTCGATGGAGAAATCCCTCAACCTTCCATCCGTTGCCTGTCCTCACAATGCGCTGTGATGCTGAGCAGCACATTATGAAACCACTTTTATCTTCCCTGCTGCTTTTGCTTGTCTCCGCCAGTGTGCACGCACAAGACCAGAACTTCTACGCGCGTTTCTCCGCACGTACTTCGGCCATCCAATCCAAACAGCCAAACTGGCCGCCGCCGCTCGTCACCACCTACACCGGCCTCTTCCAGGTCGTTCGCACGGACATACTCCACCAGATCACCCCCACGCGCACCGGCACATGGAACATCGACAACAGCAAAGGCGTCAGCTTCATCCCCTTCAATCCCGTAGAAATCGACGTAAACCTGCCGCCCTACATCTTCCACAATGCGCCCGCCGTAAAAGACGGCTGGGGCGACATGTCCTTCCTCGGCAAAGCCCGCCTCGCCAGCGGCAACGAAACCCACGGCCACTACGTCATCAGCGTCTTCGCCCTCGCCACCGTACCCACCGGCAACTACAAAAACGGCTCCGCCAACGCCAGCATCGCGCCCAATCTCGCCATAGGCAAAGGCTTCGGCAAATTCGACATTCAAACCACCGCCGGAACCACGCTCTACACCAGCAAACCAGCAACCACAACAACCGGCAACCCCGTAGCATGGAACGCCGCCGCGCAATACCATCTCGCCAAATTTGTATGGCCGGAACTCGAAAGCAACGCCACATGGTTCAAAGGCGGCTCCAATCACGGCAAGATGCAGGAGTTCGTCACTCCCGGCCTGATCGTAGGCAAGCTCAAGCTCCACCCCAGCGACCCCAAATCCCGCCCCGGCCTGGCCGTAGGCGCAGGCATGCAAATCGCCACCAGCCACTTCCACAGCTTCAACCACTCGTTAGTAATGACCGCCCGCTGGATCTTCTAGGTCACAAAATGACTCGCGTCAATCTCAACAAAACTGGGTGCTGGGTGCCCCATTCATGCGACGTTTTTTGTCGCATGAATGGGATATATAACGCCCTTTATAGCTTTTGCCTTTTATCTACAACCCTGTCCCCTATCTCAAAAACCTCTGCACCACCGGCCCAAACTGATCTGCACACTGCGTAGGCGCAAGATGCCCGCATCCTTTCGCAATCTCCAGCTTCGATTGCGGCACAAGCGCGTGCATCTTCTCACCCAGACTCAGCGGCGTAGTCTTGTCCAGATCGCCCCACAAAAACAGCACCGGCATCTTCAACTGCGGCAGCATCGCATCCGTCACATCACCATCCGCGTTCAGCATGGAGTTCATCGCCTTATGAATCACCCACGCATTCTTCGCTGAAATCCGCAAAATATCGCGATTGATAAACTCCGGCGCATGCGGCGGATTCGGAATCAGCAGCTCCGTCAACTGCCACAACTCATCATCATTCGTCGGCGTAAACAGGTTCGTATTCCACGTCGGCCTCTCACTCAGTCCCACGCTGTCAAAAACCATCAGCCGTCTCACTCGTTCCGGATGCGCATGCGCCACAATCTGCACAATCCATCCGCCCATGGAGTGCCCCGCCAAATCCACCTGCCCCAACCCCAGCGCATCCAGAAAACCAACAACCACATTGGCCTCATCCCGCACCGAGTAAGAAAAGTCCTTCGGCTGCTCACTCTTCCCATACCCCGGCAAATCCAGCGCATACACGCGAAAACCGGCAGCAGCAACATACGGCATCAGGTTGCGCCAGTCCTCCACATGCCCGCCCAGTCCATGCACCAGCACCACCGGAGCGCCATTCTCCGGCCCCAGCGCAATGTAGTGCACCTTGTAGCCGGAAACCGTAACCTCATGGCTCTCAATCCCCTGCGAGCGCATCTGAAAATCCACCTGCCAGTTAAAAAACTCCACCGGCCGCAGATAAAAACTCACACCAAGCGCAGCAATCAGCAACAACACCACACCCGGAATCCAAATCCGTTTTCGAATCGCCATCTTCTATTTGTCTCCCATGTGCAGCGCCTTGGCCCGCTGCCATCCCGCTTCAACAATCCGCACCATCATCGCATCCAGCTTCAGCGCCGAGTGGCTATTCCACTCCGCCCGCTCCACCCATCGCACAGCCGCAGCATCAGAAGCAGCCTCAAGCTCCCCACCAACCACCTTGCAAAGATAATCCGCAACAACGTAATGGTAGCGAACCCGTTCGCCATCCCGATAAATCCTGTCCACCAACTCAATCAGCTCAACAACCTCAACCACCAACCCCGTCTCTTCCCGAACCTCACGCACAACCGCATCCGTAAGCGACTCCCCCAGCTCAATCAACCCACCCGGCAGCGACCACTGCCCAAGCCCCGGCTCCGTGCCGCGCTTCACAAGCAACACGCGCCCCTCATGCACCACCACCGCGCCAACGCCCACCAACGGCATCTCAGGAAACTCTCTCTGCATACCCACTACCATAAAGCCAACCCCATACAAGAAATGTCAGGCAGCAACAGGTAGGCCGGGGATTTATCCCCGGCAATCAAGAACCCAAGGAAAAGCACTGGGCTTTAGCCCCTGAGGTTTTGCTTTTGTCTTCTACTCCCTATCCCCTGCCTTCCCAACATCTCCGCAAGATTCCGACATCCCACCCACGCATCTTTTCCCCCAAAGTGGCATCCTTAGTAAAGAGGAACTTATGGCAGAACTAACTTTGCAAGTTGATGGAATGCACTGCGGCGCATGTATCCGCCGCGTAGGCCAGGCGCTCGCCACCGCGGGACTCAACGCAGCAGAAGTCCGCGTAGGTGCGGTACGCATCGAATCCGCCACCGCAGAAACCGAAGCCAAGGCCATCGAAGCCATCGCCAAAGCTGGCTACAAGGCACACGTCACAGCCGCAGCGAGCAACTAACATGCCCACGCAGGCAACAGAGTCCATCACACTGCCCGTCGTAGGCATGACCTGTGCCGCCTGCCAGCACCATGTCGAAGAAGCTCTGCTCCACACCAGCGGCGTCGAAGAGGCCCGCGTGGACCTCATGGCCCACCGCGCCCACATCCTCTTCGACCCCGCCATAGCGCAGCCCGACACGCTCGTCACCGCTATCCGCAACGCAGGCTATGACGCAGTCCTCCCCCACGCCAACGGCGAGCAGCAACAGGAACAACTCCCCAACCTGCACTACGGCCTCAAATCCGCCGTAGCCATCGCCGCCGGGCTCGTGGCAATGGTGCTAACCATGCACCCCGGCCAGCCCATGCACATGGCTGAGCCCAGCCTGATCGACTGGCTCCTGCTCCTAATGACCGCAATTCTCGCCCCCTGGGCCGGACGCACCATCTACATCAGCGCATGGCGCGGCCTGCTCCACGGCACGACGAACATGAACACGCTCGTCTCCCTTGGCACCAGCGCGGCATTTCTCTATTCCGCATTCGTAACCATTTGGCCTCACTTGAATCATGGTCCCGCTCAAATGGTCTACTACGACGCGGTCTTAATGATTCTAGGCTTCCTCTTGTTAGGCAAAGCCCTCGAAGAACGCGCCAAGCACCGCGCCCTAGCCGCGCTCAACGCCCTCAGCAAAGCGCAGCCCGTCACCGCCCGCCGCATCGTGGACGGAGCCGAAGCCATCGTCCCCCTCGAAGAAATCCGCCCCGGCGACCGCGTCCTCGTTCTCCCCGGCGAGCGCTTCCCCGTAGACGCCACCGTAGCCACTGGCCGCACCACCGTAGACGAATCCATGCTCACCGGCGAATCCACGCCGCTCGAACGCACCACCGGAGGCCGCGTCCTCGCCGGCTCGCTCAACTACGACGGCGCAGTCGAATGCGTAGCCAGCTCCCTCGGCGAAGAAACTGTCCTCTCCCGCATCACCCGCCTCGTCGAACAGGCCCAAAGCTCCCGCGCCCCCATGGAACGCCTCGCCGACCGCGCCTCCGCCATCTTCGTCCCCGTCGTGCTCGTCCTCGCCGCCATAACCTTCGCCGCATGGCTCCTCGCCACGCATTCCCTAGCGCAATCCATCGCCAGCACAGTGGCAGTGCTCGTCATCGCCTGCCCCTGCGCCATGGGACTCGCCGTTCCCGCCGCCCTCACCGTAGCAGTAGGCCGCGGCGCACAACTCGGCATCCTCTTCAAAGGTGGCGAAGCCCTCGAACGCCTCGCCAACTCCGACACCATCGCCCTCGACAAGACAGGCACGCTAACCGTAGGCCGCCCCGTCCTTCAAGCCGTACACTCATTCAGCACATTCGACGAGCCAACGCTGCTACGCCTCGCAGCCTCCGCCGAAGAACGCTCCAACCACCCCTTAGCCCACGCCATCGTAGACCACGCCAAAGCCGCCAACCTCACATGGCCCACCGCGGAAGACGTACAAATCATCCCCGGCCGCGGCCTCACCGCCCGCGTTGAAAATCACGAAATCATGCTGGGCAACGCCGCCCTCTTCGCGGAATCCTTCCTCAATCTCCCCGAAAACATTGAAGCCCCCACCCCCGGTGTAACCCGCCTCTGGATGGCCGTAGACAACACCCCAGTCGCATACTTCGACGCGCAAGACGCCCTGCAACCCAACGCCGCAGCCGCCGTTGCACAGCTCAAAAAATCCGGCCTCTATCTCCAGATGCTCACCGGCGACTCCGAAGTCGCCGCAAAATCCATCGCCGCGCAACTCGGCATCACCGCCGTAGAATCCTCCCTCGACCCCGCCGGAAAACTCGCCGCCATCCGCGCCCTGCAGCAGATAGGCCGCAAAGTAGCCATGGCTGGCGACGGCATCAACGACGCCGGAGCACTCGCCCAGGCCGACGCCGGAATCGCCATGGGAGCCGGAGCCGACCTCGCGCAGGAAGCAGGCGACGTCCTCCTTCTCCGCTCCGAAACCGCCGCCATCCCCGCCGCGCTCGGCCTCGCCCGCCAAACCATCCGCATCATGCGCCAAAACCTCTACTGGGCCGCAGGCTACAACCTGATAGGCATCCCATTAGCCGCAGGAGCCCTCTACCCCGCCTTCCACATCCTGCTAAGCCCCTGGGCCGCCGCAGCCGCCATGGCCTTCAGCTCCGTAAGCGTCTTAGCCAACAGCCTGCGCCTCCGCACCTGGAGCCCAGCCAGGTAAGCCTTTCGGTCCCCAGAGTCCCCGTCTTTCATACCCCTGTACCCCGTCTCCTGCTTGTTAAACTGAACCAAGAGCAGACATGCGCATCCTGACCCGCTACATCCTCGGCGAAATCCTCTCCCACGCCCTCATCGGCTGCGCATTATTCACCTTCATTCTCTTCATGCCGCACCTCCCGCAGATTCTCGAAACGGTCGTGCGCAACAGTTCCACCTTCTCCAACGTCGCGGAAATCTTCCTCTTCACACTGCCCTATCTGCTCAACGTGACCATCCCCATGTCGGTCCTCGTCGGCATCCTGCTGGGCCTCAGCCGCCTCGCCGCCGACAGCGAAATCATCGCCATGCGCGCCGGCGGCCTCGGCGTCGGATACTTCGTCCGCGTCTCCTCTATCGTTGCCCTCGGCGGCTGCGGTCTCGGTCTTCTCAACTCGCTCTATGTCAATCCCAAAGCCAACCAGGCCATCCTCGACATGGAGCAGCAGCTAGCCGCCTCGCAAGCCTCCTATCAAATCGAGCGCGGCGTCTTCATTGAAGACTTCCGCAACTTCGTCCTCTACGTGCAGGACGTCCGCAGCGGCACCGGAGCAGCCAACTGGCGTCAGGTCTTCATGGCCGACGTCTCCGACCCGTCCACCCCGCGCATCACCACCGCCACCTCAGCCACCGTCGTCAGCAACAACACACAAGAGCTCATGATGCGCCTCCGCGACGGCCAGCGCCACGAAAACACACCCGAGCAGGCTGACCAGTACAGCGTCTCCGCCTTCTCCACCACCGACCTCGCACTAGACCTCAACCCGCAAAACACCGCGCACCTCGGCCGCATGGACACGGCCATCTACGCCATCCCCACCAGCGACCTCCTCAGCCGCATCCACGCGCCCACCACCACACGCCCCGACCGCCGCCGCTTCCTCATCGAGCTCAACACCCGCTTCGCCTACCCTGCGGCTTGTTTAGTCCTCATGCTCGTAGGCGTACCGCTAGGCATCGTCTCCCGCCGCGGAGGCAAAAGCTCCGGCTTCGTCTTCACGCTCCTGCTCGTACTCCTCTACTACATCCTGTCCTATACAGGAGTAGCCATCGCCCGCCAGGACAAGCTCCCCGTCTTCGCCGGCGTCTGGATGGCCAACATCCTCTTCGCCGCCGCAGGCATCTTCCTGCTCTGGCAAATGGCCAACGGAGGCCGCGTCCTCTCCGCCATCGTCTCGCTCACCGCGCGCACCCCCAAGCTCAACCCCGCCGCCGCCCTCCATGAAGGAGGAGAAAAACTCGGCAGCTTCTTCGAGCGCCTCCAGCCCCGCGCCCTCCGCAAATCCACCGGAGGCTTCCCGCGCATCCTCGACGAGTACGTAATCCGCCAGTTCCTCAACACCTTCTTCATGGTCCTCAGCGGATTCGTCCTCCTCATGCTCGTCTTCACCTTCTTCGAGCTAGTAGGCGACATCATTCGCAACCACATCTCGCTCATCATCGTCGGCGACTACCTGCTCAACCTCACCCCCTCGATGCTCTACAGCATCGCGCCTCTTGCGGTACTCATCGCCGTGCTGGTCACCTTCGGCGTCCTCAACCGCAACAGCGAAATCATCGCGATGAAGGCCACCGGCATCAGCCTCTACCGCCTCGTCGTCCCCATCGTCTCCATCGCCGCCATCCTCTCCATCTCGCTCTTCCTCTTCGACGAGTTCTATCTCCCGCAAGCCAACCGCAAGCAGGAATCGCTCCGCAGCACCATCAAAGGCCGTCCCCCGCGCACCTTCCTCAACCCCGAGCGTCAATGGATCTTCGGCCAGCCCGCTCACGGCGAGCCCGACCGCATCTTCTACTACCAGTTCTTCGACCGCGATCAGGAAGCCTTCGCCAACATGTCCATCTTCGAGCTGGACCCGAGATCCTTCGCCGTCACCCGCCGCATCTTCGCCTCCCGCGTAGTCTGGGACGGCGACGCCCACACCTGGCGTTTCCAAAACGGCTGGGAGCGAGACTTCGACGGAGCCAACCAGACCAACTTCCGCCAGTTCATCAACACCAGCTTCAGTGAAATCCATGAAGAGCCCAGCTACTTCTCGAAAGAAAGCCTGCAATCGCAGGAGATGAACTTCGGCCAGCTCGACAAATACATCCGCGACCTCCGCCAAAGCGGTTTCGACACCATGCGCCTCCGCGTAGCCCTCTGGCACAAACTCGCCTACCCGCTCATAGCCATCGTCATGGCCATGCTGGCCATCCCCTTCGCCCTCAGCATGGGCCGCCGCGGCAGCCTCTCCGGCATAGCCGTGGCCATAGGCGTAGCACTAACCTACTGGGTAATCGACAACCTCTTCGGAGCCATGGGCAACGTAAATTATTTGCCCGCACCACTAGCCGCCTGGTCCTCAGACATCCTCTTCGGCCTGACCGGCGGCTATTTGTTGTTGCGCACGCCAACGTAAAAGCAGCTCTTAGCCTTTAGCTATTAGCTTTTAGCTTGTTCCCTGTACTCCATAAGTTCCGTGCCCCATCCTTGCGACTTCTTTCTGTCGCAAGGGTGGGACACCACAAAAGTCCGCACTCCCACCACCGAGCTAAGAGCTAATAGCTAGGAGCTAACAGCTAAAATAAAACCATGCTTCGCTCCCTCCGCCCCCTCTACTCCTACATGCGCCGCTACTGTTGGGGCTATGTCTGGGGCACGCTCTTCGTCATCGGCACCAATATCGTCTCCGTCCAATTCCCCCGCGTAGTAGGCAAAACGGTTGATTCCCTCACCCACCCCTCCACCACCCGCAACACCATCCTCTTCTACATCGGCCTCATCCTCGCCATCGGCGTCGTCAAAAGCCTCTTCCTCTACGCCCAGCGCTGGGTCCTCATCGGCATCTCCCGCGAAATCGAGTTCGATCTCCGCAACGACCTCTTCCTCCATCTAGAAAAGATGGATTCCGGCTTCTACCGCAGCTATCGCACCGGCGACATCATGGCCCGCATGACCAACGACCTCAACGCGGTCCGCATGCTCCTCGGCCCAGCCATCATGTACAGCGCCAACACCATCCTCTTCTCCGTCGGAGCGCTCTACTACCTTCTGCGCATCAGCCCCACACTCACGCTCGTAGCCATGCTCCCCGCACCGCTCGCGTCTCTGCTCGTGCAATACCTCGGTCGCAAAATCCACGACCGCTTTGAAAAAATTCAGGAAGGCTTTTCAGAAATCTCCTCGCAAGCCCAGGAGAACTATTCAGCCAACCGCCTCGTCCGTGCCTTTGCACAGGAAGAAGCGCAAATCGCGCAGTTTGAAAAACTCAACCGCAGCTACATCGCCCGCGCCCTGCGTCTCGTGCAGCTCATGGGCATGCTCTGGCCCACGCTGGAATTCATCCTCGGCGGCTCCATCATCCTCACGCTGCTCGCCGGCGGCCACCAGGTCATCACGCACCGCATCACCGTAGGCCAGTTCGTCGAATTCAACACCTACATGCTGCTGCTCATCTTCCCCATCATTGCCCTCGGATGGGTCGTCAACATCTTCCAGCGCGGCACCGCGTCGGTCAAACGCATCGACGAGATGATGCGCGAGCAGCCCTCCATCGACAACCGCGACGCCGACCAGTCCATCCCCGAAACCACCGTCCTGCGCGGCGAAATCGAATTCCGCAACCTCAACTACAGCTACGGCGATACCAAAGTCCTAGACAACGTAACGTTGCACGTCCCCGCCGGCTCCAGCCTCGCCATCGTAGGTCCCACAGGCTCCGGCAAAACCACACTCGTCAACACCATCTCGCGCATGCTCGAAGCCCCGGACGAAACGCTCTACGTCGATGGCCGCCCCGTCCGCCAATATCCCCTCAGCGTCCTCCGCCACAACATAGGCATGGTCCCACAGGAAACCTTCCTCTTCAGCGAAACGCTACGCGAAAATCTCCTCTTCGGCGCGCCCACCGCAACCAGCGAAGAGATGCTGCAGGCAACCAAAGCCGCCCACATCCGCAAGGAGTTCGAGGAGTTCCCGCAAGGCTTTGAAACCATAGTAGGCGAACGCGGCGTCACCCTCTCCGGCGGCCAGAAGCAGCGCACCGCCATCGCCCGCGCCCTGCTCCGCCGCCCGTCCATCCTGATCCTCGACGACGCCCTCGCTTCCGTAGACACCTACACCGAAGAGCAGATCCTCAACGGCCTAAGCAACTACTCGCAGAACGCAACAACCATCCTCATCTCCCACCGCGTCTCGACAGTCCAGCACGCTAACCAGATCGCCGTACTCGAAAAAGGCCGCATCGTAGAACTAGGCACACACGAAGAGTTATTAGCGTTAGACGGCTACTACGCCAGCCTCTTCCAAAAGCAACAACTGGAAGAAGAACTAACAGTAGCCTCCTAACCACCAGTACTTGTCATCCTGAGCGAAGCGCTTTGGAGCCCCATGAACGTTTTTTGTTCATGGGGAAGGCGGAGGGAAGGATCTGCGGGTGCCTTTATATAGTCTTTGCTCTTTATAGCTTTAGCCGTTTATAGCCTCCGCCGTTTATCTACAAACCCTGTACCCCGTCCCCTGTACCCTGCTCCCCCTAAGTAATCGCCAGCACTACAGACTTAATCTTCCGACGCACTCTACCCAACACGGATTCCCGCCCGCCAATCCCGGCTTCCAGCTCTCTCAAAGCCTTCTTCACTGAAGCCTCATGCCGCACAAAATCCGTCTCCGGATTCAACGGCGCATTATGTCGAATCACCTCATCCGACAACCACAGCGCCGGTGCATTTCCCACAAACCGCATCTTCAGCGAAACCGCCACCCGCTGCAAATCCCGCGCGCAATGCGTACCGCCATGCCCGCCATACGTCACAAAAGCAGCAGGCTTATCCCGCCACTCCCGGTAGAGATGGTCAATGGCATTCTTGAGCACCGCAGGATAGCCCCAGTTAAACTGCGGCGTAACAAACACAACTGCATCCGCGCCCCCAATCTTCTCGCTCCATGCCCGCGTGTGCGGTTGTGCATACTCGCTCAACGCCGGAATCCCCGGCTCATCATCCATCGGCAGCCACCAATCCGCCAGGTCAACAACCTCATAGCTCAGCCCGGTGCTGCGCTCCCCTATTCCGCGAACCCAATCTGTAATCTTCGGACAAACCCTCCCTGCCCGCACGCTCCCCATCACCAGCAGCACTTTTTTACCGTCGCTCATGGCAGCCTCAATTCCATGTATGATACACGCATTATGCCGCACGCGTGGAATAATGTAAAGCATGTATGATGCACGGATATTGGACGCCATCGCGTCCGCGCTCATTGACCTGACCGGATGCCTGAACAGCCCGCGCCAGGATGATGTTCTATTGGAAATGGCCGGAGTATCGCTCGACCGCGCGCTCTTCCCTCTTCTTGTGCGCCTGCACGCCGCCGGCCCCACAAGCGTCGCGCAGCTTGCGGAACAGGTCGGGCGCGATCCTTCCACCGTCAGCCGTCAACTCGCACGGCTGGAACAGCTCGGCATGGTGCGCCGCCCCAGCCCTCGCGGCGGCGATATGCGAATGCGCGTAGCAACCATCACCAAAACCGGCGCTCACACCCTCGCTGCCATCACCGAAGCACGGCGCAAACTTCTCAATGAGATGGTCCGCAACTGGTCAGCCGAAGAGCGCCGCATATTTCCAGTCTTGGTGCAAAGACTTGCAGATTCCATGAGAGCGGGCTTATCGCAGGAATAGAAGGCTGGCAGAAAAAGCGCCTAAGCACTCCACCCGCCATGCCCACCACCATCCACCATCGGCAACCCAGAATCCATCCCCTCGCGCATCACAGGCGCAATCCGGTTCGCTTCCGGATTCTCCGCCACCTGCTTCCACGCATCGCGAACATTCCTCACGCAATCCATCGCATGCACAAACTTCGCCTTGGAAGCCCCCTGCGAAGCCTGCAATATCTGCGCAAAAATCGAAGCATAAAAATCACTCAACGCCTGCGCTGGCCTCCCGCCCACATCCATCCGCAGCCGCGCCTGCAAATGCAGAATGATATCCAGCGCCCGCTTCACCGCCGCGCGCCGCCCCGCCTCATCGCCACGCTCCACCGCATCACAAGCCGAGTAAAGAAACCGAAGAATCCCGTCATAGAGCGCCACCACCAACTCCACCGCGGTGGCGCCCTTCAAAGCATGCTGCTGATACGTTCCCATAGCCCCGCGCTCCCAGGCACTAGCTCTTCTCGTTGTAGCCACTCAGCGCTGAATACATCTCATCCACGCCCTGCAACTGTGTCGGCAACTCCTGCAAAATCTCGTTCGCCGAGTTCAACTCGTTCGTCAGGCTCACCTGTTGCGCAGAAATCACCAGCTCCTGCCGCGAGACATTGCTGTTCAGCGTAGATTCGATATTGCTGTTCGAGCCGAGCGCCAGCTTCAACACGCCCACCGGATTCGACGTCCCCGCATTGCTCAGCATCGTGTTGAACGTCGCACCCCAGCTATTCGCATCCTGGAAGAACGCCAGCACACCCGAATAATTCGAGTTCAGAACCGAGTCCAGCGAGCTTTCATTCAACGAAATCGTGCCATCGTTGTTCATCGTGATGCCAAGATTCGTCAGCCCGTAGATGCCCGCGCCATTGCTGTTGTAGCTCAGCGTAGAGCCTGAAGTGGAATCCGTAATCGCTGAGCTGACCGAAAGGCTCGCCCCCGCAGTCGCCGGAGACAACACAAGCTGCGGCCCCGTGCCGTTGCTCACAATGCTCGCCGTCGCATCCACGCCGGAAGCATTGATAGCCGCCACCAATCCCGTCAGGTTGTCCGTGCCCGACCCCGCAGCCGGCACATCGATAGTCGTGCCGTCAATCGTAATCGAGCCCGTCAGCGTATCCCCCAGGTTCGACACCGAGCTCAGATAGCCATTCGGATTCTGGAAGTTAATTCCCGAAAGAAGCTGCTGCTGCAAGAGCGAAAGCGTCGGCGAACCATACAGCGGCTCCGCATTTCCCGAAGCATCTCTGCCTTCCTGCGCATTCATCGCAGAAATCAGCGAGTTGTAATCCCCCACAAACTGGTTGATTGTGCTCTCCACATCGCTGTTGTCATTCGCAATCACCACCTGGATATCCGCTCCCGCAGTCGTCCCCAGCAACTGAAAAGTCACGCCCGGAATCAGACCCGACACCGTATTGGAAGTGCTCGACAACGTCACGCCATTCACCGTCAGGGATGCATTCGCACCCGTTGCCAGCTTGGAGGTATAAGCCAGCGCAGCGCCCGTCGTAGAATCCGTCAACGCGGAAGTAACGCTCAGGCTGCCCCCGCTCCCCGAAGTATTCGACGTAATCGAAATCCGCGAGCCATTCGCATCCGTCAGCACACTCGCCGTCACGCCAATCGACGCGGAGGTAATCGCATTCGCCAGCCCCTGCAGCGTGTCATTGCCTGACCCCGTCGCCGGCACATTGATGGTCGTGCCGTTAATCGTGATCGACCCCGTCAGCGCATCCGAAGCATTCGTAATCGGGTCCACATAACCATTCGCCGTCGTCGCTAGCGAATCCACCGTCACGTCATACGTCCCCGTCGCCGCCGTCGGAGATGCCGAAGTAATCTCCAGCAAATCCGGATTCGAGCTCGAACCCAGCTTCAGCGAAAGCACGCCCTGAAAATCCGTCAACGCGCTCATATCATTCGAGAGCTTCGAGAACAGTGTCCCAAGATTAGACAGCGCCGTGTCCTGGCTCTCCAGGTTCGATAACTGGTTCTTCCACGGCGTCTCCACCTTTTGCAGATTCGCCACAATCGTCGATACCGTCGCGCTCACATCAAATCCCGTACCACTCGTAGGCGACCCGAAACTCAAGCCAACTGTGCCCATGTCACTCTCCTGAATACGCATATTGCAGATAACGGACCAACTGGGATGTGCGGCAGATTGGAAAGACTTTAGGGATTCTTGCCCACACCCACATCAAACAAAAACAGGAAGGACGCCAATCGACGCCCTTCCCGTATATCGGCTGTTTCTCCGATTTAAGTGAGTTGGTTTACTGCAGCAGCTTGGTAACTTCCTGCTGCACGCTGTTCGCCTGCGCCAGTGCCGAGATGCCCGTCTGGGTAAGAATCTCGTACTTGGACAGGTTCGAGGTGGCCGTCGCGTAATCCGTGGCCTGCACCGCGTTCTGCGCGCCCACGATGTTCTGCTGTTCCGTCGCCTCAACGTTCGAGATGGCGTTCAGCGTGTTGATCTGCGAACCCACGTAGCCATCCTGCAGGGCCACGGCGGAGATCGCCGAGTTCAGGTCCGTCAGCGCGGTCTTCGCGCCAGCGTTCGTGCTGATGTCGTCCGCGCCAGGCGTCGTGGTGCCGGCCGTGTTGGTTGCCGTGAACGCGCCCGCCGCAAAAGCAACCGAGCTGGCAGAGAAGCCAAGAGCTGTCGTCGAGTTCAGGTCGCCGAGGCTCAGCGTATCGGTCGAAGAACCAGCCGTCGAAGAGTCGCCCGTGAAGATGGCAACACCGGCAGCATTGCCGAAGACCGCTGTCTGGTTGTAGGTGGTCGTCGCGCCGATGTTGTCGATTTCACCCATGATTGACGAATACTCAGCCTGGGCAGCCGTCAACTGGCTGGTGCTGAGGGTACCGTTGGCAGACTCGGTGGCCAGCGTAACGGCACGGTTGAGCAGGCTGGTAACTTGCGAGAGAGCGCCATCGGCCACCTGGAGCAGGCCCACACCTTCAGTCGCGTTCACCGTGGACTGTGCCAGTGCCGTTGCGTTCGCGCCAAGGCCGTCAACAAGCGAAAGGCCCGCGGCATCGTCCGCGCCGGAGTTGATCTTCGAACCAGACGACAACTGCTGCAGCGTCTTCGTCAGGCCAGACTGCGTGTTGTTCAGGTTGTAGCTCGCAAACATCGCGGGCAGATTGTTCAAAACGCCCAAAGACATGGGGTTCTCCTTAAGGGATGCTTGAAATTGCGGCCCTGCCCTTACTGCCCGCTCCCATTCTGCTGCCTTCCCTGGAAGCTGCCGCCAGGCACTGCCGGTCGCATCTTGGCATCTTTTCGGCCTCCGCACAGCGGACTTTATCCCGCAGCGCAACTGTCCCGCCGCGGACACTTCCACCGCCCCGCCTTAATCTTTTGAACCTTTATTTCCACACGCCGATAACCAGGTTGATTGAGGAGCCACGAATGATTCAACTCACGCGCCTGAACGGAACCCCGCTGATGGTAAACAGCGACTTGATTAAAACCGCGGAGTCCTCACCCGACACCATGCTCACCCTCATCACAGGCGAAAAGCTGATCGTGAGCGAAGAATGCCCCGAGGTCATGAAGCGCGTCATCGCCTATCGCGCCGACCTGCTCGCCCAGGTTGCGCATCGCCTCGGCAGCAACGCGGACATCACCCGCGTCGCATCCATAACAAGCCTCCGCATGGACACCAGCGGCAACGCCACTTCATCAGGAAGCAAATCATTTTGAAGAGCACTGGCTTTGAACAGTACGAGCTTTAGCGCGAAGGGTACGGGCTTTAGCCCCTGAGGCACGCTTCACCAGGCACCAGGCAAGATCGATTCGCAGCATCAAGGAGTAATTTCATGGACAAGGGAAGCTTTGCAGGCATATTTCTAGCGCTGGGTGGCATCCTGGCCGGGCTTCTGATTGAAGGCGGCAACATCGGCCAAATCCTGCAGCCCACAGCGGCAATGATCGTGCTCGGCGGCACGCTCGGCGCGGTTCTTCTGCAATTTCCCATGCGCACCGTCTTCGCTGCCTTCGGGCGTATGATGCACGCCTTTCTACCGCCGCGCAAACAGCACGACCAGACCATTCAGATGCTCATCAACTTCGCCAACAAGGCCCGCCGCAATGGCGTAGTCTCGCTCGACGCAGACGTGCAGGCCATCGAAGACCCTTTCCTTCGTCAGGCGCTCATGCTCGCCGTGGACGGCACCGAGCCCGCCGACCTGCGCAAAATCATGCAAGTCAGCCTCGACTGCCTCTCTGAAAGTGAAGACCGCTTGCCCGCCGTCTTCGAGTCCGCCGGCGGATTCGCGCCCACCATCGGCATCCTCGGCGCAGTCCTCGGTCTCATTCAGGTCATGCACCACCTCGACAACATGCAGGAAGTAGGCCGCGGCATTGCCGTCGCCTTCGTCGCCACCATCTACGGCGTCGGCATCGCCAACCTCTTCTTCCTCCCCCTCGCTGGCAAGCTGCGCCTCCGCATTCGCGGCGACTACATGGAGCGCGAAATGATGATTGAAGGAGTCGTCTCCATCCTCGAAGGCATGAACCCGCGCATGCTCGAAATCAAGCTCGGCGGATTTATCGAAGACACCGCCAGCGACAAGGAACGCGCGGAGCGTGCCGCATGAGACGCCGCAAGCATGAGGCCCACGTCTCCCACGAGCGCTGGCTAATCTCCTACGCGGACTTCATCACCCTCCTCTTCGCCTTCTTCGTTGTCCTCTACGCATTCGCGCAAGCCGACCAGAAGCGTCAGGCAGAAGTATCCGAAGCCATCGACACCGCCTTCAAATCCCTCGGCATCTTCGGCCAGGCATCGCGTCTCTCGTCCTCCAAGAACGTCTCCCCCGCCACCGAAAAGGCAGCCATGGCCATGAACATCGTCATGGGCGAAGACGTTCTAGCCCCCGCGCAGGTAAAGAACGACCTCAACCGCATGAACCGCGAGCTCAACCAGCGTCTGTCGAATCAGGTTGCACAACACACCGTCTCTCTCCGCATGGGCAAGGACGGTCTCGTCATCAGCCTGCGTGAAGCGGGCTTCTTTGACTCCGGCGCAGCAATCCCGCGCAAGGAAGCGCTCGACACCATGCGCACCATCGCAACTGAGTTGAGCCAGATGCCCTACGATCTCCGCGTAGAAGGCCACACCGACAACGTCCCCATCCACACCGCCCGCTTCGATTCCAACTGGGAGCTATCCTCCGCCCGCGCCACCAGCGTAGCCCGAATTCTCCTCGCGCTCAACGCCGTCACCTCCGACAGGCTCTCCGCCGCCGGCTACGCGGAATTCCACCCCGTGGACACAAACGACACCGAAGAAGGCCGCTCCCATAACCGCCGCGTAGACCTGGTAATCATGCCCCGCCCCAAAATCAACCTCGCCGCCGCCGACCCAGTCCATCCCACCGGCCAGTGGCAAAAAATCACAGACACCGACCCCCCAGCAAAATAAGCCCGCCAACAAATCAGGCATTGTCATCCTGAGCAAAGCGGATTGGGGCCCCGCGAACGGTTTCATCGTTCGTGGGGTAGACGGAGCGAAGGATCTGCGGTTGCCTTTCGCTGCCCCCACCCCCATCCCGACCCCGACCACCGGGAGGGCCACAAAAGCCCCGTGGCGCGCCAAGCGCGCAGCCGCTGCATGCCATGCAAAATAAATCTCAAATCTGTGGATAACTCTTGCGCTCAATTAACCCCATCTGTGCCATACTCAAAATCACCAACAAGAAAGCCCGGTTCTAACGAACCGGGCTTTCTGTCTTTCCAGACCACAAAAAAGTTTTTTCGCGCTATTTTTTCTGCAAAGTAACCACTTTTCACAAACCTGTTAGCAAACAGGTAAACAGATTATCTAGCACATATAACTAGACTTACATGCAATATCGCTCCTCAGCGACACATCGGCACAAAAGGTAGGCCGGGAATTTATCCCCGGCAACCCAAAACAGGTTGAGCTTGATAGCTCCTGCGGCATGCGTTGTGTCTTAAATTCCTGCTATAGCGCAAAGCGCCGCGAACTCAAAAGAAAGGAGACACCATGCACACAATGGCAGGCACACCTTGTCCCCCGCTTTTACACAGTTCCGGAATAAAGAAACTGCACAGTCCCTGTGCAATCACCCACAACTCAAACAAAACAAACAATCTGGGGAAGGACCCCACTGTGCGCATACACACGGCGTCGCACACAACCCGCCCTACTCCACCCCCAGCACCTTCACAATCACCCGCTTCCGCCTCTGCCCATCAAACTCCGCATAAAACACCCGCTGCCACGTCCCCAGATCCAGCCGCCCCGCAGTCACCGGCAGCGTAGTTTCATGATGCAGCAGCAACGCCTTCAAATGCGCATCCGCATTATCCTCGCCCGTCTGATGATGCTTATAACCCGGCAGAGCCGGAGCAAGCTCCTCCAGCCACTTACCAATATCCTCAATTAACCCGCTCTCAAGATCGTTCACATACACCGCCGCCGTAATATGCATCGGCGAAACAAAACAAAGCCCATCGCGCACCCCACTGCGCTGCACAATCGCCTCCACCTGGTCGGTGATATGCACCATCTCGCGGCGCTTTTTCGTCTCAAACACCAGGTACTCCGTATGGCTTTTCATCGCGTAAGTTATCCTCCACCTTTTATTCTAAGAAGAATGGTAGACACCGCAGAAAGCCTCTCTGAAAAGGGGATGGAATTACTCGCCTCCGGCCAGGCCGCCGAAGCAGCGCAAGCCTTCCGCGCCGCCATCGCCGCCAATGACCACTACTTTGAAGCGCACCACGGCCTCATCCGCGCCCTCCGCGACGCAGGCCGCCTCGAACAATCCGTAGCCGCAGCCCTCGCACTCACAGCCCTGGCCCCCAGCGACCCGCTAGCCCACACCGCGCTCTCCATCTCGCTCCAAACCGCAGGCCACGTCCCCGAAGCCGAAGCCGCCGCCGGCCGCGCCCGCATCCTCGAATGGAAGCGCCAACTATCCGAGCCGCCAACCGAATAACCATGCCCCGTACCCCCGCCAGGCGCCTGCGCCACCTCTACGACCTGCTCTTCACGGCCTACGGGCCGCAGTCATGGTGGCCAGCTCAGACCCGTTTTGAAGTAATCATCGGAGCCTACCTAACCCAAAACACCTCATGGAAAGCCGTAGAGCGCGCCCTCCACGCCCTCCGCACCGCCAACGTCCTCACAATCGAAGGCCTGCGCGCCCTCTCCCTCGAAGAGCTTCAGCAGTTAATCCGCCCCTCTGGCTTCATCACCCGAAAGGCCCCGGCACTCAAAGCATTCCTCGCTCTCTTAGACAGCCACTTCCAGGGCTCCCTCGACACCATGGCCGCCGCCCCCACAGACGCTCTCCGCACGCAACTACTCTCCCTCCCCGGCGTAGGCCCCGAAACCGCCGACGCCATCCTGCTCTACGCCCTGGGCCACCCCATCCCGGTCGCAGACGAATACCTCCGCCGCCTCGCAGAGCGCCACAACCTGCTCCAATCCCCACTCGCCCGCAACCGCCGCACCTACGAAGCGCTCTCCCAACTCACCCGCCAGACCTTCGCCTCCGACCCGCCCGAAAAGCACGCCCAGCTCTTCAACGAGTTCCATGCACTCACTGTCGCTGTAGGCAAAGCGCACTGCGGCAGCACCCCGGATTGCAAAAATTGTCCCCTCCGCTCCGATCTTGTAAATCCAATCTTTACAATTTCGCAATAAAATACTCACGGCAACGCCAAGCGTCCCCAAAATCTATCAAGCGAGCTACCCATGCCCTGCAATCCCGAAGAGTTACGCCACGTCCCCCTCTTTGCGCTTCTCGACAACGATGAAGCAGCCGTCCTCGCCGCCCAGGTCGAGGTAAGGAAATTCGCACCGCGCCAGCGCATCTTCAAGGCCGGCGAACCCGGAGAACACGGCTACGTCGTCATGTCCGGCAAAGTACAGGTAACAACCACGGATGAAGATGGCCAGGAAGTAATCGTGGATGAGCCCCAGCACGGCGATTTCTTCGGATTCGCCTCCATGCTGCAGCAAATAGAACATCAGGCCTCCGCCATGGCGCTCGAAGAAACCTCTTGCCTAGAAATTGGCCGCGATGACCTCGCCGTGCTCTTGACGCGCCGCCCCATGGCAGGCATCGACATGCTCACCACGCAAGCGCGCCAGTTCCACGCCGCGCAAAAACTGGTCCGCAGCCGCGCCAACCGCAATCCCAACGAAGTCATCGAAGAGCAATCCACCTTCGGCGAGCGCATCGCCGATGCCGTTGCCGGGTTCGGCGGCTCATGGGCCTTCATCATCACCTTCGCCGTCGTGCTTATTTCCTACTCCACGCTCAACATCGTGCTCGGCAAAAACGCATGGGACCCCTACCCGTTCATCCTGCTCAATCTCTTCCTCTCCATGCTGGCCGCCATTCAGGCGCCGGTCATCATGATGAGCCAGAACCGCCAGGACGCAAAGGATCGCCTCCGCAGCGAATTGGATTTTGATGTAAACCGCCGCGCTGAAGCGGAGATTCAATCCCTCTCGCGCCGCCTGAGCCTGATTACAGACAAGCTCGAAGACGTGGAAGATATTCTTCGCAAGTCCTCCGGCACATCAGCCCCCACAAACCCTCAGCAATAAGCGCAATAAAAAATGCACCTGCGTATAGCCATACGCAGGTGCATTTCTACGGCTTGTTACTGCTGCATCTTGTAGCTCGAAGCAGGCACCTTTGCGCCAGTCTCAGCAGGCGACGGCAACTGCGAGCGGTCCCATCCACCGCCAAGCGCCTGGATAAGCTGCACAGCCGACAGCATCTCCTGCACCTGGAGCGAATTCAGTGTCACCTGGTCACCCAGCAGCGTGGTCTGCGTCGTCACCACGTCCACATAGGGATCAATACCCGTGTTGTATCGCGCCCTCTCTAGCTCATACGACTGCTGCGCAGACTTCACAGCTTCCTGCTGATGCAGAATCTGCTGCGAATAAACACGAGTACCAGACAGCGCATCCTCCACCTGCTGAAACGCCGTCAACACAGTCTGGCGATACGTTGCTACATCCGCGTTGTACTGCGCCTCGTACTGACGCAACTGGGCACGATACTGCCATCCATTGAAGATAGTCTCGGATGCCGAAGGCCCAATGGACCACACGCGGCTCGGCCAATCAAAGAGATGCTTAAAAAGAGAGCTCTCCAACGCGCCGGATGCGGACAACGTAACATCCGGGAAGAATGCCCCATAACCAATCCCAATCGTGGCATTCGCTGCTGCCAGCGTCCGCTCGGCTGCAGCAATATCCGGCCTGCGCTCCGCCAACTGCGAAGGCACACCAACCGGAATAGCCGGCGGCGTATAAATCATCGGCTTAACAGGAACCGAAAAATCCGTTGCCACCTTGCCCACAAGCACGGCAATCGCATGCTCGTACTGGGCACGCAGCAATCCAACATTCACCAGCGACGACTGCGCAGCCTCAAGCGTGCTCTTCGCCTCCAATACGGCCAGCGAATCGCCCGTCCCCGTGTCATAAGCTCCCTGCACGGAATCGAGAGATTCCTTATCCGCCTTCACCGTCGCAGCCAGAATCGTCTGCAGATTATCCTGTCCGCGAATCTCAAAGAAATACTCCGCGAGGCTGGCCTGCATCGAAAGCTTCTCCGTTGCAAGATCAGCAGCACTCGACTGCGCACTGTACTGCGCCTCACGAACCTCATTCTTGATCTTGCCCCAGAAGTCCGGCGTCCATGACACATCAATCGGAAGCGACCACAAAGAAGTCGCACTTCCCTTGTTGCTGCCGTTGGCCCCATTGTTGCCACCCGTGTTCGCGGAATTGCGCGAACGCGACCACGCGGGATTAAAGGTGACCGTAGGCCAGTACTGCGAACGCGCTTCGGCAATCATCGCACGCGCAGCCATGTAGTTCTGATACGAAACCTGGATATTCTGGTTGTTAGCATTCAACTGCTCTTCAAGAGCGTTCAGTTCAGGCTCATTGAAAATCTCCCACCAGTTGCCGCGAATCACCGCATCCTGCGGGCTCGCAACCTTCCATCCATCCTGATCCTGGAAATTAACCGACGACTCCTTATAGTTCGGCGCGGTTACTGCAGGCGGAACCGGCGCGTGGTAAGCAGGCCCCACGCGGCAGCCGGCCATCAGCGCCATCAACACAAGCGCGGCAGCTCCAGCCAGCTTCCCTTCCGGTCGATTCATGTCAAACATAGTCATAGTTCTCTCTCGAAATCAGGAGGTAGCCTCTGCCGTCCCATTCGGCAACGGCCTGTCATGCGAACGTCTCGCCACTCGCAAGCGAAGCCGGTCCATCGTCAGATAAACAACCGGAGTTGTGTACAACGTGAGCAACTGGCTCAGGATCAAACCACCCACAATCGTAATGCCAAGCGGCTTGCGCAGCTCCGAGCCTGTGCCAGTGCCAAACGCCAGCGGCAGCGCGCCAAAAATCGCAGCCATCGTGGTCATCAGAATCGGACGGAAGCGCAACATGCACGCCTCAAAGATTGAGTCGCGTGTGTTTTTCCCGCCGCGCTCGGCCATAAGCGCAAAGTCGATCATCATAATGGCATTCTTCTTCACAATGCCGATAAGAAGAATAATGCCGATAATAGAAATCACGTTCAAGTCGATGCTGAAAAGCATCAGCGCAATCATTGCGCCTACGCTCGCAGATGGCAGCGTAGAAATAATCGTCAGCGGATGCACTAGGCTCTCATACAAAATGCCCAGCACAATGTAGACGGCCAGCAAAGCAGTGATGACGAGATATTTTTCCGATGCCAACGAATCCTGGTAAGCCTGTGCGGTACCGGCAAAGAAGCCGTGAATCGTCGCCGGCATTCCCAGCCCCGCTTCCATATCCGTAATCTCACGCGTCGCGTCGCTCAGAGCCATCCCATTCGCAAGATTGAACGAAACCGTAACCGACGGGAACAACCCTGTGTGGTTCACCTGCAGCGGCGTAGTGCCCGTATGCGGGCTCATAATGCTCAGCAGTGGAGCCATGGTATTCACACCCGAACCAGATGAGGCCGAGCGCGGCTTGATGAAAATACTATGCAGCCCGGATGGGTCTTGCCAGTACTTCGGCTCAACTTCCATCACCACGTAGTACTGGTTCAACTGCGTATAAATCACCGACACCTGCGACTGGCCAAACGCACCGTACAACGCGCTGTCGAGTGACTGGGAAGTCTGTCCCAAACGCGCCGCTGTTGCGCGATCGAACGTCAGCATCTCCTGCAAGCCATCGTTCTGCTGGTCGGTATTCACATCCTGCAAGCCGGGAAGCTTCTTCATGTTCTCCAGAACAATCGGCCCCCAATGTGCAAGCTCTTCCACGCTCGACGTCTGAATCGTGTACTGATACAGCGCGCCGCCACCACGCCCACCGATACGCAGATCCTGCGCCGGCTGCAAAAACACTGATGCGATTGGCAACTTGGCCAGCTTCGGACGAATCTCGTTGATAATGTCCATCGCCGATGCGGTGCGACCCTGCCCAAGCTGTTTCAGAGAGATAAAAACGAAGCCGCCATTTCCCTGCCCTGTATACGCGTTAATGTGGTCCACACCGGGATTCTCTTGAATCACGTCCACAATTTTCTTAGTCGAAAAATTCATGAACGGGAACGACGCATCCTGCGGGCCCAGCACCCTGCCCATCATGATGCCGGTATCCTGCTGCGGAAAAAAGCCCTTCGGAATGCGGACGATCACCACCACATTCAGCGCAATCGTCAGCCCCAGCACAATCAGCGTCAAGACCGGATTGTCCAGCACCCATGACAGCGAGTGGCGATAAATATCCATCAGCCAGTTGAATACGCCCTCGCTGGCCCGATAAAACCAGTTGTGCTTCTCCCCTTCCTTATTCGTCTTCAGCAGGTGCGCGCACATCATCGGCGTAGTGGTCAGCGAAATCACCATCGACACCAGGATGGCGGTCGAAAGCACCACCGCGAACTCGCGGAAGAGTCGGCCAACAATGCCGCCCATCATCAAAATGGGGATGAAAACCGCAATCAACGACATGCTGATTGAAAAGACCGTAAACCCAATTTCCTTGGCCCCCTGCAGAGCCGCCGCAATTGGCTCCATGCCGTCCTCAAGATGGCGCGTGATGTTCTCCATCACCACAATCGCGTCGTCCACCACGAAGCCAGTCGAAATCGTCAGTGCCATCAGCGAGAGATTGTCCAGGGTATAGTTCAGCAGGTACATCACTGCAAACGTGCCTACCAGCGAAACCGGCACCGCCACGGTCGGAATCAGCGTGGCCCGCGGGCTCCGCAGAAAAACAAACACCACCAGGATGACGAGAATGATGGAGCCCGCCAGCGTGCGCTCCACTTCCACGACCGACGCGCGAATCGTCGTCGTGCGGTCCATCACGATTTCTGTCTTGATGCCCTTCGGCATCGCCGCCTCAAGAAACGGCAACTGTACCTTGATGTTCTCGACCGTCTCAATAATGTTGGCGCCGGGCTGGCGGAAGATCATCAGGTTGATGGCCTTTACGCCATCCAGGTAACCCGCGTTGCGAATGTTCTGCGTGGAGTCCACTACGTCCGCCACATCGGAAAGCCTCACCGCCGCGCCATTGTGGTAGCCAATCACCAGCGGCTTATATTGCTCTGCCTTTGAAATCTGGTCATTGGTAATAATGTCCATGGTAGTGTTCCCATTCGCAATCTGCCCGCGCGGCGAATGCGCATTCTGCAGGCTCAGCATCGACTGCACATTCGCAAGCGTCATGCCGAAGCTCTGCAGCTTCATCGGGTCCACTTCCACTCGAACTGACGGCGTAGCGCCGCCGCCCACGTTCACCTGTCCCACGCCTTGGATTGACGACAGCTTCTGCTGCAAAATCGTCGAAGCCAGGTCGTACACCTTCGTGATGTCGTACTTCTTCGACGTAAGCCCGATCATCATGATCGGCGAGTCCGCCGGGTTCACCTTGCGATAAGAGGGATTCGACGGCAGGTTCGCCGGCAGATATGTCCGCGCCGCGTTGATTGCCGCCTGCACATCATGCGCAGCGCCCTCAATATCGCGAGTCAAATCAAACTGCAGCGTAATCTGCGTATTGCCCAGCGAACTGGACGACGTCATCTCGTTGATGCCGGCAATATGGCTGAACTGCCGCTCCAGCGGCGTCGCCACGGAAGCCGCCATAATCTGCGCGCTCGCTCCCGGCAGACCAGCACTCACGCTGATCGTCGGAAAATCCACCTGCGGCAACGGAGCCACCGGGAGCACCGTGTATGCAACAGCTCCCGCAATTGCCAACGCAATCGTAAGCAGCGTCGTTGCTACTGGCCGGTGGATGAATGGAGACGACAGGCTCATGCAGGCTGCTCTCCTGCCGGCGGAGTGGCACTCGAAGCCGAGTGCGAAGGCTTGCGTCCCGTAAGCCGCTGGCCAAGCGCATCAAAGAAGATGTAGATGACCGGCGTCGTATACAACGTCAGCACCTGCGAAAGCAACAAGCCGCCCACCATCGAAATACCCAGCGGACGCCGTAGCTCCGAACCAAGCCCCGAGCCAAACGCCAGCGGAACACCGCCAAGCAACGCGGCCATCGTAGTCATCATAATCGGGCGAAAACGCAGCAGACTCGCTTCGTAGATTGCTTCCGTCGAAGACTTCCCGTGCTCTCGTTCTGCTTCGAGCGCGAAGTCCACAATCATAATGCCGTTCTTCTTCACAATGCCTATCAGAAGGATGATGCCGATAATTGCTACCACGCTCAGATCCTGCCGGAAGAGCATCAGTGCAAGCAGCGCACCCACGCCTGCGGAAGGTAGCGTCGAAAGAATCGTGATGGGATGAATGAAGCTTTCGTACAAAACTCCCAGCACGATGTACACCGTAACCAGCGCCGCCAGGATCAGGATCGCTTCATTGGACAAAGAATTACGGAACGAAGCCGCCGTTCCCTGAAAATCCGCTTGGATTGTCTGCGGAAAATCCATGTTCTTTGCGGTCTCTTCAATCTTGGTAATAGCCGTCCCCAGCGACGCTCTGGGCGCCAGGTTAAAGGACACCGTCACGGATGGAAACTGCCCCTGGTGATTGATCGAGAGCGACTCCGTCGTCATGCTCATTTGCGTAAACGCGCTCAGCGGTATCGCATTCGATCCCACAGCTGTCGTAGTCAGGTTCGGCGTCACGCCGCTGGTAATGCCTGTTGCTGCGGAAGTCCCTCCACCTGCCGTCGTCCCCTGCAGCACTGTCGCCGGGGGACCCATAACATCAGCCGACGGCGTGTACTTCACACCCGTCGTCAACGCATTCGATCCTGCAGATGCCGAGGCCGAGGCAGAGAACGTCGTAGTTGCCCCGGCACCACTCGCACCAGATGAAGCACTCGACTGGATATAAAGCGAGCCCATGTTCTCCGGATGCTGACGCCACTCAGGCTCTGTCTCCAGAATCACGTGGTACTGATTCGACTGCGTATACAGCGTGTTGATCTGGCGCTGGCCGTACGCGTCATAGAGTGTGTTGTCAATCGTCGTTGGCGCAATGCCAAGCCGCGACGCTGTCACACGATCAATTACCAATGAGACTGCCGAAGCGCCCGTCTGCTGGTCCGTAGCCACATCTTCCAAGTCCGGAATCTTCTTCAACTCCGCCACCAGCTTGTTGGTCCAGAGATTCAACTCGTTGATGTCCGGATCTTCCAGCGTGTACTGATACTGCGTACGCGTCACACGGTCATCCACCGTGATGTCCTGTACAGGCTGCATATACAGGTGCATACCCTGCACATGAGCCAGGCTGTTTTGCAGCCGCCGAATCACATCCGAAGCGCTCAGGTTCCGCTCTTCAATCGGCTTCAAATTGATCGAAATACGTCCGCTGTTCAGCGTAGTATTTAAGCCATCCGGCCCAATGAACGATGACAGACTCTGCACAGCGGAGTCTTGCAGAATAATGTGCGCCACCTGCTGTTGCTTCTTCGCCATGTCTGCAAACGAAATCGATTGATCCGCCTGGGAAATGCCCTGGATCACGCCCGTATCCTGCACCGGGAAGAAGCCCTTCGGAATCAGGATATAGAGCACAACCGTCAGAACCAGCGTAGCCACCGCAGCCAGCAGCGTAAGACGTTGATGCCGTAAAACGGCCTTCAGCGTGCGCCCGTAGAAGTCAATCATGCTGGTAAAGACATTCTCGGAAACCCGGTAAAACCGCGTTTGCTGGTGCGACGGATCATGCTTAAGTATGCGCGCACACATCATCGGCGTCAGCGTCAGTGAAACAACCGCCGAAATAATAATCGTCACCGCCAGCGTCACCGCAAACTCGCGGAACAATCGGCCTACAACGTCGCCCATGAACAGCAGCGGAATCAGCACGGCAATCAGTGATACGGTCAACGAAACAATCGTGAAGCCAATCTGTCCCGCGCCCGTCAAAGCCGCTTCCATCGGCGGCATTCCCTCTTCCAGGTAGCGCGAAATGTTTTCGATCATCACGATGGCGTCGTCTACAACAAAGCCCGTGGAAATCGTGAGCGCCATCAGGGAAAGGTTATCCAGGCTGTAGCCCAGCATGTACATCACGGCAAACGTGCCTACCAGTGAAAGCGGCACAGCCACGCTAGGAATAATCGTTGCCGAAAGATTCCTCAAGAAGAGGAAGATGACCATCACAACCAGCGCAATGGTCAACATCAGCTCAAACTCAACGTCCTGTACCGAGGCATGAATGCTGGTCGTCATGTCGGTCATCGTGACGACCTTGATCGATGCGGGCAGGTTCGCCTTCAATTGCGGCAAAATCTGCTGAATACGATTCACAACCGTAATCGTGTTTGCACCCGGCTGCCGCTGGATGTTCAAAATGACAGCCGGTGTCTCGTTCATCCACGCGGCCTGGTTCGTGTTCTCTACGCCGTTGATAACCTTCGCAACGTCCTTCACAAACACCGGCGCGCCGTTGCTGAAAGAGACTACGACGTTCTTGTAGCCCTCTGCTTCGGTAATCTGGTCGTTCGCGTCAATCTGGTAATCCTGCCGAGGTCCATCGAAGTTGCCCTTTGCCGCATTCACGCTCGCGCTCGTCAGCGCCGTGCGCACATCTTCCAGGTTCAATCCATGCGCAGCCAGTTTCGTCGGGTTCACCTGGATACGCACAGCCGGCTTCTGTCCGCCGCTGATGCTCACCAACCCCACACCGCTCAACTGCGACAACCGCGGAGCCAGCCGCGTATCCACCAGGTCTTCTACATCCGACAGCGGGATCTGAGGTGAATACACCGCGAGCGTCATTACTGGCGCATCAGCTGGATTCGTCTTGTTATAGACCGGCGGCGTAGGAAGGTTGGCAGGCAGGAACGACCCCGCCCCGTTGATCGACGCCTGTACTTCTTCTTCCGCCACGTCCAACCCAAGTGTCAGGTTGAACTGCAGCACAATCACCGACACGCCACCCGCGCTCGTCGATGTCATCTGGTTCAGCCCCTGCATCTGGCCAAACTGGCGCTCAAGCGGCGCTGTTACCGTCGTCGCAACAACGTCCGGGCTGGCGCCGGGATAAAACGTCAACACCTGGATCGTGGGATAGTCCACCTGTGGCAGCGCTGAAACCGGCAATTGCAGGTACGAGACTATTCCCGTCAGCAGGATGGCGGCCATCAGCAGCGCAGTCGCCACCGGCCGCGTAATAAATGGCCGCGAAGGATTCATGGGGCAAGGCTCGTACTGTTGTCAGACGCAGATGGAAGTTTGATTTTTGAGATTGTGATCGGCGAACCATCAATCAGCTTCTCAAAGCTGCTGTCGGATACAATCTCGCCGGGTTGCAGGCCATCCAGGATAATCGTGTCATTACTTTCCGATTGCCCCGCCTTAACCGCACGCATGATTGCTTTACAGGTTGGTGGCGTTCCGCCGCCCTGCGCGGCGCCTGCATGCTGCCCACCTCCGCCATGCGTTCCCTTGCCGGCTCCCTGTCCACCGCCTCCGCCTGAGCCGCCTTTACACACCGAGGTATCCGTAATGGCAGTCCCTGTCTTCGCATCTGCAATCACGTAGACAAAGTCTTCACTGCCGTTGTGCTGCACCGAGGATGAGGGAACAAGCGTCTGGTCGTCCAACGTCTGCACCAGCATGCGCGTATTCACAAACTGGTTGGGATAAAGCGAGCCGTCGTGGTTATCAAACTGCGCGCGCAGCTTAACAGTACCCGTAGCCGTATCAATCTGGTTATCGATAGCAGACAACTTGCCCGAAGCCAGATGGCCAGACTGCGTGCGGTCCAAAGCTTCCACCGTCAGCGCCTGCTTGTGCTTAATCTGCTCCTGTACCTTCGGCAAATCATCCTCGGCAAGAGTAAAGACCACCGTGATGGGCTGAGTTTGCGTAATCACCACCAGCGTCGTGCTGGAGTTCGCCGTAACAAGGTTGCCGGGGTCCACCAGGCGCAGACCAACACGGCCACCGATAGGCGCTGTAATGTGACAATAACCAACCTGGACCTGGTCGTACTGCACCACGCCCTGATCGTTCTTAACCGCTGCCTGCTCTTGTAATACCACCTTCTCCTGGTCTTCCAGAGTCTGCCGCGGAATAGCATTCTTCGCCCAGGCCTGCTGATAGCGATCTAAATCCATCTGGGCCTGCGCCAGCACCTGCTGATCGTGCTCCAGCGTCCCCTGGGCCTGCGTCAACTGCGCGCGGTACAGGCGGTCATCAATATCAATCAGCGGATCGCCTTTACGCACAGCCTGGCCTTCGCGGTAGTGAACCGCTGTAACCACGCCCGTAACCTGTGCAGTGATGGAGTTGGTATAGACAGGCGTGACGGTACCAAGAGCGTCAAAATAGATGTTCATTGAGCCCTTGCGCACCGTGGCTGTAGTCACGGGCACTGGACCGCCCATCTGACCACGGCGGCCACCGCCGCCAGCCTTGGCTGTCTGGCTCTGCTGCTGATGTTGAATCACCCAGTAGAACAGCAAGCCAAAGAGGATAAGGACCACGGCCCAGATCCACCAGTGTCGGCGCTTTTTCTCTGGCGCGGGGGCATCTCCAGCCTGTGGCGCCCCCGGCGTAACGTGCGAAGCAGATGATTGTGCGTCCATTTGTCTCGTGTGTGGTGCGCAAAAAGTCCTGGATTAGGGGAACATGTCGGCCATCCTCAACCCCGCGGGTCCAAAGAGCAGACCTGAGACTGGATAAGGCCTCCAAATCGCTAAGTTTATCATCAAGACCACACGCGAATAGGAACGCGCATCGCCTCTATGCCTAGACCTTTGTTAGGACGTTGAAAGACGAAGAAAAGTTGCAGCTCAGCGGGGCATATCCCGATGCAACGCCTTTACTTGGTACCCGACTGCCTGCAGGCGCTCTGCCATCTCCTCCGCCATCATCACACTGCGGTGCTGGCCGCCGGTGCAGCCAAACGCAACCGTCAAATAGCTTTTGCCTTCAGCCACATAATGCGGCAGAAGATAGAGCATCAATCCGGTTACCCGTTCCAGAAATTCCACGGTCTGCGGAAACCCTCGCACATAGTCCGCGACCTTGGGGTCCTGCCCCGTCAACTTCCGGAACTCCGGCACAAAATGAGGGTTTGGTAAAAAACGAACATCAAAGACCATATCCGCGTCCAGCGGCACGCCATTTTTGAAGCCAAAGCTAAGGCAGGAAACCAGCAGATGATTAACCTGCGCATCATGCCCAAACCGCGCCTGGATATGCGCACGCAGCTCATGCACGTTGAAATTCGACGTGTCGATCAGCATATCCGCAACATTGCGAATAGGGTCCAGAAGCTGCCGCTCTTCCACAATAGACCGCGAAACCGTATCCTGCTTGCGCAGCGGATGCGGACGCCGCGTCTCGGAATAGCGCCGCACCAGCACCTCGTCCTTCGAGTCAAGGAAAACGACACGCGTAGGAAGCACCGTTTTGACGCTCTTGAGAATCTCCGGCAGCCGGTCGAGCGTCTGCCCCTCGCGAATATCCACGATGATGGCGGCCTCTTCAATCTCACTGGACTTTTCAACGAGCCGCGCAAAATCAACCAGCAATTCCAGCGGCAGATTATCCACCGCATGAAAGCCAAGATCCTCAAACGCCTTGAGCGCCGTGGCCTTGCCCGCCCCGGAGATGCCGGTCACAATGACCAGTTCTTTGCCCAACTTCCTATCCGCATCTGCGGAGCCTGCAACGTCCCGGCCTGAATCGTTCTCTTGCGCCATGCGCAAATGATAAGGCAGGGACGTAGGGACTAGGGACTAGAGATTTCATCTCATCCGTATCTATACGCCTAAATCAATAAGGCCCCGGCTGGATTTCTCCAACCGAGGCCATATGTTTCTAGTCCCTAGTCCCTAGTCCCTACATCCCTGTTTTTAGGGAATCTCAACCAATTCCATCTGCCCATCGCGGCGGCGATGCAGAACAAACAGCTGCCCCCCCGGATTGCGGAAGATCAACAGCTCGCGGTCACGGAACTCCGCCTCTTTGACAGCCTCTTCCATCGTCATGGGCTTCAGCGAAATCGCGTCCGCGCTCTTCAGGATATGCGGCTCAACGACAGTCGGCTTAGCCGGGAAGGAATGCGCGGGAATGGCAGCGCGCGGCTTCACAGGCTTGATAGGAGAACCATCTTCCCCCACTTCCGGCTGGGCGGGCCGCGTCTTGGGACGCGCCACGGGCGGTTCCGTCAGCACTTTCTCTTCCTTGGGCAGCCGCTTGCGCGTGAGATGGCGGTCACGATAACGCAACGCCTGGTGCTCGGCATGCGAAAGCGCATCACGCAGCGCTGCCTCCTGCGTCGTAGCCTGCCCTGTGGCAGCAATGGTGTGATGCCGCGCCGAAACCGTCAACTCGGCAATCTGAAGATGGCGCTGCACGCGAAAGGTGACAGACGCGCTCGTTGTCCTGCCCATGATGCGCGAAATGCGCTCCATTCCTTCTTCAGCCTGCGCACGCAGAGCCTTGGAAATCTTCACTTGCCTGGCGGTCAACTCGACGTCCATAGCTATCCTCCGATTGAAAAATACTATTCATCCAGAATAGCAGCCTGAAGAGAACCTACGGATTCTATAGCACATTAGAATCTGAAGAACAGTGATGAATAACAAGGATTAGGAAACAGGGTTTTGCTTTTGCCTTCTACTCCCTATTCCCTGCCTCTTATTCCCTTCTTCGACGCTGATGCGTCGAAGGAATATTCATCTCTTCCCGGTATTTGGCAACTGTGCGGCGCGTCAACTGGATTCCCTGCGCCTGCAGCATCGCCGCAAGCTGGTCGTCAGTAAGCGGCTTGCGCGCATCTTCCTCTTCAATCAGCTTCCGTACCTTGCGCTTGAGCACAACAAGCGGCGTATCCGCGCCCTCCGGCCCATTCGAGCCTTCTGAGAAGAAGAACCGCAGTTCCAGAACGCCCTGCGGAGTATGCGCGTACTTGTTGGCCACCGCGCGGCTCACCGTGGAAGGATGCACGCCAATCTCTTCCGCAACTTCCTTAATCATCATGGGGCGCAGCGCTTCAATGCCCTTGTCCAGGAACTCCTGCTGCCGCCGCACAATCACTTCGCACGTACGCAGAATCGTGCTCTTGCGCTGAGCAATGTTGCGCATCAACTGCAGCGCGGAGCGGAAGCGCTCTTTCACATACTCTTTCACTTCGCGTTCCGTGCCCTCGGAAGCGAGCATCTGCCGGTATCTCCGGCTCAACCGCAGGCTCGGCAGGTCTTCCTCATTCATGGAGACAACCCACTCGCCGCCGCGCTTGACAAAAACCACATCCGGCTCAATCAGCCGCGTCTGTTCGCGGTTATACATGCGCCCCGGGCGCGGATCAAGCGTGCGAATGAACTCCACCGCAGCATGGGCCTCTTCCGCGGAAGCCTGAACAGCACGCGCCAGTTCCTTCACATCACGCTTCTGCAGCAGCATGAGATGCTTGTCCACAATCGCCGCGGCCACTTCCATTGCGCGACGGCGTTCTTCCAGCTTTACCTCCGCCTCTGCGCGGAAGCTGCCATGTGGATCTACCTCGACCTCATCTTCCTCGTCCTCTTCTTCCGAAACACTCTCGACCTGCTGCCGCCGCGCATACAGTTGCGCAAGCTCATGCCGCTGCGCGGCAATCTGAATCAGCAGGCACTCACGCAAATCACGCGCCCCAATGCCAGCCGGATCAAGATGCTGCACCAGGTTAATTGCACGTTGAATAAGCTTTCGCGCGATTTCATCAGCAACCTCGGCCCCGGCAAAAGAAGCTGCCAGCTCCTCTTCGCTGGCCGCAAGATAGCCATCTTCATTCAGATTGCCCACGATAAATTCAGCGGCAATCGATAACTCCGGCTCCAACGAAAGCGCGCCAAGCTGCCAGGTAAGATGGTCGGTCAGCGTTGTAGGCTGCGAAAGAAAATTCTCAAACGAAGGCTTCTCGCTGTCCTCGTACTCAGGCTGCGTCTTGAAGCCGGGGTCGAGATACTCCTGAAAATAAGAGCCGAAATCCACCTCTTCAAATGGGTCGGCAGGCTTAGGCGCGGCCTCTTCTCCCACATGCTCCAGGCTGCGCTCCGCGTTGCGGTCCAGCGCTTCCTCGCGGCTGGCCACCTCGTCCAGCATCGGAACCGACTCGTTAATCTCTTCCAGGACTGGGTTCTCAACCAGCTCCGCGTCAATCATCTCCTTGAGCTCAAGCTTGTTGAGCGCAAGCACGCTCACCATCTGCATCAGGCCCGGTGTAAGGACCTGGCGTTGTGCCACCTTCAAATTCAATTTGGGTTGCAACAGCGCCATGAGAACCTATCAACTCCCTGAAAAAGTCCGGATGAAATATATGTAAGTGTAGCCGCTGCGGGATGCACGCCCAGTGGAAAAGAACATGGACGCGTGACAGTGTTCCAAAATGAACAAAGCCCCATGAGAATCGTTTCAGAATGCGCCTGAAACCTCACACTCTGCACGCCACGGTTTAGCCAGCCTTAATCCAGTGAAAATCCCTCTCCCAGATAGACCCTGCGAACCTCAACATCGTTACCCAATTCCCGTGGGGTTCCAGCACGAAAGATTTTGCCTTCAGCAATGATATAAGCCCGGTCGGTCACGCTCAGCGTCTCGCGAACATTATGGTCCGTGATAAGAATCCCGATGCCGCTCGCCTTCAAGTCAAAAATAATCTTCTGCAAATCCAGCACGGCAATAGGGTCAATACCGCTGAAAGGCTCGTCCAGCAAAATAAAGTTCGGCTGAATACAAAGCGACCGCGCAATCTCCACGCGCCGCCGTTCACCGCCTGACAGCGCATACCCACGTGTGCCGCGAATATGTCCAAGATTCAACTGCTGAATCAGCCGGTCCGTGCGCGTGCGCCGTTCCTTGTTGCTCAACGGCTGCGCTTCCAGCACCGCAAGGATGTTTTCCTCCACCGTAAGCTTGCGAAAAACAGACGGCTCCTGCGGAAGATAACTGATGCCATAATTGCGCGCCCGCAGATACATCGGCGTGCGCGTGATGTCGGTGTCATCCACCATTACGCGCCCAGTCTCCGGCTCCACCAGGCCAACAATCATGTAGAAGCTCGTGGTCTTGCCTGCACCGTTCGGACCCAGCAGGCCAACCACTTCCCCACGGCTGATGCGGATATCGACGCCGCGCACCACCTGCCGTCCTTTATATGTCTTGCCGAGTCCTTCGGCGATCAGTGTCTCCATCCAACTCGCTTCTTTACCGGCCCGCTTTTGCAGGCGCGTGCGTCACTGTTGTGGTCTTGGTTCCCGCGCCTTCGATACTGACGCTATCATCGCGGCTATTGAAAATCAAAGCATTGCCGGTAACCGTTCCATGCTCGGAATCGCTCATCTTCGGCGGCACTGCCGCGGTTCCCGTCAGCACATACTGGCCCGTCTGCCCGCTGTACACAAGCTGCTCCCCTGTTCCCTGCCGTCCCTGCGAACTCAACACGACATGACCATGCGCCATCATGCGCTCAACCTGTCCTGCCGGATTCTCCTTACCCGCATGCGTTCCAGCAGGCTGCAAAATCAACTCAACCGAATCCGAGTTAGACGTAACGGCTCCCGTTTCGGCAGTAACAGCACCACCTTCCGCCGCGTACAGCACAGCCTTCCGCGTTGCATCGGAGTACTGCAGCTCCCCTCCGCGCACGCGAATCACAGACGGCGTTGCCGATTTGCTTTCTTCTGACTTCTGCCCCGGCGCACCACCGGAACTCAACAGCACCAGCCGCACCGGGTCCGCTGCATCGGTTCCATGCGCCACCAGCGTGCGCTTCGTGCGGTCCAGCACAATCACCGGAGCCGCAACCGAGTTCGCATCCTGCCAAAGCCGGGCTTTTCCATGGAAGGTCGCTTCCCCCGTAGCCTGGTGGAACTGCGCCTCATTCGCAATCACGTGCGCAGGCGTTTGCCCGCCAAAACCAACTGTGCCTGAAGCCGCCTTATCACGCTCGTCGTTCAGCCACGTCGCCTTCACATTTCCATGTCCAAAAGCATCACCGGACTGCTGCGCAACATCCACCTTATCCGCCGTCAGCTCAAGCCCACCATTCTGCACACGCGGATTTACGGTAAGGTGCAGCCACTGCCCTGCTCCTTCGTAAACAGCATGGCCGCTGGTAGCGCGCAAAGCCGGCTGTGGTGCTTGCCCCGGCTTCGCCGCAGGCTGCTGCGTCATCACCACATTGCCATCAATCGTTGCCGAATCAATCTGCGATTGCGCACCCTTCAAAGATGCCTTTGCGCCCTGCACAAAATGTGCCTCCAGCTTGTTGCCGGTTGTAGTTTGCGCTGCGCCGGATGCAGTAGTCTGCGCAAAACTTGCGTGCCCCGTACCTGTAACCTGCGACAACTGCTGATCCGCTCCAAACTCCGCAACAAGCTGCTCGGCAGCCATGCGCGAAGGCGTTACAACACCATCGCCGCGCCGAGTCTGCCCGCTCAGCACCACGCCGCCCTGTCCAGTGATAGACGCAATCTCCATCTGCTCCCTGGCTTTCTGCGTCTTCGCACCTGCCCGGAACTCCACATCTGTCACAGGCGATTGCCAATCGCGGCTGACATGAGAACCGCCTGCATCCTCTTCGCTGTGCATCGTAACGCCGCGCTCAAGATGCGCATGCTTCAAATCGCCCGTCGAAGTAAACGCCAGCTCCGCCGTTGGTGCTGCGCCATGCGACTGGCGGCCTCCGTTAACAGAATCAAGCGTCACGCCTCCTTCAAGATGCCCGCGCTGCGGCTGATTCTTCTCATTAAACTCAAGCCATCCCTGCGGAGCCGCAACATGGCTCCCCGTCACACTCGCCAGCGTAAATCCGCCATGCGCATCCAGCCGCACCGCCGAGCCATCCTGGCGAAACAGAATCTTCGATTCCCCCGCAGACGCCTTGCCGTTACGATAGCTCGCTGTAGCCCCGCGCAGATTACACTCCAACGCCGTGCGTTCAAACTCGGCATGCTGCGCGTGGACGTTAATCTCTTCGCCATTACGATGCGTGTTAAGCGCAACGTCATGATCCAGCACCATCAGGCCCTTGTCGGAGTCAAACGTTGCTCCCACCGCGCTGCCTTCGCCCTGCGCCAGCGTAAACTCAACACGCTGCTCCGTGGTGGCCGTGCCGGATTTCTGATTGAAAGTCAGGCCGCTGGTCTTGACCTCAATCTGGCCCTCCGCAGCCGTCTGCGCCATGTTTCCGAACGCCGTCTTATCTGGCCTTGCGCTGTGGGCTTTATCGCTTGCCGCTGCCTGTTCCGCAACAGCCTTGGGGGCCACGGCAGGCGCAACGCCCGGCTTCATGATGGTGATCTCTACAGGCCCGGCGGCGGTGGCAATGCCGGCCTTCTGGTCATACTCAAACTCGTTGCCGGCAATGCGGTCCACGCGGCTGCCGTCTTCGCCATAAAGCTCAATCTGCACATCATGCAGCAGCGCCTTGCCGCCTTCCTTAAGCTGCACCACCTTGGAAGCATGAATCTTGAAGAGCGTGTGGCCGCCGCGCGACTGCGTATACGTCACGCCATTCGCTTCCTGCTGAATATCCACTCCCAGCCGCTTGGGAACTTCGCTCAGGTTAAAGCGGCTTTTCCACTTGGAAAAAGTCAGCGAGCCGATGAGCGCCACAATAAGCAGCCCGGCAGCGACAAGCACCAGCGTTCGCAGCCGTTCAATCGTCAGCCGGAATGGGAAAGCAGGCACGCGCTTAATTCCCCTGGCCCAAACGTGCCGCAAGCTTCTGCGCAAGGCTCTCGCCCAGTTCGCTCCACAACAGGCGCGCCGTTGCGCCGGAGTTCTTTTCAACCGCAGCCGTCAGGTCCACAAGCTGGCGAATATTCTGCGCAATGTGCTGCTCCGCTGTTTCGTCCAGATCCACGCCTTCTTCAAGAAACGGAGCGTCAGGACCAAAATCAATGCGGATATGGCCTTCCTGTTCGTAGGTGCCTTCATCAAAGAGCGGACCAAAAGCCGTCACGCGAACAAGACGCTGCACGCGAACCCACCGCGCATCGAGACTGCCAGCCTCCTCCAGCTCCCAGAGATACCAGCCAATCTGGAACTCATAGGCATAGTCGTCGTGCAGCAGTTCCAAGGAGTCTTCAATCGCCTGCTTCGGCTCCGCGCCCTCGGTCGCATAGCCATAGACGCGCTGAAAAACCGGCGCTTCATGCCAGTTCACCGGCCAGACGGTCACAGCGTAAACCTTAGCATCGCCGCCGTGCGCGGCAAAGGTAGAAAGCACGGTTGCCAGCTTGTCGGGCAGTGCCGCAAGCCGCAGATTCGGGTACCACAAACTCAGATAAAGTGCGTCTGCCATCTCTATCTATTTTAGACTGCGGAAGTTCGCGCCGGATGCAGAGAAAGCCTGTTATGCTGGGCCGCATGAAGCGGAACGTTCTCCCCTTAATTGCCCTTGTGATTCTTTGCTCGCTGGCTGCGTGCCGGTCTGCGCTTTCCGGCAGCGGCGCTGCACCCAACCCGGATAGCGCCGTAGCCACGCACCGGGCAGCGCAGCCGCGCGTTGCTGCCGCTACGGGCAACTTTGACTACTACCTGCTGAATCTCTCCTGGTCGCCGGAGTATTGCCACTCGCACCCCGAAGCAGCCGAGTGCGCACGCCGAAGCACCTTCGTTCTGCACGGGCTCTGGCCGCAAAACAACGATGGAAGCTATCCGCAACACTGCTCCACCAGCGCCGCCGCCCCAAATCCCTCGCAATTTTCGGATATCTATCCCGAGCCGGGATTGCTGATGCACGAGTGGCAGACACATGGAGCCTGCACCGGCCTCTCCGGGAATGACTTTTTCACCGCCGCACGGACAGCCTACGAGTCGGTGCAGATTCCGGCACAGCTTGCGCATCTTTCCTCGCAGACTTCCCTGCCGCCTGACCAGATTACGGCGCTGTTTACCAAGGCCAATCCGAACCTGCGGAGTGAGGATATCGCCATCAGTTGCGGGCACAACTACCTGACAGCGGTCGAGGTCTGCCTCGATAAGAGCCTGCATCCGATTGCATGTCCCGCCGTTCGCTCCTGCCGGGCGAACACCGTCCGCATCGCCCCACCGCAATAATTCGAGAACACCTCAAAAATAAATCTCAAATCTGTGGATAACTCTTGCGCTCAATTAACCCTTTTTATGCCACACTAACAATCAAGCAGAAAAACAGCCCGATTCCAATGGAATCGGGCTGCAGTCTTTATCAGGCAGTCTCGCAAAAAAATTGCAAAAGTAACCACCCGCTAACTAAATAGTAAACATAAAAATTCCCCACAAAACATTGATTTGATTAACAAATCAAGCGAAAAACTCCAGTTCCCAAAAACAATACATCGAGTGGCGAAAGCAGAATCAGCCGCCCTGCAAGACTTTTACGCCGTCACAATCTCCGAAAAATCAGCGATGCCGCTGAAGCCCTTGAGAATGCCGCTGATGAGCCCCAGGTTGGCTCCGCGAACTGCCGGGTCGTTGTCCAGCACCATCACCTTGTCGAAGAAGGCATCGACGGCAGGGCGCAACGTGGCAATTTCGCTCAGAGCTTCGGTGTAAGCGTGGCCCTCACGAAGCTTCGCCACCTTGGGAGCCAGCGCTTCAGAGTCAGCCAAAAGCTGTTTGGCTTCCGGGGAGAGCTTCGCAGGGTCTGCAGCACCAATTTCGTACTTCTTCTCTTCGGCCTGCTTGAGAATGTTGGCAATGCGCTTGAAGGCTGCCGAAACCGCAGCAAAGTCTTCCGAGCCGCGAACCTGTGTGAGTGCTTCAGCACGAGCGATGGCATCGCGAACATCGTCCGCTCCCGAAGCCAGCACAGCGTTCACCACGTCATAGGCGAAACCGCGCACATCCTTGAGGTAGAAATGCAAACGTTCGCGCAGGAAAGCGAAAACTTCCGCAGAGACCTTCTCTTCGGCTGGAGCGGCCTTCACGATATCGCTCAGAGTAAGCGGCAGTGTGGACTCGGCAAGAATCTTGACGATCGCATTGGCTGCACGTCGAAGCGCAAAAGGATCTTTTGAGCCTGTTGGCATCTGGCCAATGCTAAACATTGCTGCAATCGTCTGGATGCGGTCGGCAAGACCGAGAAGCTGACCTTCCGTGGAGACGGGAATGTTGTCTTCCGTCGATGCCGGAATGTACTGCTCATAGATGGCAAGAGCCGTGCGCTCTCCGAGCCCCTGCACGCGAGCGTATAGCCCGCCAATGATGCCTTGCAACTCGGTAAACTCCTTGACCAGCTCCGCAGTAAGGTCCGTCTTCGCCAGCTCAACAGCCTTGAAAAGCGCATCCGCATCAAACTTCGCGCCGCCAGGCTCGGCAGTCTTCGCAAGCGACTCCGCAATCGCGAGATTTTGCTCGGTCTTCCAGTGGTAGCTACCCAGCTCTTTCTGAAAGGTAACGTTTTTCAGGCTTTCAAGACGGTCAGCAAGCGGCGTCTTCTGGTCAAAGTCCCAGAAGAACTGCGCATCCTTAAAGCGAGCCACGAGAACCTTCTGGTTGCCGTGACGAATAATAGCCTGCCCCTCTTCATCGGCCTCCGTATTGAGCACAGCGAGGAAATGCGGAGCCAGTTTGCCGTTAGCGTCTTCCACGGCGAAATACTTCTGATGGTCGCGCATGACCGTAACCAGCACTTCTTCCGGCAGGCTGAGAAACTCCGGCGAGAAGTTGCCAAGAATAACACTGGGCCATTCCGTGAGGTGCGTGACGGTTTCGACAAGGGGCTCGTCTTCGCGCCAGCGAGCCCCTTCAACGCTGCGCGCCGCGTAGTCCAGCGCCTTGCGGATAATGTGGCGGCGGACCGCTACATCGGCAATCACGTTTGCGCCTATCAGCGTCTCCGCGTAGTTCTGCGGAAGGTCAATGGATACCGGGAAGTCGCCGTGCATGATGCGATGACCGCGGCTCTGGTTCCCTGCCGCGATGCCGGCGATTTCGAGCGGCACAACTGCCGCGTCGAGGAGCGCCACTACCCAGCGGACAGGGCGGACGAAGCGCTCCGGCTTGCCGGCGCGCCAGTACATGTTTTTAGCCCAGTAGAGGGCGAGGACTTCTTTAGGCAAGTCAGCGGCAAGGATTTCCTGCGCAGCACGGCCCGTGCGCTTGACGGTTGCGCCAACATACTCGCCCTTCGCATTGGTGATTTTTTCCAGCGCTTCCACGGCAACGCCTGCCTTCTTGGCAAAGGCTTCGGCGGCTGGAGTGGGCGCACCATCTTTGAACGCAATCTTCCACGAAGGCCCGGTAAGTTGTTCTTCCGTGTCGGCCTGCGAGGCAAGCACGCCCGAGGCAAGGACAGCAAGGCGGCGCGGGGTCGAATAGGTCGTCACCTTCGCGCCTTCGGCCAGAAGATGCTCGCGGGTGAGCAGGTCAGTGACACGCTTGCCCAGCTCCGTTTCCGCAGAGGCAATCATGCGGGCAGGGATTTCATCGAGTCCGATTTCGAGAAGAAAGTCTGACATATCAACAAATCTTTCTGAGCTTGTAGCGATCAGCTTGTAGCTCATCTAGCGGAAACAAAAAGCATCGATCCGCGATAGAAAACATTTTGCGCTGCCGGGGAGTGCTTCCTTCCGCACTCCCCGGCCAAGAGCTGCTTTATGCCGCCTGTTGCTGGGCGTAGGCTTTGGCCACGCCCACAGCAAGGTTGCGGATGCGGCCAATTACACCGACTCGCTCGGTGACGCTGATGGCTCCGCGCGCATCCAGCAGGTTAAACAGGTTGGAGCACTTCAGAGCCAGCTCGTAGGTTGCCAGAAGCGGGAAGCGCTTCTTTTCCTTGGCGTCTGCCTTTTCGTCGGCTAAAAGAGCGTTGGCTTTAGCAAGCAGCTCCTTGGCTTCGGACTCGTACGAGTTGAAGTGTTCCCAGAGCTTGGGCACATCGGCATACTCGAAGTTGTAGACAGAAAACTGCAGCTCTTCGGCAAGCCGGACTTCGCCATAGGTGATCGGCGCGCCGGTCTCGGGATCGCGAGCCCAGACAATGTCGTAAATCGAGTCCACATCCTGCAGGAAGGCCGCAATGCGTTCGAGGCCGTACGTCAGCTCGGCGCAGATGGGGTCGAGATCGAGGCCGCCACACTGCTGAAAGTAGGTGAACTGCGTAATTTCAAGGCCGTCGAGCATGACCTGCCAGCCCACGCCCCAGGCTCCACCGGCGGGCCACTCCCAGTTGTCTTCCTCGAACTTGAGGTCGTGCTTCTTCAAATCAATGCCGATGGCTTCGAGGGACTGCAGGTAAAGTTCCTGCACATCGGCCGGCGGCGGCTTCAAGATGAGCTGGAACTGCGTGTGCTTGAAGAGGCGGTTGGGATTTTCGCCATAGCGGCCATCGGCAGGACGCCGCGAAGGCTGCGCGTAGCCAACCTTGTAAGGTTTCGGTCCCAGCACGCGGAGAAAGGTTTCGGGGGCCATGGTGCCTGCGCCGACTTCTACGTCATAAGGCTGCTGAAGAACGCAGCCACGCTCGGCCCAGAAGCTCTGCAGGCGAAAAAGCAACTCTTGAAACGTAAGCGCGGTGGGCGCTGCGGAAACGGATGAGGACACTTGGGCTCTCTCTGAAAGAAACTCATGCCGATTTTATCAGTCTGCGGGTGCTTCCCCGCTCACGATAGACTGGAAGGCGATGAAGATTCTTGCGCTTGCGGTTTTGGTCTTGGCGCTGCTGGTGGGCGCGGTTGCGTGGTCGGTGTGGCGCGCGGATACGGCTCCGGTAACGACGCCGCTGAATGCCGAGCAGCAGGGCGCGGAGAAGCTGCGCCAGCAACTGGAAGAGACGAAGCAGCATGAGACTGAGGTTGAGAAGAATATCTGGAGCTCGACCGACCAGTTGGTGAAGCTGATCCACTGGCATGAGGACCGGATTGAAAAGCTGAAGGGCAACTCGCAGGCCGGTGAGATTGTGGCTTACGATACCGACTCCATTACGCGGATACAGGCGCGGATTAACCAGTTGGCTGCCGAGGAAAAAGCAAAAGAGCTGGCAGTGATTGAGAAGGCCAAGGCAGAAGCCGCAGCAGCTAAGGCAGAAGGCGCTTCAGGCGGGGTTGCGAGTGCGCCGGCGGAGAAGCCGCAGCAGAAGTAGATTTCCTGGTTACAACGTGAGGCGGGTAAGAGCTTCGGCGGAGCGGAGTCTGCGCTCCATGTGGCGTTCCAATGCCTGGATGGCGAAGCGGCGCAGGTCCTGTGCCCGACGGCGCGGGAATGGCTCTTCCGCAAAGGCCGCGATAGGCTGCTTGAGAATGCGCTGCGCGAGACGCCAGGAGTCTTCGCTGAGCGTGTTGGCGTTAGGACCGTGATGAATCGCACAGAACAGGCCGTCAGCATGACTCAAAAAAAAGACTTCGCCGGGTCGCAATGCCTCGCCACAAACCGTGCAGTGCGATACGTCCGGTAGCAGGCCCATGAGGCGCGTCATCCAGAGCACGAAGTAGGTGACAGGCATCCACGGCGACTCTGCCGTAGTGTGGTCGAGAACAGCAAGAAGCAAGCGGAAGACAGTTTCCTGCGGGTCGTGCTCTGGGAGTGCTTCGTCGATAATTTCCGCGTAGAGACTAAGAGCGGTCATGCGCGCAGCATCAACAGGCAGCGAGAGTGGGGAGCGGTGGATTTCTAACTGGTCGAGGCGGGCTAGTTCTTGCCGTGGGCGTTCGACGAACCAGGCGCGGGCCAGCGTCATGGGCTCCAGCGCGCCGCCGAAACGCTTGCGGCTTTTGAGAGCAGATTTGGCCACGCCGCGCAGCTTGCCGTAGTCGCGAGTGAAGAAGCTGACGATGAGGTCGGCTTCATGCACGGGCCAGGTGCGCAGGATGACGGCGTCTGAGGTTAGTACGGCCATCGGGTTTATCATCTCATTCCAGGCGAATGTAAGGAAAATTCCGAAAAGTAAGGTAAAATCTCCATAAGAAAGGAATTCGCGCAATGTACAAGGCAAAAATTACATCGAAAGGCCAGATCACGCTTCCTGCTGGATTACGGAAAGAGCTTGGTGTCGAATCTGGCGAGAGCGTGGTATTTCTTCATGGAGATAACGGTGAGTTCCGTATACGGCGGGTTGGCTCCATTCAGGATTTGTATGGGATTGTGAAAAAACTCGGCTACGTACAGGAAGGACCGCCTCCATCGCTGGATGAGATGAAAGATGCGATCGGGGAACGGGTAGCTGAGCTGGATGCTGCCACAATGAGCGCAGAAGGCCGCCGCAGGGCACGTAGAAACGGGACAAAGGCTGCATGATCTGCCTTGATACCAATGTGCTGATTCGCTACGTGGTGGGCGACGATCCCCGGCAGAGCCGCGAGGCAAAAGCATTCATAGACACACTCACGGCATCTGCGCCGGGCTGGCTTTCTCTAGCCTCTATTCAGGAACTTGTATGGTTCCTCGACAGGCACGTGAAAATGTCGCGCGCAGACATCGTGACCGTTCTGACCAGTTTGGAATCGAGAAACGAATTTGTCATTGAACGAGCCAAGGAGTTCAAGCAAGCCTTGCATTTCTATCGGCAGACACGCGCGGACTTCGCTGACTGCCTGATTGCGGTGACAGCTCGTGCGGCTGGCTGCTCGAAGGTTGTCACTTTCGATAAGATTGCGGCTCGTGATCTAGGCATGGAGCGGCTGGGAGCTTAATTCCTTTTTCTTGCAACGCTAAACGCGCATCCTGCCGAAGCAGGATGCGCGTTTTGAATCACAGCAGAATGCCACAGCACGGATGACGCGCAATGTGCGCGGTCGCCTGTGCGGCCAGCACCTAGCGGCCGTAGTGAGCGGCGTTCTTTTCGGCGAAGCTGGCCCACTTTTCGGGCAGATCGTCGGCGGCAAAGATGGCCGATACGGGGCAAGCAGGAACGCAGGCACCGCAATCGATGCACTCTACCGGATCGATGAAAAGCTGATCTGCGTCGGCGTTGCCGTCTTCGTCCTTCTTGGGGTGGATGCAATCGACGGGACAGGCGTCCACACAGGCGGTGTCCTTGGTGCCGATACAGGGTTCTGCAATCACATATGCCATCTGGTTTTCTCCGAAGTGTTTCGCGGGGAGTCGAACTCTACGACCGTGAGAATAGCACAGAACACCGTGAGCAAGGTGAGCGCTCAAGGGTCCAGTTTTGCGATGTGGAACCTAGAAAAATAGGGACTTAATCAGTCGGAATCAGACATTTTGAGTCGCAATTTAAAAGCAGGCACGAGGGAAAAGCAGATGCGGCGAAAGTGATTCGTTACACTCTCGTTATGCGTTCTTTTCTTGCTGCCCTCTTGCTGACGGGCACCGCCGCTTCGGTTTCCGCTCAGTGGACTCTGCAAAATTCGAATACAACGGCCAGCCTGCGCGGGATTCATACTGTGGGCAACGGCGTGGCATGGGCCTCTGGAACAGATGGGACTGTGCTGCGAACCACCGACGAGGGTGCAACGTGGGAGAAATGCGCGGTTCCTCCGCAGGCAGAAAAGCTGGATTTTCGCGCAGTGCAGGGATTCAATGCAAAGACGGCGCTGGTAATGTCGTCAGGAACGGGGCGCGACTCGCGCGTCTACAAGACCGATGATGGATGCAAGACGTGGAAGCTGATTTTCTGGAACCAGGATGCGGATGGATTTTGGGATGCGCTGAGGATGGGGCCAGACCAGGGTTCGGGCAAGGAGACTACGGAAGGACTGCTGCTGGGTGACCCGGTTCACGGCCACTTCCCTCTGTGGGAAGTGAATCTGGATGAGACAAATTTCCCTGTTTCTCCCGTGCAGCCGCGGCCCGACGCAAAGCACCAGGAAGCGGCATTTGCGGCCAGCAATTCCTCGATTTTTATTGAGTGGACCTTTGGCACGTTCTGGATTGGGACAGGCGGCAAGGATGGCGGACGCATGATTCGGCGCGTGGTCAAGACCAACGGACCGTTTACGCGGTATGCGTATCCGGCGGCGAAGGTGCCGATGGCGCATGGGAGTGATTCTGCCGGCATTTTTGGCCTGGCCTTCAGGCCCGAAGAGAAGAAGCCGGGCAGGTCGCTGCATTTTTTGAGAGGCGTGGCTGTAGGCGGAGATTATCAGCAGCCCAATGAGGCCGCGGGAACGGCAGCTTACACGCAGGACGGCGGAAAGACGTGGCGTGCAGCAGCGGTTACGCCGGATGGATACCGGTCAGCGGTGGCGTATGATCCTCTGCTCCACGTCTGGATTACAGTCGGGCCGAATGGGACCGATGTTTCTACCAACGATGGAGAGGCTTGGCGGCCAGTGAAGAGCGCCGACAGTTCGGATAAGAACTGGAATGCCATTTCCCTGCCCTTTGTTGTGGGTCCGAAGGGACGAATTGGGAAGTTGAATCCGGAAGCATTGAAGTAGGCAGGGACAGCGGGCTATCACCAGAGAGGCGGGTAGCCTACCGTTCTTGCTTTGGCTTTTGCTGTTACCAGTAACCTTCTCGGCCTTGTTCCCTACTTCTTGCTCTGGGCGTACTCTTGCGGCGTGACGATGTGCGACAGATTGCGGCCTGCAAACATATCCGTGAAGAGGCCTACCAGCTCATCCTGAATTTTGCCGTTGGAGGCAAGGACTTCTTTGCTCTCCAGCTTGACGTGCGCACCGTTGTAATCCGTTACTTTGCCTCCGGCTTCTTCTACCAGCAAAATTCCAGCGGCGGTGTCCCAGGGGTTCAGGTTGAACTCCCAGAAGGCTTCGAGGCGGCCTGCTGCTACATACGCCAAATCAAGCGCAGCCGAACCCAGTCGGCGAACACCGTGCGAGCGCAAAGTGAACTCATGGTAGAAGTGCATGTTCGGTGTAAGGTGACGCTTCTGGCTGGGAAAGCCGGTAGCTACCAGCGATTCCGCCAGCGTGGCAATAGAGGATGTGTGAATCTGCTTGCCGTTGAGGAAGGCTCCCTTGCCGCGCTCAGCGGTATAAAGCTCATCGCGCATGGGGTCGTAAATGACACCGGCAACGAGGATGCCGTCTTCGTCTTCCTTCAGTCCGGGTTTGCGCTGTTCGAGTCCCATCGACACGGCGAAGTGCGGGACGACATGAGCAAAATTCGTCGTGCCGTCGAGCGGGTCCACGTACCAGCGAAACTCCTGGTCGAGGCGGTCGCGGGTTCCCTCTTCGCCGTAGATGCCGTGGTCGGGGAATGCCGCGGTGAGGCGCTCTACGATGAGCTTTTCCGCGGTGCGGTCGGCGATGGTAACAATATCGGCAGCGCCTTTGTACTCGGCGGTGACGCCTTGCGCGTAGAACTCGCGGAGGCGGGCTCCGGCTTCGCGGGCGATTTCGGAGGCAGCGGGAATGATAGCGGAAGCGGTCATGAATCTATTGTAGAGAGAGGTTACAGAGGACAGGTTACAGGTTGCAGAAATACCCGTCTACGCGACCTCTTTTCGCCGTCCCCTGCTTTACGAGTGAAAGACCCCTTCGGCGTGGCTGCGGTGGCGGCCTGCTTCGGTAATGGAGCGAATCTGGTGCTTATAGATAAATAAGTTTGGCTTGCCTTCGCGGGTCAGGCGCAGCATGCCGTCGTCAAAATATTCAATCCAGCCTTTGACTATGTCTCCGTCGCGAAGCTTGATGGCAACGGGAACTTTGCGCTCGCTCAAAGAACGCAGATAGAGCGCTTCCTGGCCGGTTTCTCCCGGCGGCGGGGTTTTAGAACGGCGGCGTGTCGAGAGTGGAGGAGTCATATATACAGGGTTAGATGCAGGAAACAGGGATTAGGGAATAGGGAATAGGGAGCAGGGAGTAGAACAACTTTAGTGCTGCGGAAGGCGGAAACGTTTCACTCCGGATTGGCAGTTGCAGCAGAATGGCGTGGTTTGGCAGGGCTGTCAGCGTAGTAGCCGGTGCGGTAGCGGATGTTGAAGGCGTCCGCGGCGGCGCGGGGTATGGTAACGGTAATGCGGTGGAAGGCACGGCCTGGCTCCTGGTTGTGGGGATAGTAGCCGAGGACGTATTGAGTGCGGAGGTCGTCGCTGACTTGCTGGAAGGCTTTGTCGAGACCGCCTGAATCCGCGTAGAAGCTTTTGCCGCCGGTTTGCTCGGCTAGCGTGATGAGCGCGTGTTCGCCGCCGAGGTCGCGGCCAGCGGAGGCTTCGATAGGCACGTCGATGATGGAGTAAATCATGACTTCGGCGCGGAGAGCTTGCTCCAACGCATCGGCGTAGGTGGTGGATTTGGCGGTGTCGCCGCCGTCGGAAACGAGGATGAGAACTTTGCGACCTTCTTTGCGGGCCAGTGACTGCGAGCCTAAGTAAATGGCGTCGTAGAGCGCGGTGGAGTCGCCGCCGCGGATGCCGGCAAGGGCGCGATCAAGCTGCGGAAGCTTATTAGTGAAGGGCGAAAGCTGGCTTACAACATCGGCAAACTGGATGAGGCTGGCCTGGTCCTGCTCGCGCACAATGGCGTGGAGGAAGCGCTTGCTGGCGTTTTGTTCGAGAACGCGGTCTTTGAAGGTGCTGCCGCTGGTGTCGATAGCGAGAGTCAGCGTGAGTGGCTGCTCGGACTGGCGCTCGAAGACGGCAATGGTTTGCGCGCGGGAGTCTTCGTAAATTTTGAAGTCGTCCTTGGTGAGGCCGCCGATGATGGCGCCTTTTGCGTCGGTAACGTTGGTGAAGACGGTGACGAGTTTGGTGTCGATGCGGAGGTCGGGTTGGGGGTCCTGTGCATACAGAACCCGCGCCAACACAACGAACGCAAGTGCCAGCCTACGCGCCATGTTTTGGCTCCGCGTCGGGAATAGCTACGCCTTCAGGGAATGGATCGCCATCGGACCAGACTGCGCCGTCGGTGAAGATTTCCTTTTTCCAGATAGGCACGGTTTTCTTGAGCGTGTCGATGAGAAAGCGGGAAGCTTCATAGCCTGCTGCCCTGTGCCCACTGGCGACGATGATGAGGACGCTGGTTTCTCCTACGGCAAGGCGGCCCAGGCGGTGCACGATGGTGACGTGGCGGATGGAGAATTTTTCGCGGGCTTCGGCAGCAAGTTCCCGCATCTGCTTGAGCGCCATTTCCTCATAAGCTTCGTAGTCGAGGTAGACCGTTTCGCGGTTGCGCGAATGGTTGCGAACGATGCCGTCGAAGGTGAGGATTGCGCCGTCAGTTGCAGCTTTGGCAGCAGCAATTAGCTGGTCTGACGGAATGACTTCGTTGGTCAGGTAGATGGTGTCTTCATCCCTGCCTCCGCTGACAGGGGGCAGGAGGCCGACTTCGTCGCCTTCTGCTAGCGGCTGGCCGGGCAGGGCGTATTCGGCGTTGACGCTTACGGCTATGCCGCGGAGTTGCGCGCGGGTACTGAGGCTCGCGAGGAGGTCGGTGACGGTCGCGCCTTCCGGCAGAGTGAGCGGGAACGCGGCTTGGCCGAGGGATTCTTTGAGGATGCCGAAGGGGAGAATCGTTACTTGCATGCTTTATTCAGGATAACTGCCTGTGTATTGGACGCAGAAAACGAACAAAGAGAAAAGGCCGGCTGGTTGGCCGGCCTTTCTGTTTGCGGTTCACTGATTCCTGAAAGCTGTTCCCTTTTTCCTGCAGTTACGCCGCAGGCGTTACTGCTATGGGTTGCGGTTTGAACTGCGGCAGGGCCACGGCCAGCACATCTTCAATGTGCCGGGCGTAGTGAATCTGCACGCCGTTAATCTGCTCGGGCGTGAGGTCTTCCTCTACGTCCTGGCGGTTTTCGTACGGCAGGATGACCTGCTTGACTCCGGCGCGGCGGGCGGCAAGGAACTTCTCTTTGATGCCGCCAACGGGGAGCACGTTTCCGCTGAGCGTGATCTCGCCGGTCATCGCCGTCGCGGGCTGCACCTGGGTTCCGGTAAGCAGCGAGACGAGCACCGTGGCCATCGTTACGCCTGCCGAGGGGCCGTCCTTGGGGATGGCCCCAGCGGGGACGTGGATGTGCAGATCAACGTCCTTGGTGAAGTCCTGTTCGAGGCCGAGGCGTTCGGCGTTCGAGCGAACCCACGTCAGCGCGGCCTGCATGGATTCCTGCATGACCTCGCCGATCTGGCCGGTAATGGTGAAGCCGCCCTTCCCTTTCATCTTGTTAGCTTCGATGAAGAGGATGTCGCCTCCTGCGGGGGTCCATGCGAGACCTACAGCTACGCCGGGACGGTTGACGCGCTCGGCTACTTCGGTATCGACGCGGACCATGATGTTGCCGAGGAAGTCCTTGAGAATTTCCTTCGTCACCACCAGCTTCTCCGTCTTGCCTTCCACTACGCGGCGCGCTTCTTTACGGCATACCGTTCCGATGACCTGTTCGAGTTTGCGCACGCCCGCTTCCCGTGTGTAGTGGCGGATGAGGTGGCGCGTGGCTTCCTCGGGGAACTCTATCTGCTCTTCCGTGATGCCGTTGGCCTTGATCTGGCGCGGAATCAGGTATCGGTCGGCGATGTGCACCTTCTCCTCCTCGCTATAACCCTGGAGCGGAATAATCTCCATACGGTCAAGCAGCGGGGCGGGCACGGTGTCGAGCATGTTCGCGGTGCAGATGAAGAGCACCTTGGACAGGTCGAACGGCACGTCGAGGTAGTTATCGCGGAACGTGTTGTTCTGCTCCGGATCGAGCGTTTCGAGCAGAGCCGAGGCCGGGTCGCCACGGAAGTCGCGGCCCAGCTTGTCGATTTCGTCGAGCATGATGACCGGGTCGTTGGTTTCGGCGCGGCGAATGCTCTGGATAATCTGGCCGGGCAGTGCCCCGATGTACGTACGGCGATGGCCGCGGATTTCGGCCTCGTCGTGCATGCCACCGAGTGCCACGCGCTGGAACTTGCGTCCAAGCGAGCGGGCAATCGACTTGCCGAGCGAGGTTTTGCCTACGCCTGGAGGTCCGACGAAGCAGAGGATCGGTCCCTTCATGTCAGGCTTCAGCTCGCGCACGGAGAGATAGTCGAGAATGCGGTCCTTTACCTTCTTCAGCTCGTAGTGGTCCTCGTCAAGGATTTCCTTGGCCTTGTTGATGTCTACTTTCTCGCCGGAGCTTTTGGCCCACGGCAGCACGGCGAGCCACTCGATGTAGTTGCGCGTGAGCGAGTAATCGGCGGCCATGGGGGACATGCGCTGAAGACGGGCGAGCTCCTTGAGGGCTTCCTTCTTTACGTCCTCGGGCATGTTGGCGTCATCGATTTTCTTGCGCAACTCCTCGGTTTCCTTCTGGCCCTCGTCCTGTTCGCCGAGCTCCTTCTGGATGGCCTTCATCTGCTCGCGGAGATAGTAGTCGCGCTGCGACTGCTGAACCTGGTCCTGCACTTCGTTCTGAATCTTGTTGCGAAGCTGCTGGACTTCGATTTCCTTGGCGAGATGCGCGTTCAACAAATCAACGCGCGCGATGACACCTTCGGTTTCGAGGAGCTTCTGCTTGTCGTCTGTGGTTAGGAACGGCAGCGAAGAAGCTACAAAATCGACAAGGCGGCCGGGCTCTTCAATGTTCGCGGCGATGGTGCGCAGTTCGTCGGAGAGCGTCGGGGATTCGGTGACGATCTGCTGGAACTGCGAGACCACAACACGGGCCTGGGCGTCGAGATTCGAGTCAGGCTCGGCTGTTTCCGGCGCTGTGGCTTCGAGAGGCTCGACTTCGGCGACCATGTAGGGCTCGGTCTGCACGTAGCGAAGGACGCGGACGCGCTCCACGCCTTCCGTGAAGACGAAGCGGCTCTGGTTGGGCATGCGGACGATCTTGTGAACCGTGGCAAGGGTGCCTACGGCGTGCATGTCCGTGGGCGTGGGCGAGTCGAGGCGCGCGTCAATCTGCGCGGTGACGGCAATGGTTCGGTCTTCGCCAAGCGACTCGATGAGCTGGATGGAGCTTTCGCGGCCTACCGTAAGGGGAAGAACCGCATGGGGAAAGAGAACGGTATCGCGAACCGGCAAGACGGGGACACGCCGGACCTGATTGTTTACAGGAGCGGTGTTTTCGGCGCCGGCAGGAGGGGTCGGAATAGAGGGATTTGACATTGAGTGTCCTCGTATCAACTTACCTTACATTAGACAACGAAGATCGGCAAAAGTTGCAAATTCAACAACAGCTAACCCGGAGGCCCCAAACGAGCTTACGCGGAGCTCTTTCTGCCAATACGATGTGGCTGGCCAGCCCGTTCCTGCTGAATTGGATGCGGCTCCCGCGTACTTCGTCTATTGCATTTGCTTTTTCTTGTAAAGATTAGAAAAAGCAAATAGTTACCCAACAATACTCGCGGCAGAATGGATTATCGGCGGGACCAGGATGAGAGTGATGGGTTTTCCCATCCTTGCGCCAGAAAAAGACACAGGGATGGGAAGCAGGGCCATGTAGGAACGCTGGATTGTTTAGACCAGTTCGCCGAGCGAGGAGACGTGGAAGCCGACTAGCTCGCTCAATTGGCTTTCGCGAACCTTGCGGGGCCATGCGGGGTCGGTAATCAGGGCGCGGCCTACGGCAACCAGGTCGAACTCGTTGCGCTCCAGGCGCTGGGCCAGGACATCGAGGCTGGTGGGCTGGGAATCCTGCCCGCTAAAGGCAGAGACGAGGTCGCCGGAGAGGCCGACGGAACCGACGCTGATGGTGAAGGCTCCGGTAAGCTTTTTGGCCCAGCCAGCGAAGTTGAGGCCGTTTTCGCCGTCAATTTCGGGGAATTCCGGTACCCAGAAGCGGCGCTGCGAGCAGTGAAGAACATCTGCGCCTGCCTCGACGAGGGGCACGAGCCAGAAAGCCATTTCGTCCGGAGTGGTAGCGAGGCGGGCGGCAAAGTCCTGCTGCTTCCACTGGCTGAGGCGGATGATGACGGGGAAATCGGGGCCAACGGCGGCACGGACGGCTTTAACAACCTCGACGGCAAAGCGGGAACGCTCCTGGATGGTGGCTCCGCCGAAGATGTCGGTGCGCTCGTTGGTGCCGGCCCAGAAAAATTCGTCAATCAGGTAGCCGTGGGCGCCGTGGATTTCAGCCACATCAAAGCCGAGGCGCTTGGCATCTGCGGCGGCCTGGGCAAAGGCGGCGATGGTGTCGGCGATGTCGGAGTCGGTCATGGCCTTACCGCGAAGCTTGCCGGGAGCCTCCAGCCCGGAAGGGCTTTCGACCGGCTCGTCCGGAACCCAATTGGTGGACGGGCTCTGCAGAGAGCCTGTGTGCCAGATTTGCGGACCGATGAGGCCGTTGCCTGCGTGAACCTCATTGACCACTCGCTGCCAGCCGGCCAGCGCTTCCGCGCCGTAGAACTTGGGGATGGCAGGATGATTGCGGGATGCGGGGCGATTGATGACGGTTCCTTCCGTAAGGATAAGGCCCACTTCCCCTTCGGCACGGCGGCGGTAGTAGGCAGCAACGTTTTCGCCAGGGACGCCCTCAGGCGAAAAAGTGCGCGTCATGGGAGCCATGACAATTCGATTTTTGAGATGGAGAGATTTGATCTGGAGCGGCTGAAAGAGGACATCAGCAATTGAGGAGGACATAAAGAAACCTCGCAAAGAAATCTTGACTCGTACGGGCAGGCGAAACAGACTTGCGCATTTCGTGAAACAGACGAATTCCCTTCCGCCACCCGGCACCTCTAAACAAGATGCGCGCACAGAGCGGAATGCTGTTTTTATTTTGATGACTATCGAAATAAAAACAAATTAGAAGCCGCCGCACGTATGCCAGCCTGGGCTCAGGCGCGACCGATACGCATGGATGAGGGCGGAGGCAGCCGCAGGCAGCAGTTATTTGCTGCTTGCGGCGTCTTCCTCGCGGATGGCGGATTCGATCTGCTCCCAGAGACGGTCCGGCGGGTCTTCCACGGGGAAGAGCTGGCGGGCGGCAGCAGCGATGGATTCAAGGTCGGCGAGCAGGGCTCTACAAAGCTCGCAGGTCTGGACGTGCGGGTGCTGGGAAACATCCGTACCGGAAGCAATCAGTTCGGGCAGGTGCGACTGAAATTCTTCGCACTGCATATCCTTGGGATCGTGAGGCATTTCGCTCATCTCCGCCCCTCCGTTCTGGAGTAGTTGCGCATTGCATCGCGCAGCTTGAGCCGCGCTTTGTGCAGTTGGGACTTGCTGTTGCCAATGGAGCAATCGAGCATGGCTGCAATTTCGTTGTGTTCGTATCCTTCGATGTCATGAAGTACAAAGATGAGGCGGTAGCCGGCGGGAAGGCCGCCGATGGCGCGTTCGAGGGCCATGCGGTCAATGGAGCCGGCGAGGGAAAGGTCGGGCGCGCCAAAGCTGCGGCCGGGACCTTCCTCGGGTGAGGGCTCCATTGCCTCGTCCAGCGAAACGACGGACAGCCCCTTGCGGCGCAGATGCATCAATACCACATTGATAGCTAGCCTGTGCAGCCAGGTGGAGAAAGCGGAGTCGCCGCGGAAGGTAGCAATCTTGCGATGAAGTTGCAGGAAGGCTTCCTGGGTAAGATCCTCGGCCTCTGCAACGTTGTTGACCATGCGCAGGCAGAGGGAGTAGATGCGGCGCTTGTGCTGCGCGTAGATGAGAGCAAAAGCATGCGGGTCGCCGGCCTGAGCACGCGCAAGAGTATCGGGGTCGCTATTTTTTGGCAAAGCACTGAGAGGAGTGATACCCCCTCCGGCTTCTACCGTGGCGGCTTGTGGTGATGGAGTTGGAATCCTCGATTGCGTCATTTGTTTCCCTTGGTTTCCGGTCGAAGTTCCGTGGATGCTGCGCGCTACATGATTCCTCGTTAGTATAAGGGGCAGAGGTTAACTGCGGCCCCTGCGAACTGCTGCCGTAAAGAAAAAAACCGAGCCGCATCAATAAGTTCGGGCTGGTTGAGTATTTCGATATTAACTTGCGAATAGAAGAGGTGGGAAATTTTGCGGCCGGAGCCCCTGTTGCACTCAGAAAAAAACGGCGATTTCGGCTGGGGGAGAGTGCCGGAGCTGGCCCGCCATCTCTGGTTGCCATTCTGGATTCTTTTATGGGCTGGGTGTGGATTTGCTGCAGGGCAGAATGCGGCGGGAGCGAATTCCGGGGCCCAGGCGCAGGCGGCTGACTGGAAGGCATGGGCGGGGCTGCCTGTGCAACGCATTGCGTTTGAAGGCGTGAGCGAGGAACGGCTTACGACGATCAAGGATAAGCTGCAGCAGGCGGTGGGTCAGCCGCTGGATGAGACCAAGGTTACCGCGAGCCTTCGTGAGTTGTTTGCTACGGGACTGTTTGAACAGGTTGAAGTGGCTGCGGTGCGGGAAGGCAATGGCGTTACGCTGGTCTTTCGCGGGACGGGACGCACCTTCATTGGAACCGTCACGGTGGAAGGCGCGAAGGGCGCGACCATTAACACGCAGTTGGAGCGGGCAAGCCGGTTGACAGCCGGGACGCGCTACACGGAAACGCGCATGCACCATGCCGTTGACCTGATGAAGCAGGTGCTGGCGGATAACGGATTCCGCGAGGCGGGGATTAAATATACGCTGACGCCGGAACCGGCCAACCAGTTGGTGAACATTGCCGTGCATGTGACGCCGGGGGCGCAGGCACGTGTGGGAACAGTAACGGTGTCGGGCGAGCCCGGGATGAGTGTGGAGGAATTTCGCAGCTACGCGAGATTGAGACCGGGCGCGCTGGTGAACCGCGATACGGTGGACCGGGCGCTAAGCGGGGTTCTGAAGCACTACCAGAAGCAGCGGCGGCTGGAGGCGGATGTGAAGCTTACTTCGCAGGAATATGCCGCGCACAAGGTGAACTACAAGTTCACGGCAACGCGCGGACCATTGGTGACTGTGCGTGTGGACGGCGCGAAACTGAGCGATGAACACATCAAGCGGCTGGTTCCGATTTACGAAGAAGGCACGGTAGATGAAGACCTGCTGAATGAGGGTGGCAGGCGGATTCGCGACTACTTTCAGAGCCAGGGATACTTTGATGTGGCAGTGGCACACTCGCAGCAGACGCCTTCTACGAGTGAAGTTCTGATTTTGTATAGCGTACAACTAAGTTCGCGGCGGCGCGTGGAGAGTGTGAAAGTAGATGGGAACCACTACTTCGACTCCAACACGCTGGAAGACCTGCTGAATGTGCAGGCAAAAAATGCTTTCGACCGGCAGGGGCTTTATAGCCAGGCGCTGGTGTCTGCGGATATTGCGGCGCTGAGCGACACGTACCACAACAATGGATTTTCCAAGGTTGCGATTACGCCGGAGACGGGGCCAATTGCAAACGGGGCCGGCGTGCAGATAGGAACACAGACTACAGCGCATCCAGCGAAAAAGATTTCCGCACCGCTGACGGTGGTTTACCACATTGACGAAGGACTGCAGCAGCGCGTGGGCACGGTGACGCTGGATGGCAATGAGCATGTGGACTCGCTAACACTGACGGGGCTACTGACTACGGTGCCGGGACAGTTGCATTCGCCGCGCAACCTTGCAGGCGACCGCGATGCGCTGCTGACCTATTACATGACGCTAGGATTTAATGATGCGCGTGTCGATGTATCCGAAACCGCAGACGCGCAGGATGCGAACAAGCTGAATGTGGTCTTTCATGTATCGGAAGGGCAGCAGAGTTTTGTTCGCAAGGTTGTGGTGACAGGCTTGCACTACACGAGGCCCAGCACGGTTGCTTCGCAGATTACGTTGAAAGCCGGCGACCCTCTGAACATGGAGGCGCTGCAGGAGACGCAGAGGAATCTCTACGACCTGGCGCTATTTAACGAAGTGAATACGGTGGTGCAGAACCCTGCGGGCGGCGAGATTGATAAGACGGTCTTGATTCAGGCGATTGAGGCGCGGCGGTGGACGCTGACTTACGGCGCTGGATTTGAAGCACAGACCGGTACGCCGCAAAACAACTGCGCGGGATATATTGCGACGGGCGTGGCTTGCAATCCCAATGGGCATACTGGCGTCAGCTTGCGCGGATTGCTCTCCATCACGCGGAATAATTTGTTTGGGCGCGAGCAGTCGGCGAGCATTCAAGGGACGTACGGCTCGATTGAACAGAAAGCGGATTTGATTTATCAGAATCCGCACCTGTGGAGCTCAAGGAAGTTTGCGCTGACGTTTACAGGCGGCTATGCGAATAGCCAAGCGGTGACTACATATGTTGCATCGAAGCTGGATGCTGGTTTGCGCATTACGCAGACATACAACAATCCGGCGCACTGGTTTTCGCGTGCAAATACGTTTGTGTATGAGCTTGATTTCCGACGCGTAAAGGTTGCGGGCGACAGCTTGCAGGTGTACCCGAATGCGATTCCTGCGTTGTCGGCGGCGGTGCGCGTGGGCGGGCCGGGGTTTACGTGGATTCGCGATACGCGTGATTCTCCCGTGGATGCGCATCGCGGAACATATACCAGCTTTCAGGAGTTCATCTCCGCCGGGCAGTTTGCTTCCGAGGCGCGGTTCAACCGGATTGATATGTCGAACTCCAGCTTTTACAGCTTTGATAAAGGCAAGCTGGTACTGGCGCGGAATACGCGCTACGGGCAGGAGCGCGCATTTGGCAATGGCAGCCGCGAATTGATTCCGCTGCCGGAGCGGCTGTATTCGGGAGGCGCCACTTCCCTGCGCGGATTCTCAACGAATGCTGCAGGGCCACGTGATCCGCAGACGGGATATCCGATTGGCGGAGCGGGCGCGTTTGTGAACAGCACGGAGCTACGCCTGCCACCGCCGACGCTTCCCTACTTTGGCAACACAGTGAGTTTTGTGTTGTTCCATGACATGGGCAACATCTTTAACAACTCGGGGGATATCTGGCCGAGCATGATTCGCGTACGGCAGCCAGACCGCAGCGAGTGCAAGATGCCGCAGGATCAGGTGCCTCCTCCTCCTCAGGGGGACGGTCCGCTTGATCCCGACGGGCCAACATACTCGACGGGCAAATCCGGCAAGTGCAGCTTCAATTACTTTTCGCATACGCCGGGGATTGGGCTGCGCTATCACACGCCTGTGGGGCCGCTGCGGTTTGACTTCAGCTACAACCTGAATCCACCGATTTATCCGGTCACATACAACTACTCGAATATCAATGAGCCGCCGCATGTAGGCGAGTCTAGCCACTTCAACTTCTTCTTCAGTCTGGGGCAGACGTTCTGATGCTTGCACTACGCACAATTCGACGGACGTTGACTGCGGTTGCGATGGCTGCTGCGTGCGGAACGGTACATGCTCAGCAGGAGCAGGTACTGGATCGCGTAGTGGCTGTAGTTAACAATCAAGCGATTCTGGAAAGCGATGTGCAGAACGAATTGCATTTGTATTCGCTTGATCCGGAACGCGGCAGGATGCGCGCTTTGAGCGCGAAACGCGCACTGCAAATGCTTATCAGCCGCGCACTGATTGAGCAGCAGATTGGGCAAGGGACTGTGCCGATTCCTGAGCCTACACCGGATGAGGTGAAAACACGGCTGCAGGACCTGCGCGAGCAACTGCCTGCGTGTGTGGCGGCGAACTGCAAGAGCGATGCGGGCTGGACGCATTTTCTGGACGAGAATGGATTGACCCAGTCCGAGGTGGAGCACTATCTGCGACTGCGTATGGTGCTGCTGCGGTTTATTGAGACGCGCTTCCGGCAAGGCATCCAGATTTCCGATGAGCAGATTGCGAAGTATTACAACGAAACGTTGCTGCCGCAGTATCCCAAGGGAGAAACGCCGCCAACGTTGGAGACTGTGTCGCCACGCATCCAGGAGATTCTGTTGCAGCAACAGGTGAACGTGCTTTTCGGCACATGGCTTACCGATTTGCGCAAACAAGGCGGCGTAGAGGTACTTGACCCTTCGCTGGAGACGAGCACGAACGGACAGGATAATCAGGAATGAGTGAATTGACGCCATCCCCCGAGCCCAAACAGCAGAAGGCGCCGCGCCGTAAGCGTCCACTGTTGTGGTGTGGCGTGATTGCAGCCGCGGTAATTGCCGTAGTTGGCGGCGGGTTTGCGTGGTGGATGAACTCGGCTCAGTTTGCGCAGATGGTGCGCCAGCACGTGATTGCGGCAGTAGAAGACGCGACTGGCGGACGCCTGGAGATGGGCGCGTTTCACTGGAGCCTGCAACATCTGGAAGCGGATGCAGACAATGTTGTGCTGCATGGCAATGAGGGACCGGATGAGGTTCCGTATGCGCGCGTGGACCATTTGCATGTGGCGTTCAGCGTGCTGGATATTTTTTCTCCGCATATCCTGCTGCGCGATTTGACGGTGGTGCATCCACAGATTCACCTGATTATTTATCCCGACCAGACGACGAACCAGCCGCAGCCGCGTGTAGTGAAGAAGCAGAAGAAGTCAGGTCTGGATACGTTTTTTGATTTAAGAGCCGGGCATGTCGCGGTGAATCAGGGGATGTTTGACCTGGACAACCATGCGGAGTCTTTTGATTTTCAGAGCCGGTATCAGCCGCTGGACTTTGAGGCAAATGATGCTTCCCTGCTGCTTCAATATGTGGCGGCAAGAAGCAAGACAACGCCGGAGAGTTATCACATTGAAGCAGGCGTAACGGATCTGGACCTGGCTCGCGGCAAGCTGCATGTTTCCACGCAAGGCGCGCAACTGCATGGCATCATGCAGGCTTCGCTGGATCTGACGAAAAATGCTGCTTATCTTCGCTCGATGCGTTTGACGGCGCATGCAACCGGGACGAAAGACCATACGCTGAACATCACTGGCTCGGTGAATGATTTTTCGCACCCGCGATGGGAAGCGAAGATTGCGGGCGACCTTGACCTCGACATGCTTGATCCGATTCTTGGTTATCCTGATGCGCCGGATGGAATTGCGCATCTGCAGATGACGGCTGCGGGACAGGGCAACAAGTTTTCTATCGATGGCCCGGTGCACGTGGAGCATGCGTCCTATGTGGGCACAGGAATTTACGCGAAAAACCTGGATGTTACGGCGGTGTATCACGCAGACAATGAGGTGATGCACATTGCACAAGCCGTTGTGAAGCCTACGACTGGCGGGCAGATTGATGCAGATGTTTTGCTGCAGGATTGGTTGCCGCATAACACCGTTGCGCCACAACCAAGCGCTCCGGCGAAGCAGACTTCGCCTTCGCAGAAACCGCAATCGCATGATGCTCTGAAGAAGGCGCCGGATAGCGGGCCGATTCTTGTGAACGGCAAAGTAACCGCTGTATTCAAGGGCATGTCGCTGGATACGGTGATGGACTTCACCACGCCGAAACAGTTCCAGCGGTTGGGGCTTTCCGCAACACTGGACGGGCCTGCGGAAGCCGTGTGGACGAAGGGCGACGTGGGTTCGCTTACTGTGCATGCGGTGCTGAAGGCGCATGCTCCGAGCCAGGCTGCGACGAGCGAGGTTCCGGCGAACGGCACGATTGATGCGACCTATATCAACCGCAACGGCAGCGTGGATATTCAAGCGCTGAATTTGACGATGCCTGCGACGCACATTGAAGCGCATGGACATGTGGGGGCTTATCCGCTGACAAGCCCAACGAACCTGAATGTGGATTGCGACTCGCGCAACCTTTCCGAATTTGATGCGATATTGCGTGATCTTGGACTGGCGCGTGAGGGCAAGGCGGGCGTTGCTGCGCTGCCAGTTGCACTGCATGGCGAAGGCGAGTTCCATGTTTTGTGGGAAGGGTCGCTACTTTCTCCCCGGCTCTCAGGCAAGTTGAAGGCGACGCAGATTGGGCTTGAGATTCCTGCGAGCGCGGATGACACGAATGCGCAGCCGCGGTGGATCTCGTGGGATGAAGTGGATGCGCAAGGCACCTATGATGCGCAACAGATTGCGATTCTGCATGGGCATTTGCAGCGCGGGACGGAAGAGATTGCGCTGGATGGAACGATTACCGCTCCCGACGATGTGACGGATACGGCTTCGCAAAAGCCTGTGCGTCATGTGAAGGGGCAGGTAGGCGTAAATGCTCGGCCGGCTTTTGACTCCAATTCCCTGCTGCATGCGCATGTGCATACCACGCATGTTGCGGTTGCGGATTTGTTGCCGTTTACGGGCTTGAACATTCCAGTGAGCGGCACGCTCGATGCACAGTTTGAAGCCAATGGCCCACTGCACTCGCCGGGTGGATCGGGCTGGGCTCAGCTTTCCGATGCGGTTGTGTATGACGAAGCGTTTTCCAAGATTCGCTCAGAGGGGTCGCTAGCGAATCACCAGGTGCACGTGACCTCCTTTATGGCACAGGCTCCAGCGGGAACTGTGGAGGGCACAGGGAACTATGACATTTCTTCAGGCCACTTTGAGGCGAGCGCGCATGGCAACAACATCGAGCTTGCGAAGATTAAGAACACACATCCGCTGAGCGATACTCTGCAGGGACGGTTGACGTTTGCAGCAACGGCCACAGGCACGAAGGACGACCCACATGTGGAAGGTCACGCAGAGGTAAATGGACTGACGCTGCAGGGACAGGCGCTGGGCTCGGTGCAGGTGACGACGCATACAGCGAATGGCGCGATGGTGTATGACTTGACTTCGCACACAGACACGGCAGAAGTGCAGGCGCATGGGCAGACCGTGCTGCATGGCGACTTTGTGACACAGGCGCAGGTGAACTTTTCGCACTTTGACGTTGGAGCCTTGTTGAAGCGTGCTCATGTGGAGAGCATCAACGCGGAGTCTGCGATGGCGGGAACCGCGAATATCTCCGGGCCGCTGAAGAATCCTGAGAAGATGCGCGGTGATTTGCTCTTGAACTCCACTGCGGTAACAGTTGCAGGTGTGCATCTGCGCAGTGATGGCGCGGTGCAGGCAACGCTGGCGGGGTCTGTTGTGCGGTTGTCTCCGGTGCATGTTGTGGGCGACCAGACGGATATCCGTGTACAGGGCACGCTTGTATTGAACGGCGACAGGAAACTCGACATGGCGGCCAGCGGTTCCGTGAACTTAAAGCTGGCTGAGACCTTAGATAAGGATATAACTGCCGACGGCATGACGACCTTCCAGGTAGAAGCACATGGGCCGGTTGCAAGTCCGCAACTGCGCGGGCAGATTGATTTCCAAAATGGCTCGCTTTCTCTGGGAGATATTCCGAATGGCCTGAGTCAGATTCGCGGGCGGCTGGAGTTTAATCAGAACCGACTTGAGGTGCGTTCGCTGACGGCAATGACAGGCGGCGGACAGCTTACGCTGGGTGGTTACCTTGCCTACCAGCGCGGCGTCTACGCGGATTTGACCGCGACAGGCAAAGGGATTCGCATTCGTTATCCGCAAGGAGTGAGTTCACAGGCGGACGCGAATCTGCGGCTGCAAGGCTCACAGGCGGGCTCGCAGCTTACGGGCGCTGTCATGGTTACACGCTTCTCTGTAAGCGATAATCTGGATCTTGCCACGCTGGCGGCACAGGCCAACGCTGCGCCCACAATTGCTCCGCCGGATGCGCCGTCGAATAAGATTCGGCTGGATGTTCACATCACTTCTTCTCCACAGCTCAACTTTCAGAATGCGTATGCAAAGCTGGCCGGCGATGTGGACCTGCGGCTGCGCGGGACGGTTGCTTCGCCGTCGTTGCTGGGGCGCGTTTCCATTACAGAAGGCAACGCGATGGTTGCAGGCACGCGCTATGACTTGCAGCGCGGGGAAATTACGTTCAGCAATCCGGTGCACATTCAGCCCAACATTGATTTGAATGCGACGGCGCGCGTGGAGGACTACGACATCACGCTGAGCCTGCATGGCACGCCGGATAAGCCAAACATCAGCTTCCGCAGTGACCCGCCGCTGCCGGAGTCGGATGTGCTTGCGCTGCTTGCTGTAGGCAGAACGCAAAGCGAGCAAGGGATTTATACAGCGCAGCAGCAGTCCGCAAATTCTACAACTGACGTACTTCTGGGCGGTGCGCTGAATGCCACGGTGAGCAGCCGCGTGCAAAAGCTGTTTGGTGCGGGCAGCGTGAAGGTGGATCCCAGTTATATCGGCGCGCTGGGCAACTCGACTACGCGGCTCACAGTGGAAGAACAGCTTGGGCGGTATGTCACGCTGACCTATGCGACAAACGTGGATACGTCAGCCCAGCAGCTCTTGCAGGCAGAGATTGCGATTAACCGGCATGTCTCCGTGCTGGTGGAGCGCGATGAGTCGGGTGTCTTCTCGATGGTGCTGAAGAATACTCGGCGGTATAAGTAACGCCAGCATCTCAAGTAAACTGAAGATTGAGACTTGGAATGCCTAACCTTTGGGACAAAACACGCACAACGCTGGAAATGATTAAGTGGGAGCACTCGATTTTTGCGCTTCCGTTTGCGCTGACCGCAGCTCTGCTGGCGGCGCATGGACTGCCTACATGGCACACACTGCTTTGGATTTTAGTGGCGATGGTTTCGGCGCGGTCCTGCGCAATGGCCTTCAATCGCTGGGCTGATGCGGACCTTGATGCCGCAAATCCTCGAACGAAGATGCGTGCGATTCCGGCGGGATTGCTAACGCGGAGCTTTGTACTGGGATTTACGGTGTTGACCGGGCTGATGTTTGTGCTCGCGGCGGCAATGCTGAACCGGCTGACGCTTGTTCTCTCGCCCGTGGTGCTGATTGTTCTGCTTGGCTACAGCTACATGAAGCGCGTCTCGCAGTTTTCGCACCTGGTGCTGGGACTGGCGCTGGGCATTGCACCGACCGCGGCGTGGATTGCGGTGCGCGGCTCGCTCGATGCGCGCATTGTGGTGCTGACGGCGGCGGTGATGCTGTGGGTTGGTGGCTTTGATGTGCTGTATGCCTGCCAGGACTATGAACACGACCGCGCGGCTGGGCTGCACAGCATTCCGCAGACGCTGGGGCTTGCCGCCGCATTCTGGATTGCGCGCCTGATGCACATAACAATGCTTGCGCTGCTGGTGTGGTTTGGGCTGCTCTTTCACTTCCATGTGGCGGGTTGGCTGGGCGTGGCCGCGGTGGGATTGCTGCTGGCTTATGAGCATTCGCTGGTTTCTCCACGAGACCTGCGCAAGCTGAATGCAGCGTTTTTTACGATGAACGGCGTGATTGCCATGGTGTTTCTTGTGTTTGTGGCCGCTGATTTGCTGATACGGAGTTAACGCTGTGCCGAATGAACAGATACCCGGCGTCGAGCAAAAGCCGGAAGAGACTGCTGGAAATAACAATGCGTCATTAGAGCTGTGGTATGGTGCGGGTAAGCCCAGTCCTCGGCCTGTCCCCGGCACGCAGGAAGTGGCTACCCAAGAAGCAACCGCACAATCAGGAGAGATTCCAGACGGCATGAAAGTCGCTGGCCAGAAAATTGCAATCCAGGGAGAACCCGGCTCATTTAGCCACGAGGCTGCGCTGAAACTGGTGGCGGATGCCACGATTGTGCCATGCGCGCTTTCGGCAGATGTCTTTGCGGCGGTTTCAGAGGGGCGCGTGGACTGCGCGGTTATTCCGATTGAGAACAGCATTGCCGGCTCCGTCTCAGAGCACTTTGACCTGCTGCTGACGCATGATGTGCAGGTGGAGCAGGAGACGCTGCTACGCATTCGGCACAACCTGATTGGCCTTTCAGGCTCAGCCGTGGACCATATTGACCGTGTTTTTTCGCATCCGGTGGCTCTGGCGCAGTGCAGAAAGTTTCTTGCCGCGCATCCGAAGATGGAGTCGTTTGCGTTTTATGACACGGCGGGCAGCGTAAAGCAGTTGATTACGCTCCGCGACCGGCATGCCGGCGCAATTGCCAGTGAAGCCGCGGCGTATTACTACGGTGCGCAGATTCTGGCCGCAAATATTGAAGATAATCCGGAGAACTACACACGGTTCTTTCTGATTCGGCGCACGGCCAAGACCGTCAACATACCCGATGCGAACAAGATCAGCCTGGCATTTGCCACGGAGAACAAGCCGGGAGCGCTGGTGGCGGCACTGACAGAACTTTCTTCGCTGGGGCTGAATCTGACAAAAATTGAATCCCGCCCAGTGCAAGGCAAGCCGTGGGAGTACATCTTTTACGTAGACTGCCAGTTGCACGCTCCGGCGGACGCAGCACAGGCCATTGGAGCGCTCAGGCCGCACTGCACCATGATTAAATCGCTAGGGTGTTATAAGGCAGGGACTAGGCCGTATCGACAATTAGGTTAAGGATGATGGCAGAGCAGGCGAGTGCGACGAGGGCTTGGAAGCACGTTTTCGATTTCTCGTAGCGAGTGGCGAATCTGCGGAACTGTTTTAATCTGCTGAAACAGCGTTCGATGCGGTTGCGCAGCTTATACAAGGTTCTGTCGTACTCGCGCTGCAGCTTGCGGTTGGAGCGCGGCGGAATCACCGCCTGGGCTTTCATCGCCACTTTCACATGCGCGACGATCTTGTCCGAGTCGTAGCCCTTGTCGGCAATCACGGCCTCGGCCTTGTGCTCCCCCAGCAACGCGACCGCCGGGGTGTAATCGCTGATCTGTCCGCCCGTAATCAGGAAGTCCAGCGGCAGGCCCAGTTCGTTGACCAGCAGATGAATCTTGGTCGTCAGTCCACCTCGGGAACGCCCCAGAGCCTTGTCGCCCCCTTTTTGCGGCCCGTGGCCGCCTGTTGGTGAGCTCGCACCAGGGTCGAATCGATCATCAGATACTGGTTCTTCTTGTCCCGCACCAGTTCGTGGAAGATCCGCTCCCAGACGCCGGCGTGGGCCCAGCGCACAAAGCGCTTGTGCACGGTCTTGTACTTGCCATAGCGGTCGGGAAGGTCGCTCCAGCGCGCTCCGGAACGCAGCACCCACAGCACGCCGTTTACAAAGATACGGTTATCGGCTGCTGTGCGGCCCACATGCTCCTTGCGTCCAGGCAGAATATCCTTGATCCGCTCCCACTGCGCCTCGCTTAACTCGTACCGGCTCGCCATACTTACACT
>NZ_JBZYWK010000048.1:0-330 GCF_059115385.1 Occallatibacter sp. FHG110214_02 | reverse complement strand
CATCAGATACTGGTTCTTCTTGTCCCGCACCAGTTCGTGGAAGATCCGCTCCCAGACGCCGGCGTGGGCCCAGCGCACAAAGCGCTTGTGCACGGTCTTGTACTTGCCATAGCGGTCGGGAAGGTCGCTCCAGCGCGCTCCGGAACGCAGCACCCACAGCACGCCGTTTACAAAGATACGGTTATCGGCTGCTGTGCGGCCCACATGCTCCTTGCGTCCAGGCAGAATATCCTTGATCCGCTCCCACTGCGCCTCGCTTAACTCGTACCGGCTCGCCATACTTACACTGCAGCAGCTCGACCAACGGACGCAAAGTGTATATGTCGATAC
>NZ_JBZYWK010000047.1:0-854 GCF_059115385.1 Occallatibacter sp. FHG110214_02 | reverse complement strand
GTCGCCGTAAGGCAGCCCGGTAAAGTTAAGCACCGGGTTGCCGGCATAATCGGTCTGCTGGCGTCGGGTTCCCAGCCAGTCCGAGAGATGGAAGTACATCTTTCCCTCCGTCTGGCCTGTGAGATCGGCATCATACGTAGCGCTCAGTCCCGGAGCGTAAACGTTCGTGTGCGCCCACTGCCAGGCGCCGGAGTTGTTTGCCATCTCAGTCATCTGTTCCCCGCTGGGGCCAAGTACATAGACAGTTGTAGCAGTAAAGCCGTTGGTGGTGGTATCGCAACTGAAGGTCGAGATCGAGCCTTTTGCCACTCGATGGCCCTCGGCGTCGTACAGGTATTGGGTCATGAGCGCGAGTCCTACAATAGACTGCCGCACCGCGCAAACACGCCCCTCTCCGTCATAAAGATACGAATTTCCCGCCGTAGCATCCTGGGTTAAATCGCCCGCGGCATCGTATTGGTGCAGGCCATCGGAAATCTGATTGTTGGCATTATAACTAGCACTGGACTGCGATCCGGAACCAGATGGGCAGGAGTTAGCGCCGCCGCTGGAAGAAGAATACGCCGTGGATGAGCTGGACTGCGCCAGGCGGTTGCCGAAGCTGTCATACTGCCAGCAGTAGTTCGGATAAGGGTTGTTGTCCTGCGAGCCGGCAGCCGTGGCAAGACGGTTGAGCGAATCGTAGGTGAACGACCAGCTTCCATTCACTGAGTCGGTGTAGCCGGTGACGTTGCCCACGGCGTCGTAGCCTTCCGACCCACCTCCGGAACTCTGGATGGAGAAGCTGTAGAGAGAAGCACTGGAAGAAGCCTCCTGCTGGCCCGCGACCTGGAGGCTTAGGGTAGCCTCATCGT
>NZ_JBZYWK010000046.1:0-1462 GCF_059115385.1 Occallatibacter sp. FHG110214_02 | reverse complement strand
CTTGTCCCTTGTCCCTTGTCCCTTGTCCCTTGTCCCTTGTTTCCTTGTTTCCTTGTTTCCTCCCTTTCGTGCTGTCGCTTACAATGGCTGCGTTTTTATAAAACGTTTGCGGGGGCAGTGTATTTCTGTCTCGCTTAAAAATTCCACCTCCTAAAGGATGTGTCCGGATGAAGTTTTTTGCACGTTTTGCTTCCGTTGCGGCTGCTGCGGCCGCTCTGCTTGTTACCTCAGCGCCGGGAGTGGCGCAGGATGATGTGGAGATTGGCGGGTTGAAGGTTGTCACGCTTTCCCGCAAGGCTGTGAGCACCACCCGGCCAGAGTTCACCAGCGTTACGCTTGCGCCGGGGCGCGGGATGGAGTTGCTGAAGGTTACGGCGAACTTTCCCGGCAAGGGCGAGGTGCAGGTGCTCTCCGGGCCGGACATGAGCGGCATCAAGCAGATGCTGGACACGCAGGACACGCCTAACGGCGACCTTGGCTACCGGCTGGGCGCGGCGTTCCTGGTGCCTTATCCCAACCGCATCCGCGGCAAGCTCTCTGCAGACGGCCAGACGCTGACGACGGAGTGGAATGGCAAGGCGCTGACGCTGCCGGCAAACAATGCGGGCAAGCTGCCCACGGCGGAAAAGCACGCCATGCACGGCCTGATTCTGAAGGCCAAGGCTGACAACGTGAAGGTGGTGCACATTCCCGGCGGCGAGATGCTGACGGCGGTGGTTCGTGCGGGCAACTTTGGAGGGCACTGGTTTTCCAAAACCAACCTCAACTTTACAATTACGCTGACTGGCACTTACCTGGACGCAACCGTGATTGCGCAGAACGTGGGCAAGGAGAGCGAGCCGATTTCGATTGGGTGGCACCCCTACTTCAACTTCCCTTCCGGCGACCGTTCGCAGGTGAAGATTGAGATTCCGGGGACGAAGTACGCGACGGTGGATAACTACGACAATGTCTTTCCGACGGGCAAGCTGCTGCCGGTGGATGGAACGCAGTATGATCTGCGAGCCGCGGGTGGCGTGGCGCTGGGGAAGAATTTCTATGACGACAACTGGAGCTCGCTGAACTGGAAGAACGGGACGGCTGCGGTAAAGATCAGCGATCCGGAGGCGAAGTATGGGGTTTCCATTGAGGGGATTTCTCCGCTGATTAAGACCATCCAGATGTATGCGCCGCCGACGCAGCAGTTTGCGGCGATTGAGCACCAGTTCAACTTTGCCGATCCGTTTGGCAAGGAGTGGAACGGCATGGATACCGGGATGGTTACGCTGAAGCCGGGTCAGAAGACGCAGTGGAAGGTACGGCTGCGGGTTTTCGTTCCGTAGGGACGAAAACAGGGTTCAGGTGTCAGGGACCAGGAAATGCACTGGGATATGTGCAGAATAGGGGCGATTTTCGCCCCTATTATTTTTGTCTATACTACTGAAATATTTATACTTAAATACTGAAAATCGGGGGTATCGGG
>NZ_JBZYWK010000045.1:0-1147 GCF_059115385.1 Occallatibacter sp. FHG110214_02 | reverse complement strand
GCGCCGACGGTGCGTCCGCCTTCGCGAATCGCGAAGCGCAGGCCCTTTTCCATGGCCACAGGCGTAATCAGCTCAACAACCAGCTGCACGTTGTCGCCAGGCATCACCATCTCCGTGCCTTCCGGAAGCTCCGCCACGCCCGTCACGTCCGTCGTGCGGAAGTAGAACTGCGGACGATAGCCCTTGAAGAACGGAGTGTGACGGCCGCCTTCTTCCTTCGACAACACGTAAACTTCGCCCTTGAAGTTCGTGTGAGGCGTGATCGATCCGGTCTTCGCCAGAACCATGCCGCGCTCCACGTCTTCCTTCGGGATACCGCGAAGCAGCAGACCAGCATTGTCGCCGGCAAGACCTTCGTCCAACTGCTTCTTGAACATTTCCACGCCGGTAACAACCGTCTTGCGGGTCTCGCGGAAACCTACGATTTCCACTTCCTCGCCAACCTTCACCTTGCCGCGCTCGATACGGCCCGTTACCACGGTACCGCGGCCCGAGATCGAGAAGATGTCTTCGATCGGCATCAGGAACGGAAGGTCTACCGCGCGGTCAGGCTGGGGAACGTTGTCGTCCACCGCCTGCATCAGCTCGTCGATCTTCGCTTCCCACTGCGCTTCGCCATTCAACGCGCCAAGAGCCGATCCACGGATCACAGGTACGTCGTCGCCGGGGAACTGGTACTTCGAGAGAAGCTCGCGAACTTCCATTTCCACAAGATCGATTAACTCGGAGTCCTCAACCACGTCGCACTTGTTCAGGAACACGACGATGTAGGGAACGCCAACCTGACGGGCGAGCAGAACGTGCTCCTTGGTCTGCGGCATCGGACCGTCGGTCGCAGCCACAACCAGGATGCCGCCGTCCATCTGCGCCGCACCGGTAATCATGTTCTTGATGTAGTCCGCGTGACCGGGGCAGTCCACGTGCGCGTAGTGACGGTTCGCCGTCTCGTACTCCACGTGTGCTGTCGCGATCGTAATACCGCGCTCACGCTCTTCCGGCGCGTTGTCGATCGTGTCGAACGAACGGAACTTGATGTTCGGGTTGTGCTTCGACAACACCTTCGTGATCGCCGCCGTCAATGTCGTCTTGCCGTGATCGATATGCCCAATCGTTCCCACATTCACATGCGGCTTAGAACGATCAAATT
>NZ_JBZYWK010000044.1:0-1672 GCF_059115385.1 Occallatibacter sp. FHG110214_02 | reverse complement strand
CGGCCGCGAGGCTGACCATTAGGTCAGCCTCGCGGGGTGATGCGTTTCGGGTTAGGTTACTTCTTCTTGTGGTGGTGGACCGGCTTGGCGCCGAGCGCTACGCGCTTGATCGGCTTCACCACCGACTCATCCACTGGCGTCGTGCCCGGGACATCCGAGGTGAAGTTCGCACCCGCTGGGACAAGGTAATCTTCCACCGTCTGCGAGTCCGAAGTGCCCGTCGCTACCGAGATACGCGATGCGTCGATGCCCTTCTCTTCCACCAGGTATGCCTTCGTGTTCACCGCGCGCTGTGCCGCGAAGTCCGCTTCCATCTTGTGGTGCTTGCCGTGCTTCGGAGTCTTCTCCGTGCCCGTCTCTTCACCCACGATGACTGCCTTCGCGTCGCTCTGGTTCTGCAGGCTCAGGGCTACCTGGTCAAGGCAGGCCTTCGCTTCGTTGTCCACACGCGTCGGACGCTTCGCATCCTTCGTGAACGTGATCGAGCACAGTGTCTGCGTCTTCGGTGCCGCGACTACCGGCGCTTCGATCGTCAGACCCGTCTGGCAAGATGCCGTCTGGCCCTTGTCATCCGTTACCGTACCCGTGATCGTCACTGGACCCGTCGCCGCACCCGTCGAGGAGTACGTCGCCGTCGTGCCCGTGCCCGTTACCGTGCCCGAAGAGGCCGTGTACGTGTACGTCAGAGGACGGTTCTGCGGGCTCAGGCCCGTGGCCGTCACTGTCGCCGTATCACCCGGCTTGATCGTCGTCGGCGTTACAGAGCAGGACACCGTCGGAGGCTCGTAAGCCTTCACCGTGAACGACGCCGTGCAGTTCGCCGTCTCCCACGGCTTCGTGCCCGTGCCTTCCTTCACCGTGCCGTTGACCGTGTACGAACCAGGTGCAAGGCCGGCCGTCGCGACCGTCGCCGTCTCGCCGCTGCCCGTTACGCCCTGGCCTGACCACGTGTAGGTCGGCGTCGCCTTCGGCAACACCGCGCCCGCCGTGCCCGTCACCGTCACCGGATCACCCGGGAACACCGCTGCCGGCGAAGCCGAGCAGGCAAGCGTAATCGGGGGAGGCGGCGTCAACTGGCCGATGTGCCACACAAATCCCGCGCTCAGCTGCGCCATGTTGAAGTTGCCGCGGCCACCGGGGAAGTTGATGTGGTTGTACTGGTAATCCGCCTGGAACAAGCGAATCGACAAATGGCGATGGAACAGCGGCGTCGCGTAATCCAAGCCGCCGCCGGCCGTCAGCAACACGCCCCACTGGTCGTCCGTCGTGCCGGGGTTGATGCCCACGAAATCTCCACCCACCAAGCCGTGGATGAACGGCGTTACCTCTTCCGTCGGGAAGCGGAACACAAGACCCGCCGAACCGCCCGAGAAGTCATCGTTCGCCCACGTCGAACCGCAGCTCGGGCACACGGGATAGTACGCGTTCTGGTTCGGAATATGTTCCTGGCCTTCCAACTGAACACCCACGTACTTGTTGAAGTAACGCGAAATGCTCACAATCGAGCCAAAGTTGATCGCCTGCGTCTGAACACCCGTCGTCGTCGTGCCGTGCGGCGCCAAGTAGCTATAGCCCGCAAAGATGTCCCACTTCGAATTTCCGGGATCGTAATCCCCTGACTTCGCCTGCGCGCTCAAACCCACTGGCAAACACGCCAGCAAGCCCAACGTCA
>NZ_JBZYWK010000043.1:0-2988 GCF_059115385.1 Occallatibacter sp. FHG110214_02 | reverse complement strand
CGATAGTCGTGCAACCAGCGAACAGATGAATCTGTTTATGGAAACTGCAGGCCGCCATTACAGGTCCGATTATTTGCTGGAAGCTGTGGCGCAACTGAAGCCGATTGCCGCAGATCTGAAGCTCACCATGGCGCAGATGGCGCTAGCCTGGGTGCTGCGTCGCCCCGAGGTAACATCGGCAATCATTGGCGCCTCCCGCCCGGAGCAGATCGCGGACAATGTTCGCGCTATCGGCGTATCGCTGCCTTCCGAGGCGCTCATGCACATGGATGCAGCGCTCAACAGCGTGATGGTGGAGGCATAGCGAGTTGCATCCTCGGCCGCCTAATGGTTTAGCGCTGCTGATGTCATTCCCAGGCGGATGCGATAATCGCTTCGATATCCGGCATCTGAGGTTTCCAGTCAAGTTCAGCCTGTGCACGCGCGCCGGATCTTCAGCTCGGCAGACTTGATTAGACTTCCAATGACGAGTTACGAATTGCGGCAAGTAGTAGCAAAGGGGAAATCAGGTGTACGGATTCACAGCAAGATCTCTCGGGATAGCGGTCTTGCCGTGTTATCTGGCTGTGACCATCCTCATTGGATGGGCCTCGAAGCGGCGTCATTCCAAGGCAAACGACTTCCTCAACGCCAGCCGGTCATTGCCGTTATGGGTGGTCGTAGCAGCCTTTCTGTCGGCCAACTGCGGCGCGCTTGAGATCGTCGGGCTCAGCGCCGTGGCTGCTCAATACGGTGTTCAGGCCTTCCATTTTTACTGGGTGGGCGCCATTCCCGGGATGGTCTTTCTAGCCGGAGTCATGATCCCCATCTACATGCGGAGCGGCGTGCAAAGCCTGCCCGAGTACCTGGAAAAACGATTCGACGCGCGCGTGCGGTTGCTCAATTCCTGGCTGGTTCTGACCACGGGGACGGCCCTTGGCGGGATCGGGCTCTATGCGATGGCTCAGGTGCTGCATGTAGTCTTCGGCTGGCCGTTTACCGGCGGTGTTCTCCTGGCCGCAGCGGTGGTGTTGATTTACGTATCGCTTGGAGGGCTGCGCGCAACCATTTATAACGAGGTGTTTCAACTTCTGGTCATTGTGCTGGGCCTTGCGCCTCTTCTTTACCGAACGGCGACCGTATTTCACAGCGACTCCTCCCGCCCAGGCACACATTGGCATTTATGGAGTGGCCTGCCGGCGATCGCGCCGCACGCAGATCTGGACCGGTACGGAGTCATCATTGGCCTTGGCTTCGTCCTTAGCTGCAGCTACTGGTGTACGGATTTTGTTCTCATTCAGCGGGCGCTGACGGCAAAAACCGTCAGGTCGGGACAGTTGGTTCCCTTACTGGCTGGCTTTGGCAAGCTGGGTTTTTCTCTCCTCGTGATCGTTCCTGCCCTTGGCGCTGCGGCATTTCTGGGGCGGCGCATGCCAGCCTCCTTCGATCAGACATTGCCTGCGCTGATGGCGGCTTCCTACGGACCGGCATTGCTCGGCCTTGGCATGACCGCGCTGCTCGCAAGCCTCATGTCAGGCCTGGCGGCAAATGTTTCAGCTTTCTCCGCGGTGTGGACGGAAGAGATTTATCGAAGCAGCATCCGGCGAGGAGCTTCAGAAGAACATTACATTCGCGTAGGGCGTATTTCGATCTGTGTGGCAATTGCGCTGAGCATCGCCACGTCCTATCTCGCCTTTTGCTTTCACGACCTGATGGAGTACGTGCAGTTATTGTTCTCGCTCTTCGGAGCGCCATTTTTCGCCATTTTTCTTATCGGAACATTTACGCGCAGGGCGACTTCGCAAGGCGCAATTGCCGGCCTGGTCAGCGGTGTCTCGCTGGCCGTTGTTCATCATGGAATGGTTGCCGTCGGCTGGTTAGTCTACGGCTCGCTGATGAGCGCAAACTTTTATGTCGCCGTGTACGCTTTTGGCGCAGCATTGATCGTGGGACTTCTATGCAGCAGAGGAACGGGGGCCTCGCGACCAGAGGGACAGATAGCCGCACTGTGGCAGGGCAGCAGTCCGACGCGCAACTCCGTCGGGTGGTGGGTAGCCGCAGTCCTATTGCTTGCCACATGTGCAATTCTGAATTATCTCTGGCGTTAAGAACGGTTTTGTGCGAGAGCGACCGCCGGAACTGGCCTCAAACCCAGAAGATTACCCTGGGCCAAAGCCGCAACTGAGCCGTGGTCAGGAAAGGACCAAAGGTCCAGATGAAAAAGCTCTTCGTGCCGTTCGTGGCATTTCTTTTCATTTTGTGATAGTCAAATCGGCGAGCGCCGCCCCGCAGCAAGTACTTCCTGGCGAATGTTTGGCGCGACAATTGCGGCCAGCAGATTCAGGCGCATGGAGGAGGAATTCTGCATTGGAAGGGAGCCTGGTATTGGGTTGGAGAAGACCGCACCCGGTCCAACAACTCCGAAAAGCGTTCCGGATGTTGAAGCGTAAAGCTTCGCAGCCAGAGCCCCAGTGACAGTGGATTGCCCGATGCTTTTTCTGAGAAGAGCGCAAACTGCGCGCCCCTGCACAATAAATCAGGCAGCAAGAAAATGCTGGTTCGCTAGAAAATCGTTTGTACAACTCGGGACTTCTTGTACAACATTTTGAGGGGACGTAGGGGGCAGAATAGAAAATATGGAATATATAGAAAATGTGGATCCAACATCATCTGCAACATATACAACAACTTGCGTGTAACTAATTGATTCTGATAATTGTACGGATTCTCTATGGTGGGTCTTAGAGGACGATTTTAGAACTTTGCAGGAGTCGAAAGTTTCTATTTAACTGCTTTAGAAGCTGGCTTATTATCGGCATGAACACTATAACTTTGCGCTAGGGATTGCCGGGAATCACCGCTCAAGTACACTTGTATAAAGAGCCATCCGGGTTGCGCCAAGCTAGGGATTGCCGGGAATCACCGCTCAAGTACACTCACCGAAGGAAACAGACCTTGGCGGTGGGCGCTAGGGATTGCCGGGAATCACCGCTCAAGTACACTTGGCAA
>NZ_JBZYWK010000042.1:0-3640 GCF_059115385.1 Occallatibacter sp. FHG110214_02 | reverse complement strand
TGACTGAGATGGCAAACAACTCCGGCGCCTGGCAGTGGGCGCACACGAACGTTTACGCTCCGGGACTGAGCGCTACGTATGATGCCGATCTCACAGGACAGACGGAGGGAAAGATGTACTTCCATCTCTCGGACTGGCTCGGCACCCGACGCCAGCAGACCGATTATGCCGGCAACCCGGTGCTTAACTTTACCGGGCTGCCTTACGGCGACGGACTCGCCACTATCCCAGTTTCCAATACCGACGCCGCGGACGCCACTGAGCACCACTTTACCGCCAAAGAACGCGATACAGAATCTGGTAACGACTACTTCGGGGCCAGGTACTACGCCTCAAGCATGGGGAGGTTCTTAAGCCCGGACCCATCTGGCTTGGTTTATGCAGACCAGACCAACCCGCAGACATTCAATCTGTATTCGTATGTAACTAATAATCCGCTAATTTTCACGGACCCTACTGGCCTCTATTGCTACTGGGATGACGGATCGTCCGACGATGATCCTAAGGATGGTGGTTTTACAAAAGCACAGTGCCTTGCGAAGGGGGTTGGAGGAAACTGGACGGATCAAACAAACCCTTGTAACGGCGCAGATGGATGTACGACGACAACCGCAAACAACCCAAAGCCCATGGATACGAGTGACTTTTTCGACTACATGAATCAATGGAAAGCCGGAACTCTGTCAAACAACATTGTCTATTTGCAAAATAGCGGCTGGACAAATGAATTGCGCAAGTCTTCAGGGGTGCAGGCAGGCATTAAGAAATACGCATCAGGTGGATGTAGGGATAGTTCTCAACTTGGCACACATGGACCATTCACTGGGGTAACCACAAATTTAGCTCAAGCTGAGACGGGAAATTTCGATATGAGTTCGTCCACTTCAGGCAATATGGTGACCTTCACAGTTACGAATACTTCTGGACAGGCATCTTGGAGCGGGGCCCACGACACGCAGGGCGGCAAAGGAATCTGGCCATTAAACAGCGAAGGGACGAAGGACAACCCTCATGGTCCTAATGGTCCCCGCCACAATGTAAATCAAACATTTGTTTGGTCCCAACCGAACCCCTGCACGAATGGAGCCTCAAAGTGAAAAGGAGATGGATTTTGTGGGTGGGGATGGTTGTACTAGGGATGGTCGGCCTGACCTTTTGCTGGTGGGGCATTATCGCAGCTTGGTCAATGCGGGAGGATGCAATTCCTGGACGCTATTCAAGTGATGGCGCATGGGGTACATCAACGCTTGTATTAAGATCCGATCATACTTTCTCCCAAGCGGTTACGTTTACGAATGAATTTAACGAAGCTAAGGAGGGGAACAAGAAAGTTCAAGGTATTTGGACCTGCACAAAGCATTCTTTATGGTCAAATCAAATTGAACTCCGCCCGTTTATACAGCTTGCACCGCTCCGTCATCAAGTTATAGATGAACGCTTCGATACATCGTACTCTATGATGATTCTTGCGCCAGTGATCGAGGTCGATCCCGGTGCGGGAATTTATTACTCAAAGTGAAGTCAGACTGCCCTGTATGTACGACGGTACTCGACAGTTTGTGCATTCACATATTTTGAACGCATCCCGTTATACCATCAAAGAACGCGATACCGAATCAGGCAACGACTACTTCGGGGCCAGGTACTACGCATCCAGCATGGGAAGGTTCTTGTCAGCCGATCCATCCGGGCTGCTCTACGCTGATCCCACTAATCCCCAGAGCCTCAATCTCTATAGCTATGGGCAAAACAATCCACTCATCAACGTCGATCCGACGGGACTGGACTGCATTCACATCAACAACGACACCGGGGCTTATGAGGGCTTCGAGAGCGGCGACTGCGATAACTCGACAGAGGAGAAGGCGAACTCTGGCCAATACGTCGACGGAACAGTCAGCACGATTTACACGAGCACCGGGGATTCCAGTGGAGTTGTTACCGGTTATAGCGGCACGAACGACGATACAGGTGCTCTCATTTCAGGGACATTTGCTACACCGCTAGACTCGCCCCTTCAGCCCCTTCCCGATCCAGATGAGCAGCGTATCGATGCTTTTGTGCAGGGAGTGGCAACCGATACGGCTAGTATGCCGTGGCTATGTAATGCTTCCGTGTCGGTGCGAGGGCAGATACCGAAGACCCCGTTTGCTGTTGGCTTAAGCGCTGACAAGAATGGAGTACAACCGTCTGCTCGCGCAAAGCTAGGAGAGAATGCTGATGGGGTCCAGGTCAATCTGACGACGAACGGCAAAAAGGTTGGATATCAACTGTCTGCGCCGATTGTTGGCACGCCTTTCCGCGGCACTCTGAGCACCGGAAACAATCAAGCTACAGTTGGAGTCTCAAGAAATCTTCCTTTTGGCGGCAATACGCTGGGCGTGAGTGGTTCCTTGACACTTGGGTATCTGGGTGACGCTCACTGTCGCAATTAGGGAGGCTGAAATGAATATATCTCTGGGATGGTTCTGTCTGCTTGGTGGGGTACTTGGGGCATTTCGGGTTGCGACCGCCAAGAAGTTTTACAAATCGGACTTCGCAAATCAGGAAGGTGTCATAACGGAAGAAGAGCGAAAGACCGAAGTTACTCTGACTCCGCTCATGAGATGGATGATCGTTGTAGTTTGCATCGCAGTCGCGATTTATGGGGGCATACGAATCCAGGACGATCATGCGTGGAATCCGTTCTCTAACGGAAGCCTGCCAGCTCCTACACGTTGACTAGATAGCTTGGCATGAGGAGTAGGATATGCGTTCTTTTCTGTTTTCCTGTTTAGCGTGTGTTCTGGCAACGGGTGTCATCACGGCTCAAGAGGCCCCTGAATCGCCACAGGCTCTCAAGGTGGCTGAGAAGGTGATGGCCGCGCGACTTCTGACCACGGTTACGCCGGAGGCCCTGACGATGCCGAAGTGCTCCAACCGTATGGTCACGCTGGATGTGGTTATCGGCGAGGACGGCAAAGTCCGCAGCCTTAAAGCCTTGGGTGGATTCGAAGAGTTCAAGAAATCAGCACTCGCGGCGGTCAAGCAGTGGACCTATAAGCCGTATCTTGAAAACGAAGTTCCTACTTCCGTAGAAACGACGGTTCAGGTCTTCTATCCCAGCATCGGGAATCCTGGTCCGCTTCTCGCTCCAGATGGCAAAGGAGGTGTCAAGGGAGGGGATTTTCTACCGATGCCTTCAGAATGCGGACCGCCCATCAAGGTCAAACCGGTACAGCCGCAATAGTTCCGCAGGCCGCCTGTTCGGGGCGGCCTTTTCGCCGTCTTCTGTTGCTTGCCATCGGGTTCCCGTCGGGTAACGCAGTTGCAGCAAAAGCGTGGTAATTACGCCTTACACGAGCACCCCGCAGCAGCACGATGAGGCTACCCTAAGCCTCCAGGTCGCGGGCCAGCAGGAGGCTTCTTCCAGTGCTTCTCTCTACAGCTTCTCCATCCAGAGTTCCGGAGGTGGGTCGGAAGGCTACGACGCCGTGGGCAACGTCACCGGCTACACCGACTCAGTGAATGGAAGCTGGTCGTTCACCTACGATTCGCTCAACCGTCTTGCCACGGCTGCCGGCTCGCAGGACAACAACCCTTATCCGAACTACTGCTGGCAGTATGACAGCTTCGGCAACCGCCTGGCGCAGTCCAGCTC
>NZ_JBZYWK010000041.1:0-12061 GCF_059115385.1 Occallatibacter sp. FHG110214_02 | reverse complement strand
CCCGCGCCCTCTCGCGCAAAAACATCCTGCTCCGCGACCGCAACACCTGCCAGTACTGCGGCGTAGTGCTGCCGTCCAATGAGCTCACACTCGACCACGTAATCCCGCGCTCCCGTGGCGGCAACTCCACCTGGGAAAACCTCGTAGCCTGCTGCCACGGCTGCAACCGTCGCAAAGGCAACCGCATGTTGCACGAAATGGACGACATGAAGCTGGCCCGTGAGCCCCGCTCCTTCTCGCTCCACACCAGCCGCCAGATCATGCGCATGCTGGGCCGCGGCGACGACCGCTGGCGCAAGTACCTCTTCTATTAAGCCGCGCCCGCTCGCGAAATCGGCATCAACGGTTTTCGTAACAAGGCGCGCCCACTAGCCGGGCCTCAGGTAGGCTGAGGTGTTTTAGGTAGGCCGGGGATTTATCCCCGGCAATAGTGCCGGCCATATCGTATTAAAAGGACAAAGCCATTGAAGAAGGGTACGGGCTTTAGCCCGTACATCAGTCATACTTACAGAGTCTTGGGGCTTTAGCCTGAGATATGCTTTTCCAACCTCAACCGCCCCCCAAACAATCTCTCAGGCACCGCCAATTACCCTCCCCCCAACTGCCCTGTGGGAAACTTTTGTCAAGCCCCCTCCGACCCAAAAACCCCGCAACCCCATGAAAACAAAAGCGAAAAAACCTCTTCCAGATTTGCGCTCAATTATCTCGAATTTGCTAAGCTTAAAGGAGTAGAGAAAACGGCCCGGTTCCATTTGGAACCGGGCCGTTGGTCATTACAGGCCGCAAAAAGTTTTTTTCGGGCCATTTTTTCTGAAAAGTAACCACTTTTCCCCGACCTGTTAACGAATCAATAAACAACAAATTTCGCAGTTATCCTATTGATTCTAAGAATGCTATGCGAACTATTTAGGACGACATGGATATTGGACGTAAAAGTAGGCCGGGGATTTATCCCGGCAATCAATCTAAAAAAACTCTGAACCCACAGCCAAACCCAGAAAAAAGGAAAGAAATTTTATTTTTTCCGCAAAGTAACCACTTTTCGCCAACCTGTTAACCAATCAATAAACACCAAAATCCATACATATATCATTATTTTCCAACACTATACGGGAATCATCACGCAGCCGAAGACATTGAGTCCTAAAGGTAGCCCCGGCAATAAATGGCCACCTAGCTATGCGGCGTATTGGCCAGCACTGTCTCCATCGCTGTCAGATCTACATTTAAATCCAGCCTGAGCAAAATCCATTCCTTGCCTGTGCGATACGCAATGAATTTCGCAAAGTGCGGTTGCTGCTCGTAATTGAGTGCCAGGTAGAGAATGCGAATGCGCTGTGTAACATCCTGCGTGGCAATCACTTCAAACCCCTGATATTCGCCGTCATGCTGTTTGAACATAAGCAGGGTGCCGTTCACGACCCCCCGCGACAGCGCGGAATCTTTCAGCCATGCAGCTTCCGCATCATCCGTAAGACCCCGTCGCAGGGCATCGAGCCCATCCAGAATGTTCTGCGGAACCTTGTTAAGCCCATCGCGATGTAGGGCAGCGCTTTGCGCCGTCGCCAAAACCGGCGTAGACAAAGACAAGCCCAGGCAGAGTAAGAGAGCAAGCGCACGCATAATGTCTTTCGTTCTACAGCATCCAATTGGACACCCGTTGCCCGAAGGACGCAACCAGTCCCTCAGACGCTCAGCCACAAAGCTTGTGTATTTCTGATCCCTGAAACCTGACCCCTGATCTCTGTCTTACTGCGGCTTTTTAGGAGTCGCCGGTTGTCCTTCAGGAGCTTCGCCGCCCACATCCACAATCCGCATTGACGAGCCGAACTCCTTGTAGTCGGTGTACTTGATAATGGTGCGAAGGTGCACATCCTGCGCCATCGAGCCATGCCCGCCGGAAAAATGCAGCACACCTTCCGCCCGCGTATACACCGGAAACCAGTAGTGCCCATCAATCTGCTGCCGCCACGTCATAAACGGCGGATGCAGGTCTTCATTGCCTTTGCGCGTGTCATCGGGAACCATCCGCCCGTTCGTCACCACAATCTGCAGGTCATCCGCATCCACCCAGATGCGCCCTTGAAAATAGCGGTTCGGCTTCACAATCTGCTTCGGGCTTACCTCAAAGACGTAGCAGTCAATCTCATCCACTTTCTGCCGCCCCACATATTTCACGTCGTACTTGGTAATGTCCTCGGCAGTCAGCACAAACGGATACCCATGCTGAATATCCTGCATATCCGAAGGCGTCATAATCACGTGCTCCAGCGTATTGCCCGGCGCAAAGACGGTGCGCTCCGTGCGCTTGCCATCGGGGTCGAAAATAACATCGTCCACCTGGTACCACTCGCCGTCCACCTTGTTGTCATCGTCCACGGTCTGCACCCGCGCCGCCCGGCGATAGGTGTAGTGGTTCAGCGCCTCGCGAAACTCCGATTCCTTCGCAGCAAACTTCTTGATGATGTCTTCCGCAGGCGTAGTCGGCGGCGTCAAATCAATCCGCCCAAACCCCGCATCCAGCGCCATGGGCGTAAAGCTGTCCTTATCCTGCGCCGCGCAAGGCACAGCCGCACTCAAACCAAGCGCCGCACCCAGCAATACCACCAGAAGATTTCCCCGCTTCACCATCACCTCAACCAAACCGTCCTAAAGGTTAGACGGAACACCTGCAAGCAGGTTCTACTCGTCCTTCGTCTTTCGTCCCTCACCCCTCGCTGCAATCCACCATGCTTTAATGAACTTCCAGTGGATGTAAACCGAGTGGTTAATATGCAGCAGCAGCCCTTCGCGCCCATCCAGAAAGCCCAGCCGGAAGATGTAGTTATAGAGAAACGTAGCCGCCGGATTCAGCACCGCATTCCACACAAACGCAAACAGCGACCGGCTATTCTTCCCGCGCTTATCCAGCAGCACGGCAATCTCCGAGCTGTACCTGTTCATGTGTTCGAGATAAACCACCAGGTCCGGATACGCATAATGCAGCATGTCATGCTTCAGCGTGCCCTTCGGCCCTTCAAACTGCGGCGTCGAGTGCGGGCCCACACCCTCGCTCAACCGCGCCGCGCCACGCTTAAAGAGCCGCAGCTTGTGGTCGGGATAAAACCCGCCATGCCTCATCCACCGGCCCAGAATCAGGTTCAGCCGCGGAATCCAGTACGCGCCATAATGCGGCTCATCCGCAAGAGTAGCCTTGATTTCCTCCTGCAGCTCCGGCGTCAGCACCTCATCCGCATCCAGCAACAGAATCCAGTCCATCGTGCACAGGTCCAGGGCCACATTCTTCTGCTCGCCGTGCCCGCCAAAGGCGTGATAGCTCGTCTTCGCGCCATACGACTGTGCAATCTCCAGCGTCCTGTCCTTCGACCCGGAATCGACAACGATGATCTCATCCGCCCACTTCACGCTTTCCAGCGTACGGGGCAGATTCGCCTCCTCGTTCATGGCAATCATGGCAACTGAGAGTGTCTTACGCATCGGATTCGAGAATAAAGCATTGCATGCAGCCACCGCGCCTGTCCGCCGTCACCACAGGTTATAACCAGAAAGAGGAGAAGCCCATGCGAATCGTAGTTTTCGGCGCAACAGGAATGATCGGCCAGGGAGTTCTGCTCGAATGCCTGCGCGACAAGGAAGTCACACAGGTCACCGCCATCGGTCGCACCGCCGCCTCGGAATCCAATCCCCAGCTTCGCGACTCACGCCTGCAGGAGGTCATTCACAAGGACTTCCTCAACTTCTCCGCCATGGAGCCGGTCCTCAGCAATCTCGACGCCTGTTTCTTCTGCCTCGGCGTCTCATCTGCGGGCATGAACGAGGCAGACTACACCCGCATCACCTATGACTACACCATGGCCGCCGCCGAAACTCTCAGCCGTCTCAACCCCGGCATGGTCTTCGCCTTTGTCTCCGGAGCCAGCACCGACTCCACAGAGAAGGGAAGAACCATGTGGGCCCGCGTCAAAGGTCGTACGGAAAACGCACTCCTCCGCCTGCCGCTCAAGGCCTACATGTTCCGCCCCGGCCTGATTGAAGCTCGCGACAACATCCAGTCCCGCACCCCCGCCTATCGCGTCGTCTACACCTATGCGTGGCCGTTAGTGCGCTTCCTCCACTGGCTTCTGCCGCAATATGTCCTCGACACCCGAGAAATCGGTCAAGCCATGCTCGCCGTAGCCCGGCGTGGCTACCCCAAACCCATCCTGGAAACACAGGACATCCGTGCCGTTCTCAACGCAGCCTCCTGACGCAAAATTGCCTGTTCTAGCCTGGATTGCAAGCGTAGAACGAATCCAGCTAGGAGCTAGCGGCTAAAAGCTAAAAGCTGTTTCTCCGTGATACATTGAGATTCCACGGAGACTCCGCATGGCGCCACAGGTCGAACTTTCGGACCCCAACCCGACCGCGAATGGCCAGACACTGGACCTGCAGCAGCAAGTTGCGCGTCTCCAGGCCTTGTTAGAGGCATCGCGCCAGGTCCACTCGACAATCAGCGAAGAAGCAGTGCTCGAATCCGTTCTCCGCATCGTGGTTCGCGAGCTGGAAATGGCTGGCGCAGCTTTTCCCGGCGCAGGACTCAGCTATGGCCGCATCGATGAAGCCGATACAGCCAACCCCTGCTTTCCGCTCAATGACCGCGATGGCCGCTCAATGACGGACCTGGTGGTTGCCGCTCCGGAAGGTCGCACGCTCACCCTCTACGAATCAGATTTTCTGGAAGGTTTGGCGCTGCAAGCCGCCGTCGCTCTCGAAAACGCCCGCAACCACAAGCGCAATGTAGAGTTTGCCCGCCTTCAACAGGATTTGGACGCCGCCCGCAACATTCAGCGCTCGCTCCTGCCGCAGCGGCTACCGTCTGTCCCCGGCTACTCGCTTGGCTTCAAATCTGCCACCTGCTATGAAGTAGGCGGCGACTATTTAGATATCGTCGAGCTGCCTGATGGCGATCTGCTGCTTGTCGTAGCCGACGTAGCCGGCAAAGGACTGGCCTCCGCCATCGTCTCCGTCAGCTTCCGTTCCGCCTTCCGCGCAGCAGCCGCCAGCGGCCTCCCGCTCGCGGAAATTGCCGCCCGCATGAACCAGCATCACTGGCAGGAAGGCGAGGAATCGCGCCGCCGCTACGTCACAGCCATTCTGGCGCGCTTCAACCCCACCGCTGGCGAGCTTGAAGCCGTTAACGCTGGCCACAATCCCGGCTTTGTTCTGCACCCGGACGGCACGTTGCACCAGCTTGAAGCAGTTGGTACGCCTCTCGGCCTGCTTCCCGGCATGAGCTACTCCAGCGAGCGCTGCACTCTTCCGCCCGGTTCCAAGCTGCTTTTCTATACCGACGGTCTAACGGAAGCCTTCCACGGGGACGAGGAATTTGGTTCCGAAAGGCTGATAGACAACTTTTCTCAGTATCCGTCGGGCAAGGCCGATGATATTCTCGTTGCATTGTGGACGGCCATTGAGAAATTCTCCAATGGCAGCCCGCAATCGGATGATATGACAGCGCTTGTGCTGTCGCGAGTGGAGTCCAACCCATCCGGGTTTAATAGTACCGGGGAGGTTTTGGCGTGAGCGGAAAACCAACCAGCGTAGAAGTCCGCCTGCCGTCGCGGCTCGGCTACGAAAAAGTAGCCATGAGCACCGCTGCCTCCGTGGCCAAGCTCATGGGCTTCCGCGAAGACCGCATAGAAGACCTCAAGACCGCCATTGCCGAGGCCTGCATCAATGCCATCGAACACGGCAACAAGTTAAATGAAGGCCTGCAGGTCGGCGTCTTACTCAGTGCCGGCGAAGACGCCCTCGAAATCAAAGTTCTCGACGATGGCCGCGGCATCCACACCCTTCCGCACAAGCCGGACATCGACAAGAAGATACATGGCGAAGAAGACCCGCGTGGCATGGGTATGTTCTTAATCCAGGCCCTGGTGGACGAGGCCGAGTGGGTTGCCGGCCAGAACGGCAAAGGCAGCTACGTCCGCCTCGTGGTTCGCCTCGACCCACCTACCCAATAAAGCTTTATGGAGAAGATTGAACGTGCAGACCGATACCAAGTCCAAAGTTGACCAGATTACCTCCGCGGCAGGCCAGCCTGTCAGCGTGCTCCGCTTTGAGGGCGATATCGCCAGCACTTCCAAGGAAGCCGTGCTCGGTACCTATCAGGCGTTGCCCAAGGCTACCGTCAAAAACATCCTGCTCGACTTCACCAAGGTTGATTACATCAACTCAAGCGGCATCGCGCTGGTGATTCAGCTTCTTATTGAAGCATCGAATGCCGGGCAGAAGGTACTGGCGTACGGTCTCTCGCCTCACTTCACCAAGGTCTTCACCATGGTCGGCATCACCAAGTACGCCGGTCTCTTTCCCGACCAGACCGCTGCGCTCGCAGCTCTCTAATTTCCAATCTATGGCGCAATGAACAAAAGGTAGGCCGGGGATTTATCCCTGGCAATCAGCAGCAGAAACAGAAATGGCCTTCAGGCCCTGAGGTTTTGCTGTTGTCCTTGCTTTCTAGCCCCTATTCATACCTCAGCGCTACCATCGGATCCACCCGCGAAGCACGCCGTGCTGGAAAATACCCCGCAATCACTCCAACAACCAGCAGCACGCCGATGGCGACAGCAATACTAAGCGGATCTTTATCCTTCAACCCGAAAAGCATGTGCGTGACCAGCTTTCCGCCCGCCAGCGTAACCGGCACGCCAACCGCGATCCCCAGCAGCACCATCACGGCAATCTCGCGCATCACCAGCCAGCGCACGTTCGATTGCGCCGCGCCCAGCGCCATGCGGATGCCAATCTCATTCGTCCGCTGGCTCACGATGTACGACATCAACCCATAAATCCCGATGCACGAAAGAAATACCGCCAGCCCTCCAAAGAAGATAGAAAGCTGCGCCACCACCCGCTGGTTTGTCACTGACCGTGCAACTTGTTCGTCGAGTGTCGTTACATCTGTAATCGGTAAGCTGTGGTCAATCGAGTGAATCGTCTTCTGTACAGCGTCGGCAATGGGGCCGAAATTACCTGTGTACCGCACGCTGAAGTCATTCAGATATCCGCTCGGAATCTGCACGTGGGAGATGTAGTCAATAGGCGTCGTTGCTTCATCCAGGCTGCCAAACTTCACATCCTTCACAACGCCCACAACCTGCACCAACGCGCTATTTGTGTCTCCCAGATGGTAGCTCTTGCCAATCGGAGAGCCTTCCGGAAACAGCGTCTTCGCCATGTACTCGTTGATAACCGCCACGTGTGGAGACTTCGCTGTATCCTGTGGCCCAAAGGTACGTCCCACGACCAGCGGAATCCGCATGGTAGCAAAGTATCCATTGCCGACAACGTTGTGCTTTACATTCGCGTCATAGTTCACGGCCATTCCCGGTACGGTGATCCAGCCATTCCAACTGCCTTCATGAAACACAAAGTCAGAAAAACTTGCTGCACGCACCCCTGGCAATGCGCTTACCTGCTCCTCAATCTTCTGGAACAGTTCCGTGAGCCGAGGCTCGTCTCTCTTGTACCCGACAGAGCTCTCGTCGATCTGCATTCGCAACACATTCTCACGATCGAACCCCGTATCCACGTTCGTCAGGTTGATTAGGCTTCGCAGAAACAAGCTCGCGCCTACCACCAGCACCAGTGAAAGCGCCACCTGCAATACCACCATCGTGCGGGCCAGCAGATTCTTCGTGCCGCCCTTCACCATGCCGCGCCCTTCCTTCAGCGTCTCCGTAAGCTCTACATGCGTCGCGCGAAAGGCCGGAATCGTTCCAAACAGCAGCGCCGTGGCCACTGTAATGCCTAGCGTAAACAGCAGTACCGTAGTATTGAGTTTCACTTGCAGTGGCACCACTTCGGGGCCATCCGAAACCATACGCAGCAGCAGTTGGCTTGCGCCCATAGCAAAAACAACTCCCAATGCGCCGCCTGCAAGTGCAAGAATCAAACTTTCTGTTAGCAGTTGCCGGATAATCCGTCCGCGCTGCGCCCCAAGCGCCTGGCGGACAGCAATTTCTCGCGCCCGCGCCGTAGCCCGCGCCAGCAGCAGATTCGCGATGTTCGTGCACGCAATCAGCAACACCAGAGCCACAATACCCATCAGCAGTTGCAGCGGCTCCGAGAACTGCCTTCGCAGCCATGAAATCCCCGTCGCCATCGGCGTCAGCGGTACATGCGCGTTGTTCAGGTTCGTCAGCTCACGCTGGGTCGGTTTCCTGTCTGTAAAGCTCAGATAAATCTGCCGGAACAGCACATTTATATTCGCCTTTGCCTGCTCCGCCGTAACACCCGGCTTCATGCGGCCGATGATGTACAGCGATTCTGAGAAATTGTTCTTGTACCCATCGTGGTGAGGCGGCACAGACTTCATCATCGAAAGCGGAACCCAGATATCCGGCGCATCGCCCACTGTTGTTCCGAAAAAATCCGTCGGGGCAACGCCCACAATCGTGAATATCGTGTTGTCCATCTTCAGTGTGCGCCCCATTACTGCTGGATCTTTGCCCATCGCGTGTTTCCACCACGCATCGCTCACTACCGCTACAGGATGGTCACCTTCCGAGTTGTCATCCGCATCGCTCAATACACGCCCTAGCTGTGCTTCCACACCCAGCGTCGAGAAATACGTGCCTGAAACAAGCTGCACTCTCATTGGTATAGAGGTGGTGTCATTTCCGATAAAGCCGTGAATGATATTTCGCATGCTGAAGATGGCGGCAGTTTCGGAGAATATTGAGTTCTGCTTTTGAAACTGGCGATAAAACGGATAGGAGTAGAGCAGAGTATTTCCAAACGCATTACTGATGCCGTTGTCCTCCGCCGTCCCCAGTAGCATTAGCTGCTGCGGCTCCTTCACCGGCAGCGAGCGCAGCAGCACCGCATCCAGCAAACTGAAAATCGCCGTATTTGCGCCGATGCCGAGAGCTAGCGAGAGCAGTGCGACAATCGTAAGTGATTTGCTCCGCAGCATCGAACGCACGCCGTAAGCGGTGTCTTGCAGAAAACTTTCCAGCCAACCAGCTACGCGGATGGTGTGGCTTGTTTCTCGCTGCTGCAATGCAAAACCAAAAGCGCGGCGTGCTTCGATGGGGTCGCGCCCCTCCGCGATTGCTTCCTCGATGTGTGACTCAAACTCTTCTGCAATTTCGCGGTTGACTTTATCCCCGCGAAAGACATTTCCAATCCGCGACCAGAGCGACATATTAAGCCTCCAGCAAGACTCGATTGATGGCTGAACTGATGGCAGCCCAGCGCGACTCTTCCGCTCCTAATTGTTTTTTGCCGGCAGCCGTTAGCTCGTAGATGCGCGCGCGTCGGCCACTCTCTTTCTTGATCCACTCGGCTCGAATCCAGCCGGCTTCTTCCATGCGGTAGAGCGCCGGGTAGAGTGAGCCTTCCTCGGCGCGCAGCACTTCGTCCGAAATATCCGCAATGGCTGCCATGATGGCGTAGCCGTGCAGCTTGGGCCTGCGCGAAAGAATCTTCAGCACAAGCAGGTCGAGGGAACCCTGTAGCGAATCTGTTTTTGCTTTTGCCATACTTAGACGTCTTTATATAGATGTCTAAGTATAGTGTCAACGGGAAACGCATCCAGTTTTTGTCAGCTTTATGTCAAGCGAGACTGGGATTTGTCCCTGGAGGGATGCTTGTCGCCGCAGAGAACTAAAATCTGACTATGAACCTGACGGCTATTCAAACAGCCCTGCGTGAAGCCAACTACGACGGCTGGCTTTTTTACGATCATCACCACCGCGATCCCATCGGCGAGCGCATTTTGGGGCTGGACCCGAAGGCGCATATTACGCGGCGGTATTACTATTTCATTCCCGCGAATGGTGAGCCGCAGAAGCTTGTGCATCGCATTGAGCAGGGGCGGTTGGATTCGCTGCCGGGGAAGAAGCTGCAGTACTCGAGTTGGCAGGAGCTTGCCGCGGGGCTGGAAAGCATTCTTGCGGGTTCGACGAAGCTGGCCATGCAGTACTCGCCGAACAACACAATTATGTATGTTTCGATGGTGGATGCGGGAACGGTGGAGTTTTTGCGTTCGATTGGCAAGACCATTTTTAGTTCAGCTGATCTTGTCAGCCAGTTTGAGGCTGTGCTGACGGAAGAGCAGAAGGCCACGCATGCGGTTGCGCAGAAGGCGATTGACGCCGTGCTGGCTGAGGGCTGGAAAGAGATTGGGCGGCGCTTGCGGCCTGCGAATGGCAAGGCGGGCGTTGTTACCGAGTTCGACATGGTGCAGTGGCTCAGCGAGGGCATGCGGCGCGAAGGGCTCATCTGGGAGAACGGGCCGAATGTCAGCGTGAATGAGAACAGCTCGGACTCGCACTATGAGCCTACGGCTGAAAAATCTTCTGCGATTCATGAGGGCGACTTTCTCCTTATTGATATCTGGGGCAAGCTGGATAAGCCTGACGCGATTTTTTACGACATTACGTGGACTGGCGTGATTGGGCGTGAGCCTACGGAACGTGAGCAGCTTGTGTTTACTACGGTTCGTGATGCTCGGGATGCTGCTATCTCTGTAATTGAGGCTGCTTTTGCCGCGGGCCGCACGGTTCACGGCTTCGAGGGCGATGATGCGGCGCGGGCGGTGATTCGCAACGCTGGTTTTGGCGAATACTTTACGCATCGCACGGGGCACAACATCTCGCTGGAGATTCATGGGCCGGGTGCGCATCTCGATAATCTTGAGACGCATGATGAACGGCTGATTCTGCCGAATACGTGCTTCTCGGTGGAGCCGGGAATCTATCTGCCTGAGTTTGGCGTACGTAGCGAGATCGATATGCTGACGTCACCGGGCGAGGCTTGGGTGACTGGTGCGATTCAGAGGGAGCTTGTTCGTATTTAGGCTTCAGATAACGGGTTACAGGTGGTAGCTGGCAGATACATCGTGGTTTTGCTGTCACCTGTAACCTGTCCACTTTCCACTGGTATAGTCAAAACAGCATGGCAACTCCACAAATCAACGGCGCTTCGGCTAAGGCATCAGGGAATCAGGGCTTTGTGTATCTGCCTCTGATTGCCGGGTGGCTGGTTCCGGGCGCGGGACATTTTCTGATTGGCAAGTGGGGGCGCGGCGCGGTGCTGGCTGCTTCCATCCTGGGCATGTTTGTGACGGGGCTGGCCATGCAGGGCAAGATCTACGGCAACTTCCACGACATTCTGGAAGCGCTGGGCATGGTGGGCGACCTCGGCAACGGACTGCTCTTTGTGGTTGCCCGCGCTGCCGGGCTTGGCGCGACGGATGTGCAAGTGACGGCGCAGGACTGGGGCACGCGTTTTATCGTGGTTGCCGGGCTGCTGAATGTGATTGCCGCGGTGGACGCGCATAACCTGCGCACGGGGAGGAAGGCTTAGGAATGCATCCTTCTCACTTCACTGCCGTGGCGCTGTTTGCGCTTTTTGCCTCTGCCGTTTTTGGCGTCACCATGCGTGATACGCCGAAGAAGATGCTGCGGTATGGCATCTACTGCTTCGTGCTCTTTATCGGCTCAACTATCCTGTTGAGCTGGATTATGTACTTCATCGCACACTAGGTGGTGCTGCGCGCACGGCGGGCTGCGGCTTTTGGCCGCCTGTCTTGTGGGATTTGAGAGCCTCGGCTATGCCGGGGCTCTTGTTTTGGTTAACACGTTTATTTTGTTTTATATATGGAGCGGTTTGGGTGTTTATTGATTCGTTAACAGGTTTGGGAAAAGTGGTTACTTTCTCAAAAAAATAAAATTTCTTTCCTTTTTTCTGAGGTTTGAGGTGGGTTCACAGTTTCACAGTCCCGGTATCAAGAGGGGGGCCTCCTGCCTGATGCGCAGAGATTCAAAAACATGTCTCAGGGGCTAAAGCCTCAGTGCTTTCTTTTGGCCTTGATTGCCGGGGATAAATCCCCGGCCTGCTTTTTGTTTCTAATGCGCCCGGTGCTGTTGGCTTTCTCGTAATGCGTTTTAAATCAATTGGTTAGGTGCGGAACTTGGTGCTTATTGATTGGTTAACAGGTTTCTGAAAAGTGGTTACTTTTCAGAAAAAATAGCGCGAAAAAACTTTTTTGTGGTCTGGAAAGACAGAAAGC
>NZ_JBZYWK010000040.1:0-14497 GCF_059115385.1 Occallatibacter sp. FHG110214_02 | reverse complement strand
CGATTCCCTGGGAATCGGGCCGTTCTGTTTTTTTCTGCTAACTCGCTGACTTGCTAAGCGCGAAGCGCGGCGGACTCGCTAATTCCAAAGAAAAGAGAACTCAATGCCATCAACGGCAGGCATACCCCACTTCTCCCTTGTCCCTCTTCCCCTGTCCCGGCCTTCTCCACAGTTCACAAATAAAGATTCTCCACAGTCCCTGTGCAATCCACCGCAAACCTCTCAAAACAAATGGCCCCGAAAACAGAGACCCTGTGCGCACCTCACACGAAAGACAATTCCCACGCTTAAATATGGCAGCTCGCCAGCCCGCGCTTCTCCAGATAGCGCTGGTGATACTCCTCAGCGCGCCAGAAGGTCTGCGCAGGCTCAACTTGAGTAACAATGCGCTTGGGCGTATAGCGCCCCTCGGCAGTAAGTGCCTCAATCTTAGCTTTCGCTATCGCTTCCTGTTCCGGCGAGTGGAAGAAGACAGCCGAGCGGTACTGCGTACCCCAGTCCGGTCCTTGGCGGTTCAACGTCGTCGGGTCATGAAGCTCAAAGAAGGCATCCAGAACCTGCTCGTAGCTGATCTTTTCCGGGTCAAATTCCAGTTCGACAACCTCGGCGTGGGTAGCACCAACGGGGCGCACGTCCTGCGCGCAAACATCTTTGTAAGTGGGGTTTTCGAGGCTTCCGCCCTCGTAACCAACCGCGGTAGAAACAACGCCCGGCAGAGCGGCGAAGGCCGCTTCAACACCCCAGAAGCATCCGGCTCCAAATGTAGCTTTTTCCTGGCTCATGTTGCATTGGATGCAGGAGACGAGTGGAAGGTAACAGATGACAGATGACAGGTGCGGCTAAAAGCGCTGCGGCAGCGATGCTGACACCTGTAACCTGAAACCTGTAACCTGTTTTTATGCCGCACGTTTACGCCCACGCCGTGGAGATTGCGACCACGGTTCTGGCCGTGGCCAGCCTGGGCTATTCGCTGACCTCGCTGGTGGCCGCTTATATCTACATTGCCCGCCGCAGCGCGCAGCTCAGGCAGCAGGCGCGTGCGCCCTTTGCGCCGCCGGTTACAATTCTCAAGTCGCTCAAGGGCTTTGACCCCGGTATGATGGACGCCTTCCGCTCCCACTGCCGCCAGAACTACGCCGGCCAGTACGAGCTGCTCTTCGGTGTTGCCTCCATGGACGATGAAGCGGTTCCAGCCGTGCAAGCGCTGCAAAAGGAGTTCCCCGAGCGGTCCATCCGCCTGATGGAGTGCCCGGAAAAGCTTGGCACCAACGGCAAAATCAGCACGCTCGTCCAGCTAGTCCCGCACGCTGCGCATGATTATCTGCTCATCAACGATTCCGACATTACCGTGTCGCCAAAGTATCTCGAGCGCGTCATGGCATCCTTCGCGGAACCGGGGAAAAAGCCAGTCGGGCTGGTGACTGCACTGTATCGCGGGCATGCTCATGGAACGATTCCGTCACAACTGGAATCGCTGGGAATCTCGATTGATTTCTTTCCCAGCCTGCTGGTCTCCGTGATCCTGGAAGGCGGCATGCACTTCGGGCTCGGCGGCACGTTGGCCGCAAGCCGCGAGGCAGTCAACGCCATCGGCGGCCTCGAAACACTGGTAGATATCTTGGCCGACGATTACGAGTTGGGCCTTCGCATCGACAAGGTCGGATATCGCGTGGTGATTGCGCCGGATTCGGTAGAGACCAGCGTTCCCGCATACAACTGGCGCGGGTTTGTGGAGCACCAGTTGCGCTGGTATCGCACCGTACGCGATGCGCGTCCAGGCGGATACGTTGGGCTTCTGCTGACGTATACTTTGCCGCTGGCTCTCATCAACGTACTGGCCAGCGGCTTGAGCCCGTTGAGTCTCTGGCTGCTGGCGATGGCCTTCTTTTTGCGGCTGGCGGTAGCAATGACAGTCGGCGTGAGAATTCTGCAGGACCACCAAGTGCTGCCGAATCTGTGGCTCGTGCCGTTTCGCGACGCCGTGGCAATGGGATTGTGGGCTACGGGTTTCGCGGGCAACACGATTGTCTGGCGCGGGCAAACGTTTGTAGTGAAAAAGGGCAGACTGTTGCCTGCAGGAACTAAGGAAGTAGGCAACTAAAGAGCTGCTCTGTGCGGCTGGTCACTGTTATCGGCTCCCTCTGCACTGGTATCTTGAATTTCGATGGCTCCTCTTGTCTCCATTCAACCCGGCCCCGCAACTGGACCTACCGCCACGCTGATTTATGACGACTGGTATCCGGCGCTGCGCACGGATACGCTGCGCATAGGCAAGCTGGCGACGGCGATGCTGCTGGATATCCCGCTGGTGATTGGGCGGAAGAAGGACGGGAAGCTGTTTGCGATGCGCGATAGCTGCCCGCATCGCGGAATTCCGCTAAGCGTGGGATGGTTTGACGGCGAAAATGTAACCTGCCGCTACCACGGGTGGGAGTTTGAGCCTTGCAGCGGGCAGTGCACGCATATTCCTTCGCTTTCCAGCTACGACAAGCTGGACGCTACAAAGATTTATGCGAGTGCCTATCCCTGCGAAGAACGCGACGGGCACGCATGGGTTTATGTGCCTGCGCCGGGGGCTGGGAAAGCGGTTGCGCCAAGCAGGCCTGTGCCGGAGCTGGCGAAGTTTGGGCCGCAGTATCGAACAGCATTTCTTACCGCGGACCTGCCGTGCAATGTGGACCACGGCATTATCGGGTTGATGGACCCAGCACATGGACCGTTTGTGCACCAGGCATGGTGGTGGCGAACGCGCTCGTCGATTCGCGAGAAGGCGAAGAAGTTTGAACCAATTCCTGAAGGATTCCGCATGGCTGCGCATGCGCCCAGTGTGAATTCAGCCCCGTATAAGCTGCTCGGCGTGTATGGGCAGTCGGTCGAGACAACGATTGACTTTGTGTTGCCGAACCGCCGCACCGAGATCATTCGCGCGGGAGATAAGTGGTTCTCTTCGCTGACGACGGTAACTCCGGTGACGGGCTCAACCTGCCGCATTGATGTGATTGCGGCGTGGAATGTTTTTTATCACGTGCCGTTTGTTACGCCGATTGCGAAGTTCTTTGGCGCGAAGTTTGTGAAGCAGGACCAGGACACGATGATTCAACAGGCGGAGGGGCTGCGGCATAACCCTTCGCTGATGCTGATTGACGACGCGGACAAACCAGCAAAGTGGTACTTCGCATTGAAGCAGGCGCGGCTGGAAGGCTCAGAGAAACATCCGATGGATGGGCCCGTGGAATTGCACTGGCGCAGTTAGTACTGCGCGTACGGCGGGCTGCACTTCGCGCCATTCTTGCAGATGCCTGGATTTATGGGCCTTACTATTGCCCGGATAGAAGGTTCGAGGTTAGGAATATCCAGCACCTTTTTAGTACATGCGCATGTTTTGCTTCGAGCGTGATTATAGGCGTATCTTTAGTGTGAAGCCGTTCATGTCACTGCATAACCCCAATGTGCCGAAGTCCGTTCTGGCGCTCAGGAATTACTCTTCCTCCGCGTTTGTGCATGACCTTTTAGCTGGCATTACCGTGGGGCTGGTTGCACTGCCGCTGGCGATGGCCTTTGGTATTGCTTCCGGCGTTACGCCGCAGGCTGGGTTATATACGGCTGTCGTTGCTGGGTTTCTGATCTCTGCGCTGGGCGGATCTCGAGTACAGATTGGCGGGCCTACCGGCGCGTTTGTCGTGATCGTCGCCGGCATTGTGGCCAAGTTCGGCATGCCAGGGCTGGCGCTGACAACGCTCATGGCGGGCGTGATTCTGCTGCTGATGGGCGTGACAGGGCTGGGCGCGGCTGTTCGCTATATTCCGCGCATGGTGATTCTTGGATTTACCAACGGAATCGCTGTTCTGATTGCTTCCACGCAGATTAAAGACTTTTTTGGATTGAAAACTCCTGCGGTGCCGAGCGAGTTTTTGCCGCGCATGAAGCTGCTGGCTGCGCACTTCAACACCGTGAACTGGTATGCGCTAGCGGTGGGCGCGGGGACGCTGGCGATAATCGTGCTGCTGCCGCGGCTGAACAAGCGCATTCCGGCATCGATTCTGGCGCTGGTGATTTTTACGGTGATTGCGTGGGCGCTGCACCTGCCGGTGGAAACCATCGGGACAAAGTTTGGCGGGATTCCGCAGGGGTTTCCGCCATTTACCTTGCCGAATCTTCATGCAGAGCATATCTTGCCGCTGATTCCGCATGCGTTTACGGTTGCGTTGCTGGGGGCGCTTGAGTCCATGCTGTCTGCCGTGGTGGCGGATGGGATGATTGGCGACCGGCACAACTCCAACGTGGAGCTGGTGGCGCAAGGTGTGGCCAATATTGCATCTCCGCTGTTTGGCGGGATTCCGGCTACGGGCGCGATTGCGCGGACAGCGACGAATATCCGGGCGGGAGCGAAGTCGCCATTTTCCGGCATGATTCATGCGGCAACGCTGCTGCTGGTTCTGCTGGTGGCGGCTCCGCTGGCGAGCTATATTCCACTGGCAACGCTGGCTGCAGTGCTGTTTGTTGTTTCGTACAACATGGGCGAGTGGCACGAGATTGGCTCGATCTTCCGCATGGATTTTTCTGCGATTACAGTTTGGCTGCTGACCTTTGCACTGACTGTGTTTGCGGATTTGACCGTGGCCGTTGGCGTAGGGTTGGCGATTTCGGCGCTTGTCTATATCCGGCGCGTGGCGGATACAACTTCAGTTTCGCTGGTGGACGAGGATTACATCCAGGAAGGCGAGGCGCACTCGCTGCAGGGGCGGACGATTCCTCCCTACATCTCGGTGCTGCGCATTCATGGACCGTTTTTGTTTGGCACAGCAGAGAAGCTGGTGGATGCTACGGCGGATTTGTCTGAGTTTGCCGCGATTGTGATTTTGCGGCTGCGAAACATGACAGCGATTGATGCAACAGGCATTCACGCGATTGAAGGCTTTGCGAAACGGCTGCGAAAGTCGGGGCGCACGCTGCTGTTGTGCGGTGCGCGGCCCCAGCCGGGCAAGCTGCTGGGTGGAACGAAGTTTCTGGACGAGCTGGGGCGCGAGAATGTGCTGCCGAGCGTGCAGGCAGCTCTCGACCGGGCAGAAGAGATTCATGCGCAACAGTTGGAACTAGGAAAGGCCAGCTAATCTCCTGTTGTTGCGACTGCCGGATCCTGCTCCACAATTGCTTGCGTATCAATCGAGAGGCATGTTCCCAGCGCCGCAAAATCCTGCTGCCATTTCGTGCGGTCCTCCGGCGGTATGACGGAAAGCACTTCGTTTTGCCTGCGCAGAATTTCGTACCAGATGTTCTGTGCTTGCCAGAGATTGAGATCGAAGGGCAACTCAGTGAGGGCGCGAGCGAGCGCAAGAGCGCGGTCCAGCTCTTCGAGCGTGCCGGATGAGGCCTGGAGGTCCACCATCAGGCGTTTCATGCGCTGGTCGGCGACGTAAGAGAGGGTGGGCGTTTCAAGCTGCACCTGGTCTGCCTTGGCTAACTGCATGTAAGAGCGCAGGAGCGCCACGTCTACAGGGTCGGTATCAAGTGCGCGACGCAGACCGGCGTTCACGGCAAATCCTGCAGCGAGCACAAGCGCGGGAGGCTTAGGCAAGCCCGCTTGCGAAAGATAGTGCAGCAGGCTGGCGTGGTCGTCGTAGATGGTGGTCAGCGTGTTCTCAATGTTGGAGAGCGTGGAATTGAGAATGGTTTGCACGATACGGCGCTGGTCGTCTGAGAAGAGCGACTTGAGTGAGTAATCGACGCTGCCGAAGGTGCGGTCAAGCAGCCGGATGACCGCGGGAAGGTCGGCGTGCTGCACGCTTGCAGCTGCTTCATCGCGGAAGCTGACGAAAGCGCCCGCTTCTGCTTCGGAGTATGGCTTTACGGCGGCTGTGATGTTCTGGTCGCCGAAGTGAAGGACCGCAAAGCAGAAATCCTGCGCATCCTCTGAGATTGCGCTGGCTACGCGTGCCCGGCCAACGGCGAGTTTGCCGCGGCCGGAGGTGAAGATGTCGTGTGAGAGGCGGTGCACGCGGTAGCTGTATAGCTCGGCCTCTTCTGTGTAGGGGGTGAACATGGAGCTGATGGCGTAATGCGCGGTTACCTGTTCTAGCGTGAGCCTCATGGGGCCGATGACGTCGCGGTAGATTTGCGCGCCGTCATGGGGCTTAGCCAGGTTGGAGCCGGCTTCCGAGAGCTGCGCAATGAATGCGGGTTCCAGTGCTGCGCCGCGCTCGCCAAATAGGTGTTGTGCGAGCTGCAGCACGCGGGCAGCATAGGCAATGACCTGCACGGACTCGATGCCGGAGATGTCGTCAAAGAACCAGCCGCAGCTTGTGTACATGAGCTGCGCGTGGCGCTGCATCTCCATGAGCTTGAGAGCGTGGACGCGCTCTTCTTCTGTAAGCGGGTGCGACTGGTGCTCAGCGAAGAAGCGGTTGATGACTTCATCATTGCGGTCGAGGATGACTTGAATGTAGGCGTCGCGTGCGGCCCACACATCTTTGAAAAGCTTTGCGCCTTCTTCTTCCGTAAGCGGCTCGATGGCGTCGCGGACTTCATCCATTGCCTTGCGCAGAGGGAAACGCCAGGCTTGTCCCCAGCCAGGACGGCCCGTGTTGCAACCGCAGTTGGAGCGCCAGCGTTCTACGCCGTGAATGCAGCTCCACGAGGTATTTTCTTCGATTTCGCACTCGTACTCGGGCGGGAACTGCGCGAGATAGCTGGCGTAGTTGGCGATGCGAACATTCTTTTCCTGTTCAAGAAGCTTGAGCGTGTAGGCGAGGGCCATTTCGCCGTGCTTGTGGTGGTGGCCGTAGGTTTCGCCGTCGGTGGCAACGTGAACAAGCTGCGGACGATCATCGGGACGGAAACCATCTTTTAATCGGCCTGCAAAGATTTCACCGGAGTTCAAGAGGCCTTCAAAGGCGATGGCTTGCGAGACGGGACCGTTATAGAAAAAGACCGCGATGGACTTGCCGGAGGAAAAGCGAACGAGATAGGGACGGGTGGAATCGACGGAGTCGTTTGAGGTGGGCGTCCAGGCTTGATTAGCTGCGTTGGACTGATTTTCTCCAAGCGGGCGGACGCGACGACATTGGCGCGGCGCAAGAACGGTGAACTTGATGCCGTGTTCGGCCAGCAGTTCCAGCGTTTCCGAGTTGGCGGCGGTTTCGGCGAGCCACATGCCTTCCGGCGATGCGTTGTAGTGCGAGATGTAGTCGGCAATGCCCCAGCGGATTTGTGTGATTTTGTCACGGCGGTTTGCGAGGGGCATGATGACGTGGTTGTAGACCTGCGCCATAGCCGAGGAGTGGCCGCGGAAGAGGCGGCGGCTGCGGCGCTCGCCGTCGAGAATCATGCGATAGGTGCGCGGAGCAAAATCCTTGAGCCAACTGAGCAGCGTGGGGCCGAAGTTGAAGCTGATGCGCGCGTAGTTGTTGACGATGCGCGTGATCTTATTCTTGCTGTTGACGATGCGCGCAGCCCCATTCGGCGCATAGCACTCCGCGCAGACGCGCTCATTCCAGTCGTGATAGGGCGCGGCGGAGTCCTGTGTTTCTACGGCCTCCAGCCAGGGGTTTTCACGCGGTGGCTGGTAGAAGTGGCCGTGGATGCAGATGTAGCGTTTGATAGAGGTCGGCATGGCTATGCGGAGACGCAAAATGCGTCTGTACGGGTTATTGTAGGCCGAATGTGTTAAGTTCTGCTGCCAGCCGGGGCTGTGTTCTTCGCCAAATCGCAGGCACGCCACATGTACCAACTGGCTACGCTGCGGTAGGGTGTCCAGATTTTGAGCTTGGCACGGCGAAGCATAACTTCCGGTGTGGGCAGATCGGCAGCTTCGATAGCTCGGGATTTAGGGAGCTTGAGGAAAGTAAGCGCGAAACCTTTGCGGACGCCGTAATCCGTTACAGGGAAAATGTCGGAGCGTCCCATGCGAAAAATTAACAGCATCTCTACAGTCCAGCTGCCGATGCCACGGACTTCCGTGAGTCTCGCGATGATTTCTTCGTTGGACATTTTGAGAATTGCGTTGTGTGTGGGGACAGTGCCAGCGATGGTCTTAGCCGCGAGGTCGCGCATGGCCTTGAGTTTGTTGCCGGAGACGCCGCAGGCGCGAAGCGGCTCGTCGGGTGTGCCGAGAAGAGCTTGAGGTGTGGGGTCGCCACCGAAGTATTCTCGGAAACGACGGTGGATGGTGGCTGCCGCTTTGCCGTGGAGTTGCTGATAGAGGATTGACTCAAGCAGCGACTCGAAGGGTGAGGCCGACTGGTCGAGCTTCATGGTGAACGGACCGGCACGTTCGATGAGCGTGGCCAGTTTTGCATCGGCCGCGCTCAGGTGTGTGACGGCTTCTTCGGCATCGAAAGGGAGTTTGCGGCTGCGACCGTTGTGGATCATACGAGAGCAGTGTAACGCCGGGGCGTCTCTTTGCGGCTTATAGTTCATGCTTCACGATCCCCCAACCTGACCGTTTATCCTCTTGGCTAGAGGACACTGCCCGATGAAGATGCGCCCTGGTACACAAACTGGATTCCTGCTCTGCGGTAAGGAGTGGATTGACGGCGATGCGATGGAAATACGCTCGCCCTGGGACCAGGGGCTTGTTGGGCGCGTAACTATAGCAACGCGGGCCGATGCGCGGCAGGCGGTACAGCACGCCGTGGCGTCCATGCGCCGGACGCGAGCGCTGCCACGATGGAAGCGGCGCGAGATTCTGGAAGATATTGCCGCGGCGCTGATTGAGCAGCGGGAACGCTTTGCGCAGTTGATTGCGGCGGAGGCGGGAAAGCCGATCCGGCTGGCGCGGACGGAAGTGGACCGCGCGGTTCTAACATTTAAGACAGCTTCCGAAGAGGTTGTCCGGCTGGGCGGCGAGACGATTCCGCTGGATTTGGCCGAGGGCAATGAAGGGCGCTGGGGATTGGTGCAGCGGTTTCCGGTGGGTCCGGTGCTGGCGATTACACCGTTTAATTTTCCGCTGAACCTGGTGGCGCATAAGGTAGCTCCAGCACTGGCAGCGGGATGCCCGGTCATCCTGAAGCCCGCTCCGCAGACGCCGTTTACGTCATTGGCGCTGGGCGAGGTGATTCTGAAGGCTGGCTGGCCTGAGGAAGCGATTGCTGTATTGCCGCTTTCCAATGCGGACACGGCGTGGCTGGCGGAGAAGGAAGACCGCATCAAGCTGGTGAGCTTTACCGGCTCAGCCAAGGTGGGCTGGGAGCTGAAGGCGCACTCGGGGCGCAAGCGGGTGCTGCTGGAGTTGGGCGGGAACGCGGCGCTGATTGTGCACAAGGACTGGACCGACCTGGAGGGCGCAGCGAACAAGGTTGCCGCAGCGGCCTTTGGCTACGCAGGGCAGTCGTGCATCAGTGTGCAGAGGGTTTTCGTCGAACGCAGCATCTTCCAGACCTTTCTATGGAAGGTTGTGGATGCGGCAAAGGCTATGGTGACGGGCGATCCGGCGGATGAGATGACGGATATTGGGCCCGTAGTTCGGCTGAGCGAGGCGGAGCGGATTGAAGCGTGGGTGAAAGAAGCTGTGGCCAGTGGCGCAAAGTTGGTAGAGGGTGGCGAGCGGACTGGCTCACTCATGAAACCGACGGTATTGACCGGGACCAAGCCGGGAATGAAACTGCGCGAGGAAGAAGTGTTTGGCCCGGTGCTGGTGATTGAGCCGTATGACGACTTTGAAGATGCGCTGGCTGAGGTAAATCATTCGAAATATGGCTTGCAAGCAGGGTTGCTGACGCGGGATGCAGGACGGATTCTGACGGCTTATCGCGAATTGGAAGTTGGTGCCCTGATTGTGGGAGATACACCAGCGTGGCGGCTGGACCCGATGCCCTATGGCGGCGTGAAGGACTCCGGGCTGGGGCGCGAGGGCGTGCGGTTTGCGATGGAAGAGATGACAGAACCGAAGATGCTGGTGATGGCTGGGTTGCAATAATCGCTGGATTGCGGCTGCTCCATGAGAAGATGGCTGCGTGCGAATCCTGAAAATTCTTCCCATTCTCGCTTTGCTGCACGGCTTTTGCATTGCGCAGCAGGCGAAGGTTTTTCTTTATACGCCGCCCTTTCCTATTACGAAGCAGCTTCGGAATCTCGTTGTACCTACCGGCACAGCACCGATTGGCGCCTGGGTACATGATGAGAAAGAACTGCTTGCTTTCGTTCCGACCAATCGCTTCCTTGTGCTGAATCTGCAACCGGGTACACACAAGTTTTTCGCGAGAGAGGGCAAATGGGCTCCGAAGCAGGTAGCAGAGCTGAACCTGGCTGCAGGAGCAACGTACTGCCTGCGTACCAATACACGCTATGCAGTCGTGCCGGTAGCAGAAGTTGGATACGCATGGGCTCAGCTTGCCGTGATTCCTTGTGATGAGGCAGCAAAGGAACTGGCGACAGCAAAGCCCGTAGAGGCGCGGGATATCGACAAAAAGCAAACAAAGAATGTGGACGCGTGCATGACTCCGCCGCCCATCAAAGGAAAAACGCGCATGTCAGATCCTCAGCCAGTTGCCGACCCGGTAGCTTGCCTTGGCCTGTTGCATGCGGCAAGTGCGCCGTAACGGGATTGATAGGAAAACTGGCCACACTGGCGGGAATGCGCCACTTTGCGTAGTGGTAGCTTGGATGACCAATCTTCAGGGCCAGAGGGGTTTGGCTTCGTCGCCGTCTACCCAGACGCAGTTGCGGCCAGCCTGCTTCGCTAAGTACATTGCGGCGTCGGCGCCTTCAAGCAACTGTGCGGCATGCCTGTCTGCCGAGGGGCGCATGGTGGAGCTGCCGATGCTGACCGTGATTACACGGTGCGGGCTTCCCTCGTGGGGTATCTGTTCCTGCTCAACGGAGCGGCGGATTCTTTCGGCGATGTGGCGTGCGCCTGCGGTGTCTGTCTCCGGCAGAATTACAACAAACTCTTCTCCACCGTAGCGTCCTACAAAATCCGCGGGACGTTGTGCTTCCGCGGAAATAGCTCCGGTAACTTCGCGCAGGCAACGATCACCGGCAAGGTGGCCGTTGTTGTCGTTGTAGTGCTTGAAATAGTCCACATCAATCATGAGGATGGAAAGCGTGGAGCGGCCACGCACGGCGCGATCCCATTCGGCGGCGATGTACTCATCAAGACGGCGACGGTTGGCGATGCCGGTGAGCGGGTCCGTGACGGCACGGTTTTCAGCGACGTTGAGAGCTTTGGAGATCTCTTCCTCCGCTGCTTTGCGGCCGGAGATATCGCGAAGAACGTTGATGAATCCGGCAGGCGCTCCGGATTCAGGATGCCGGTGCAGAGCGAGATTGGCTTCAGTCCAGTGCCAGGTGCCGTCTTTGCGCTGGAGGCGCAGCTCAAGAACATTGCGTTTTCTGCCAGCCAGGCAATCGTCATACAGCTTGTTAAGAGAGCTGATGTCGTCCGGATGCACGGCTCCCTCAAGGCCGGCTGTCATCTCATTGGGCTTCCATCCGAGGAAGGTTGTGACCGAAGGCGAGATGTAATCCAGCTCGCGGGCCAGATTGCGCATGGTGATGATGTCTGTGGTGCCTTCGGCAAGCAGGCGGAAACGCTGCTCGCTGGCGCGCAGGCCGAGCTCAAAACGGTTGCGGGCGGCGCGCACTACCTCTGCAATGTAGAGCAGCAGCATGGAGACAAAGGCGAAGATCTGCAGCATGAGCGTGCGCGGGGAAAGCGAGTACACAGTCAGGCCGATGGGGCCGTGATCGCGGGCGGTAAAGTAACCGCCGATAGTTGCGACGGCAAAGAGGCCCAGTGCGGCGCCTGCCATACCAAGGCGGAACTCCACTAATAGCAAAACGGGGAGGATGGCAAAGAGCAGCGGCAATGAGGTTTGCCAGAAGACGCCAATGCTGACGCCGCAGAGAAGCAGGAAGAGGCCTGTGACCTCGTACCACTTGCGGCGGGAGAATGGCGCGGGCTCACGCAAAGCGAGATACAGCGGCGTCATGATGGAGATGCCAAGAGCATCTCCGGTGAACCACTCGGGGAGCACCTGCCAGAAGGGCTTGTAGTGAATGAGTGAGAGCAGTGCGGCGTAGCAGGCAGAGGCTATTCCCGGCGCGACGATGACGCCGTAAATAAGCAGGCTGACGAGCTGCCCCGCGCGGGCAAGGTACTTTTCCGGAGCAAGCGAGGAACGAAGAAGCCAGGCGGCAACAGTGATTTCAACCACGTTGCAGGCGGCGGCGCAGAGGGCCAGCGCGAAGCTTGAGTTGAGCGGCGGCAGCATGGTGGCTGTGAAATCGATGACCGTGCTGACGGCAATGTAGGCGGGCCACTGGCGGCGCGGCACGCTCAAAATCATGCCGATGAGCAGACCCGTGGAAGGCCACATGATGCTGATGTCGCCGTGCGACCAGGAGATGGTATTTAGAAGCTCAGCGCCGAGGGTGACGGCGATGAGGATTACTCCGCAGGTAATTAAACGCCTTATAGATAGCGTACTGCCGGAGTCGGTGTCCGCCTCCAAGGTGCCTTGCGCTGTTGTTGTGCTCATTGTTGAAAGACGCTCGATACTGGGCTTGCAAGTTGCCTTTAATCCTACTACTCGAAAATACGAATTTAAAAAAATCGCCCCTCTGCGGCTTGCCGAGTCTGTTCGGAGCGCTGAGGGGCGATGAGCCGCAATCCTGGGAAAACCACGCTTGGCCTGCTTCGCGCGAGCATCTCGTCTCTGTGCGGGCGGCGCTTTTTGCGGCGGGTTTCCGGACCGAGGGTGAATATATCACAAAGGGTGTGATGAGGGGAAAAGGGCGACTAGGGACTAGGGACTAGGGACTAGGGACTAGGGAATGCAAAAACAAAGGCTACAACTGGTGCAAGTGCTCGATGTGTTGCGTCAATGCAGAAAAAAGGATGAGCGCGGAGGCTCATCCCTTTTTCTCTTTGCTTACTTTGACACGGAAGACGCTATGCGGTGACGGCTGCGGAGTGGCGGCGCCAGGCGTAGAGCGGGAACTGGTTGGCCAGCTCAGCAACTTCGTTGCGGATTTTGTCGAGGGCTGCGTCGTCGTTCTTCTTGTCGAGGGCTTCGACAATCCACTTGGCTACCTGCTTCATCTCCGCTTCCTTCATGCCGCGCGTGGTGAGGGCGGGCGTGCCGATGCGGATGCCGGAGGGCTTGAGCGGTGGATTAGTGTCGTAGGGGATGGCGTTTTTGTTGACGGTGATGCCAGCTTTGCCGAGCGCGGCTTCGGCTTCCGAGCCGAGCGTTCCCTTGGCGAAGACATCGACAAGCATGAGGTGGTTGTCTGTGCCGCCGGAGACGATGCGGTAGCCTGCCTCAGAGATGGCGTCGGCGAGAACCTTGGCGTTGGCGACAACCTGCGCTGCGTAGGACTTGAAGTCAGGGCTGAGGGCTTCTTTAAAGGCTACAGCCTTGGCGGCGACGATGTGAACGAGCGGACCGCCCTGCTGGCCGGGGAAGACGGCGCGGTCTATAGCAGCGGCAAGGGCTGGGTCGGAATTTGGGCCTGTGAGCACGAGGCCGGAGCGGGGGCCGCGGAGGGTCTTGTGTGTCGTTGTGGTGGTGATGTGCGCGTGAGGCACGGGCGAGGGATGCGCGTCGCCCGCGACGAGACCGGCGATGTGGGCCATGTCGAAGATGTAGTAAGCGCCTATCTTATCGGCGATTGCACGCATGCGGGCGAAGTCCCATAGGCGCGGGTAGGCAGAGCCGCCACCGATGATGGCCTTGGGTTTTTCGCGAAGGGCGATGGCTTCGAGCTCGTCGTAATCGATGAGCTCGGTGTCTTTACGGACGCCGTAGAAAGTGGTGCGGTAAAGCTTGCCGCTGAAGCTGAGCTTGTGGCCGTGGGTGAGGTGGCCGCCGTGCGCGAGATCAAGGCCGAGGATGGTGTCACCGGCGTTGAGGACCGCCATGTAGGCTGACGCGTTGGCCTGTGAGCCGGAGTGCGGCTGCACGTTGGCGTGCTCGGCTCCGAAGAGAGCCTTGGCGCGGTCGCGGGCCAGGTTTTCGACTACGTCTGCGAACTCGCAACCGCCGTAATAGCGGCGGCCGGGGTAACCCTCGGCGTACTTGTTGGTGAAGACAGAGCCTGCTGCTTCAAGAACAGCCTCCGAAACGAAGTTCTCGCTGGCAATCATTTCGAGACCTTCATGCTGGCGGAGTGTTTCGTGGTCGAGCGCGGCGGCTACTTCCGGGTCGGCTTGCGCGAGGGACAGCGACATTGGGTCGATCATATCTCGATTATAGGGACCAAAGCTTCCACAGGGTAAAAAACGCGTGTGAGGTGCGCACAGGGTCTCTGTTTTCGGGGCCATTTGTTTTGAGAGGTTTGCGGTGGATTGCACAGGGACTGTGGAGAATCTTTATTTGTGAACTGTGGAGAAGGCCGGGACAGGGGAAGAGGGACAAGGGAGAAGTGGGGTATGCCTGCCGTTGATGGCATTGAGTTCTCTTTTCTTTGGAATTAGCGAGTCCGCCGCGCTTCGCGCTTAGCAAGTCAGCGAGTTAGCAGAAAAAAACAGAACGGCCCGATTCCCAGGGAATCG
>NZ_JBZYWK010000039.1:0-18929 GCF_059115385.1 Occallatibacter sp. FHG110214_02 | reverse complement strand
ACCAGCCGGATAACCAACACGAGGGGCTAGGGATTGCCGGGAATCACCGCTCAAGTACACTCTGTGTCTGGACGACCACTACACGTTGAGGGCTAGGGATTGCCGGGAATCACCGCTCAAGTACACTAGATCGCGCCGAACCTGCTGAAAAATGGCAGGTTCAGCGCGGTACTTCCTTCAAAAAAGCAGGATTTGCTCCGGAATTTCTTCTGGATCGCGTGGTTTCTTGCCATAAAAAACCTCCATTTTGCCAAACTGAAGGTCAGTCACCGTAATCAGGCGAACCTGTCCCAGTGGCGGAATCACTTGGCGAATTGTGCTGCGATGAGCTGTAGCGGCTTCTTCGCTGGGCAGGTAGCGGGCATAGACGGAAAACTGCAACATCATAAAGCCATCTTTGAGCAAGGCTTTGCGAAAGCGTGTGTAGTCACGTCTGTTGGCCGGTGTTTCCACTGGCAAATCGAACATGGCAATAAGCCACAAGGATCGATACGCGGATGGTGGCCGCCCTTTCATTGCATTTCAATCTCATCCACTCACTTCTTCGACAAATTCTATTTGTTCTATTTCTGCTCGCTTCACTCCTCGTTTAGGGGCCGACTCGATTGACACAGAAGCTAACAAGCTTGGAACAGTCGCGTCGCTTGATTCACCTGTGACGCACTTTGCCAACGAGTTCGCTGTTCGTAGAAGAATGTCAAAAAGCGTCCTCTCTTCGCGCTCGTAATAATAGCGAGCTGTTACAGCGCCAATAAGCCAGTTCTTGGTGCGCGGATCGACCGGGGCAGTACGATCTTCGCGGGCAATCCATTGGGCTACACGACGGTCAATCAACGGGCGAAATGGCTCCATCACGTCTGAGGCCAAGCAGAAAGCATCATAACGATTTTTATGACGCAAGCCAATCGAAGGATGAAGCCCTGCAGCACAAAGGGCGCGAGCTACGACCGCTCTGAGCACTGTGTATCCGTAATCCAAATGGCGATTCTGGTCTGGCCCTTCCGACCCTCTGCGAAATTTCGAGTCTCGGAAGAGCAAAGACCAATACCGCCGGGCTGCTTGTGCCTCAAGATTCCCGGCATCATCCGACCGAACGCGCTCAGCCATGGCAATCAATCCCTCATCGTTTCCGTGCAGCTCCCTCAGCAACTCGCCTTGTGCACGAATCTTAGCTTTGACAATCTGCTGCCAAAGTCTTTTGCGCGTGGGAAGTGAAAGCTGCATTTGTCTGGCGAATCGCTCGGTTTGCAGAAAATGAGCCTGGACAGGCAATAGCAAAGAGGCGGGCAGAAATTTCGCATCGATAGTGATTACCGATCCGCCAGCCTCAGCGATACGCGAAAGTACGGCCTGAGATAGCGTAATCTGCGGATGAGCTAGCAAAAGCACGGCTATTTCAGCAATCGGCGTGGCGAACGGAAGAACAAGCTGCTCTTCCTGAGGGCGTTCAATGACAAGCTGCGAGTCACGTACACTGAGTCTTGCAGGATTGGCAATTTCAACGATACGGTCAATCATGTCGCCTTCCTGATGCCAAATTTTCTTCCGAGAGGATCAATTATCACTTTCTGCGGATTGAGCAAGCGCAAAGGATTCGGATTGACTGACCACATTGTTTTGTCCTTTTTCTGTTCTTCATCCTTCTGCGCATTATTAACATGCGTAAACCAGATTGGCCCAGCAGAGTAAAATTTTTTGATGCGAAAAATGTCCCGTTTGCCCTGATAATCCAACTCGACAATATCGCCTTTCATTAGCGAAAAGATGAATTCGGCATTTCGGTCTTCAGGATGCGACTGACAAACGACGGGTTCCTTGCGGCTGTGCCTGTCATATGCCTCGATGATCGAAACAGGAATATGAAGCCAAACCTCCCGATTCTTTTTGTCCCGTGACGCAAATATCTCGAAATGGTGGATGCTTTCTGACTCAACATTTCTGTTGCCTGGAAAGGGTACTAGGCTGTCTGGCTCCTTACTTTCCCGGACGCGAACCTTTTTGATTGGAATCAACCGCCCGTCTTTGGCTTCAAGCACAGGGAGCGTGGAAATATCGTCCAAATTGAATTTCTTGGAGTTTCCATTATGCTCCAAGAGTTTTGTCTCGACTGCCTTCCTAATATTGTCTCCTTGAATCTCTTTAACCTGTTTATCTGTAATGCCGACAACCGACCGCCGGAGGCTGACGTAAAACTTCCCATTATTTGGATCACGTTGAGGCGTGGGGTAAATCGTGTCGATGTGAAGTGATCCACTCAGCTTTTGTTCCGGTTTGTGCGATACCAGCATCTTCTGGAAAACATCGCCTAGGAATTCTTTGCGATCCGTCCAGGGAGATAGTAGGCCGCGAACTAGGTCGCGGTAATCAAGCGGCCACTTTTTGTCCATCTTGCTCTGTGCGTACAGGCTTATGTCTCGCACCTGCTGTTCTGTCGTGAGCGCAATAACAAGAGCATCCACCGCATGATGCCGGTGATCCGAGCGGTCCTTGCCTTTACGCTTTTCTCCGCTCTGGTCTCCGGGAAGCTCCAGAACAACGTCGGGATGAAGTTGCCAGGCATCACGCAGGAGCTTCGTCACGCTGCCCGTTGAAGCAAAAATTCTGCGGCCTGTTTTGTCAAAGAATTCTGCAATCTCGTCCTGCCCATCTGTGGGAGCGCTCGTATCCCGTCCTCCGTAGAGAGACATCAAAAGGCGAGCAGCCAGCTTGGTTGTATAGCGCGTATCTGTGAGCTGCCGGTTTGTGAACCCTTCAATCTCCTCAAGGGAACGGAGCTTGAATCGCCGCAGCTTAGGATGCTCGCCAATCCTGGGACCACCCGTAAATTGGGCGACACGCTTCTGAATATGCGCCCAACGCTCCTCTTCTTCGTGATACGCCTCCCAGGGAGTCCGCCCACCCTTCTTCTGGTTCTCACTGCGATGGCAAAGCGTTTTGTTAGCAAAGGAATTATCCGTGCAGCGGCTCAACGGGATTATGTGCTCAACCTCGAATTCTGGGTACGTGAAAAGACTGGCATAGTTGATAGATTTGCCGGTGTACGGGCAAAGCCAATGGCTCTCCTCCGCCAGCAGCCATTTTTCAATTTTGTAAGCGGGAACGTCCCGAATCTCCTGCGGCGAGGGATGCAGGTTATTTTGCTGTGCCAGAATCCATCGCGCACCTTCTTCACGTTTTTTCATTCGGTTCTGATTGTCATTGAAGAGTGCGGCTCGATCTCGCCGGTTTCTACGCAATTCACGGGCAAGCTCAATACGAATCTGGTATGGCTTGCCATACTCCCGGATGATTGCATTCACGACCTTGCGTAACTCCGTCAGAGCACGCATAACTGCCGGATTTGTGATGGATGGAAGGTAATCTACTATTCTGGGAACAAAATCCAAAGGTTTCGCGCCAGCAAAGCGGTTGCCATATTTTTCGCGTTCAGCAGTCTTAAAGGGCGTTCCTGTCTCCATGAGCGGAAGTAGATTTTCAAGCGCTTTCCGCGAGAGATTGCAATAATCTTTGGGCGGGCGAGCTAGTGTGGTGTCGCCCCATCGTTTGGCTGCAAATTCATCAAGCCCCCATTGCTCTTTTCCAATCTGCTCAAGTTTTTCCGGCTTTGCTGTGCGCCATTGTTCAACAGCCTTGCGTTTGTCCTGCTGAGGGAGCGTGTTCCATCGATCTCCAAACACGCGCAGCATGTGCACATTGACCCGGTTCCCCTCAATGCGGTTTTTCACAAGCCGCTCAAGGTTGAAACCAAGAATCTCTGGCGATCCCAATAGCTCTTTCATGGCCTTGAACGTCAGGTCGCCCTTGATTTCAAGATGATCGAGAATCCGTTCGCGCTCCTCCTTTCGCAGCAGGCGTTCATTGTATCTGCCGCGCTCAATTACCCGGAGGTCATTTACCCTTTGCAAAACGCGAAAACGCTGCGCTTCTAACGTGGCCCACGGAGCACGCCGTTCCTCTTTTTCAAGCTCACAGAATCCAATGAGATGTTTAGAACTAGCCAGCGGGCGCTGAAAGAACAGCCAGTGATGAACCTTTGCCTCAAGATCATCTGTCAGCATTGCAGGATAAAATTCCCGCTGCTTATTCCAGATAGCGAAAAATTCATCCTTAAACATCGCGCGCTCAGTCCAGCGATGCCGGATTCGTTTCTCGTGCGGATTGACCAGCGCAAAGTACGAGCCTAAATATTGCGTCCCTGCCGCATCCATATTCGCGCGTAAATCAGAAATCCCCTTGGCAACTTCGCCGAGCTTTTTGTCTTCCGCTCCGTTCTCTTTCTTTGACTTCTTTCTGCGCCCCTCTTGCGCGCTCTCCTCGGAATTCTTGGCCTCCTGTACTTCTTCCTCGTCCAGTCCGTTTGACCAATATCCGCGTCTCTGGGCAAGGTGATACAAGATACGCCCAATTTCCTCGGGCTCAAGCCTGCTCTCCACAGCAGCGCTGCGCAGCAGATAAACCAGCGACTGGTCAGCCAGGTCCATCTCGTTGCCAGAGATTTTCGCCTTTCCGCGCCAACGTGCAACGAGCTTCTTATCCAGGGCATTCAGAATCTCGTGCCGCTGTTCCGATAAAGTTCTTGTGGAGTTCTGCTCGTATGCGGGAAGCATTCCAGCATCTTGCAGCAGGCGGAAGAGTTTCTTCTGCCGTAATGCCCGTCGGTATGTCTGTTTTCTCCGCTGGCGAGCCAGTCGCCGTTCGGAGGCTTTGGACTTATCGCGTCCCCGCTCTATTTCCGTATCGCCACCCACGACGCCTGGATCGAAAATACGCCCCCCGGCGTTTATCAAACGACGCGGTCGGTCGTTAGCGTCCAATTCAACAAGCGCCCATCCCAGAGAAGAAGAACCAAGATCAAGACCTAAAGTGTACTTTCGACGGTCAGCTTGCGGCACCGAAAAACTCCTTGACGAACGGATTGCAATGGCGTAGAAAAGCTCCAGTGTACTTGAGCGGTGATTGCCCGGCTTTTCTTAGTAAGAAAGAGCTTTTCAGGCTTTCATCGTAAGGTATCTGAGGTTTGCCCTCAGTATCCTCGAACGGCCCGGCCACGGGCCGTTCCCTATTTGTGGGTAACTGAGCACTCGTTACTCACACGATATAGCTTTGTTTCGCTGTTAGCTTGCTATCGTATTATTCCGGACACGTTGAATGGAACAAGAAAATTTTGCGGAGTTACTTAAATAACAGCGCTGAATTAGCAACCTTTCAATACTCTGCTAGAACTGAAAAATCTGACTTAAGACGATGAAGATGCGCCTTTGGCCTGCTAGAGACCATACAGGGGTGATATGTCCGGTATCCGGCATTGTTTGAGTCTGGTTAGGGCCGATGTTTATCCTCAATACCGGACCTAAACAGCATTTTGTGAGACCTATGACCGCTGACCACTTTGGCAATATCGAGCAGTTCAACGCGGACCTCTGGAAAATGGCCGACGATCTTCGTGCCAACTCCGGGCTTGCGTCCAATGAATACTTCATGCCCATCATGGGCCTGCTATTTCTGCGTCAGGCCTCGAATCGTTACTACGAGGCGCTTGCTGCCATTGAGGCAGGTCAGGCCGCCGGGAAGATTGCGCATCGTCCTCTTGTGGAAGCCGATTTTCTCAAACGTCGGGCCATGATGCTTCCGGAGGAGGCCCGCTACGACGTAATTCTGGAGAAGCGGAAGGATGGCAGCCTGGGCCAGGCGGTTACGGAGGCCATGGAGGCCGTCGAGAAGAAGTTTCCGCCACTCGCCGGTCAGTTGCCGAAGAACTACCAGAGCTTGGATGACACGCTGCTTGAAAGCATGATGCGAAAGTTCGACTCGGCGGCCCTGCGGAAGGCGGCCGGCGATGTCTTTGGCCGCATCTATGAATACTTCCTAGGTGAGTTTTCCAAGCAGGGCGCTCACGACAATGGCGAGTTCTTCACGCCTCCTTCCATCGTGCAGACTATCGTCAATGTGATTGAGCCGGATCACGGCATCATCCTCGATCCCGCCTGCGGCTCCGGCGGAATGTTCGTGCAGTCTAGCCACTTTATTGAAGACGCCGGGCAGGAAACAATGAAGCGCGTCACCTTCTACGGCCACGAAAAGAACGAAACCACGGCCAAGCTGGCGCAAATCAATCTCGCTGTTCACGGGTTGCAGGGCAGCATTCGGGCCGGAAACGAAGCCATCACCTATTACGAAAGACCCGCATGAACTTGCCGGGAAGTGCGACTTCGTTATGGCCAATCCTCCTTTCAACGTGGATGAAGTAGATGCGGAAAAGGTCAAGGACGACAAGCGCCTGCCCTTTGGCCTGCCGGGAGTCAACAAGGAGAAGAAGGTATCCAATGCTAACTATCTCTGGCTCCAGTATTTCTACAGCTACCTGAATGAGAATGGCCGCGCAGATGTGGTCATGTCTTCCCAGGCCTCCGGCGCCGGGCGTGACGAGGCAAAGGTCCGCCAGAAGCTGGTTGAAAGGGGCAGTGTCGATGTGATGATCGACATTCGCAGCAACTTCTTTTACACGCGCACTGTTCCCTGTCAGCTCTGGTTTTATGACCGGGCCAAGGAGCGCGATCCGGAACGCGCCGATCATATCCTCATGCTCGATGCGCGAAACATCTTCCGCAAGGTCTCGCGGTCTCTGTGCGACTTCAGCCTGGAGCAGCAGAAGAACATCGCCGCCATTGTTTGGCTCTATCGCGGGCAGACGGAGCGTTTCCTCCGGCTGGTCGAAGCCTACCTTGCCGAAGCAATCGCCAGAGGTCAGGCCGCAAAGGAACCGCTTGCGGCCTTCGCCGGATCGTTGGACAAGTTTGTCGCGCTCATCGAGCCCTTTGCGACCGGGAAGCGTGATCCTGATCCGATGGCGGAAAGCTGGAAAGATCTGACAGCAGCTCAGGATTTGGAGAGGGTGGACCGCGAGGCCTTCGTGGAAGATGCTGATCACCAGGCCGAAATATGGGACAAAGAGAAGGATCGCGACAATGCCGCGCTCCATACTGCGCGAACCGCACTGCATCCCATGGCCGAGCGCTGCCGTGATCTGACCAAGCAGATTGATCTCGCGGTCAAGCTGGCTGGCCGTGTTGTCGATACTGCTTGGAAGGTCTAGCCAGCCTGCGCCTGCATGATCTCCGACATACCGCAGTTGATCGCATGGTTGCCGCTCGCGTTCCGCTGACCACAATCGCACGGGTTGTCGGTTGGTCGAAGTCCACCACGATTGCAATGGCGACGCGGTACTCCCATGCAGACGAGGATGAGATGCGCCGGGCGGTTGAGTCGATCAGCGGCAGGGTGCAACTCATTCCGAGTCAAGCACATGAGGAAAGACTGCCCTTACAGTAGGTTATAATTTTCGCTTTTTATTCTATCGCCCTAGTTTTCACCCCAGTATTGAAGTGTAGAGCGGCCTGAATGTCTGTAAGTTGTTGATTTAATTGGTGGGCGATCAGGGACTCGAACCCCGGACCTCCTGCGTGTGAAGCAGGCGCTCTAACCGGCTGAGCTAACCGCCCTTTCTGGGAACCTGCTTTTGTACGCAGGGAACACGGTACCGCTTGTGTTTACGCCCTTCAGTAAGGGGAAACCGGCAGCAAAAAGCGCCGAAAGCGGCCAACTGATTTAGAGTATCACCAGTGGAGCCATCCGGCCAAATTTCTGGTCGGCGGGGCCTTCTTGCGTTGCGTATGTTCTTTCGGCTCAGACCAATCCGTGCCGCCGGGGACCTCTTTCAGGAGGGTCAGCTTGGTGCCCACTCCCTGGGAGAGCCGGGCTTTGCCGGTCCCGCAGGTACTGGAAGTGGTCCGCACGTCTTCGCCAAGGCAGAAAGCTCCCCCGACGCCCCCCCTCCCGACGCGGAAACCGCTGACCAACCGCAACCTTCCGCTTCAAGTGGGGTTACAGAAGACATGGCTACCCTGACGCTCAATCCGGGCTTGATGCCGGTAGCAGATATTCCGGCAAGGGAAGCGCAAGCAGGAGTCGGAGGGCAGAATCCGGGCCTGAATCCGGTGAGTCTGGACCCCAACAGCGACGCCGCCATCATGCTTCGCGTCGCCGCCGGGGACGACTCAGGATTCAACTACCTGGTCGAGAAGTATCACCGCGCCATGGTGAGCTTCCTCTACCGGATGGTTCACACCCAGGCCGTAGCCGAAGAACTGGCGCAGGAGGTCTTCCTCCGGGTTTACCGCTCGCGGGAGAGCTACCGCGCCGAAGCCAAGTTCACCACCTGGCTCTACAGGATTGCCACGAACCTGGCGGTGAACCACGCCCGCGATACCCGGCACGAGCGGGCTGCACAGAACGTATACCTCGATGTGCCGGACGAGGAAACGGGAACGACGCCGGAAGTAGCCGACGACGAGCCCAACGTGGAGCAACGGCTCCTGCGCGAGGAGCGCATGGCCGCCATCCGCAAGCACGTCATGGCGCTGCCCGAAAGACAACGCATGGCCGTGCTGATGCACAAGTACCAAGGGCTGGACTACCGCCAAATTGGGGATGTTCTCAAGCTGAGCGAGTCCGCCACAAAAAGTTTGTTATTTCGCGCGTATCAGACACTACGCGAGAAGTTGAAGGATTTCGTCTAAGTCTACGGAAAGTCAGGTCCACTGGAAGTCAGGCTGAATTTTTGGAAGTGGGGTGGTTGCAATGGAAACGATGAACACGATGTGCGCGGGAATGGAATCAAAGCTGGCTGACCTGCTTTTCGATTCGCACGCCGTACCGGCCAGCGTAAAGCAGCACGTGGAAAGCTGCGAAGGTTGCCGCGCAGAGCTTGCCGCTCTGCGCCAGACCATGTCTACGCTCGACGCGTGGCCTGCTCCGGAGCCCAACCCCTACTTCATGACACGTTTTGAAGCCCGGCTCCGCGAGGAAAAGGCCGCGCCGCCGGCCACCTGGTTGGAAAAGCTGAAAGCCCGCTGGTCATACGGCCCGCAGTTGCAGTCGCGCCCGCTGGCCGCCATGGCGCTCACGGTTGCCGTGCTTATCGGCGGCGGAGCATACCTCAACAGCTACTGGGAGCAGCCCGCGCCCAAGGCTCCGCAGGCCACCGCTGTAGTCAACGACCTGCAGACCCTCGACTCGAACGCGCAGCTGCTGGACCAGCTTGAGTCCATGGACCAGCCGGACCAGGCGAATAACTAATCCGGCAGATAAGTAAGGAAGGCAAGCATCTGGGAATCTGGGGTCAGATGCTTAAATTGAAGCGTTTGAAACAATCTGAATCGGGAGCAAAAGAGAAGTGACCACGAATGCCAACGCGAGAGCTGTGCCCAGGGCTAACCATGGCCTTAGCCGGTCCGGCTCACTGCGCGCAGCGGTAGTTTCCGCCGCAATGGCCTTCCTCTGCCTTGGTTCTGCTTTCGCAAACGCGCAGCATCAGTCCCACGGCTCGGCGCCTCATTATTCGGCTCCGCAGATGTCTGCGCCGCATTATTCCGCGCCGCGCATGTCCCAGCCCCACGTTGGCAATGTGCCCCACGCCCCCATGATGGGCCATGCTCCCTCCAGCCGCGCACCGCAGCCCGGTGGCTACCCCGGTGGCGGCTATGCAGACTACCGCGGCTCGCGGCCTGAGTCTCCTTACGGAGCCCCTAATGCCGCACGCCCCTCATATCCCGGCGGATATCCCGGTGGCGCAGCCCGTCCTGAATATCGTGGCGGCTACCCCGGCGCAGGCTATCCGGGAGGCGGCTATCCCGGCTCCAACCCCAGCTACTCAGCCGCACACCCCGGCATACCTTACGGCGGTGGCGCACCCAACTCGGTTCGCCCCACATATCCCGGCAGCGGCAACAACATGCGCAGCTATCCCGGCGGAGTGCGCTCGGCCTCGCCCTATGGCGGAGCCCCGCCCACGCAAACCCGCCCGGCATATCCCGGTGCGAAATCTATCGGTCCCACAGCCGCGCCTCCGGGCCACCTGCAATCCTGGCTCAACGACCACCGCAACACCCCGGTCCAGAATCAGGAACAGCTCCTGCGCAATGACCCGAGCTTCCGCCGCTTGCCGTCTGACCAGCAGCAGCGCCTCGTGCAGCAGTTGCACTCGGTCAATAATATGGATGCAGCCGAGCGCCAGCGCCGCCTTGCGCGTAACGAGATGCTGGAGCGCCTGAGCCCGCAGGATCGCATGCGCGTCAATCAGTCTGCGCAAGCCTTCCGCGGTCTGCCCACGGACCGCCAATCCGTCATGCGCAACGCCTGGCGCGACCTCCGCTCCGTGCCGCCCGATCAGCGTACAACGGTGCTCAACTCGGCCCGTTATCAAAGCCAGTTCTCTCCGCAGGAGCGCGGCATTCTCACCGATATGCTCCGCGCTGAGCCCTACGAGCCGCCGCAACCGTAAGGCAGGGCAGGGAATAGAAACAAAAGAGGCTGCATCGGTTTTCGATGCAGCCTCTTTGCTTATAACCGATGCAGCAATTTACGCAGCCACCGGCGAACTAGCTTCCGTCAGCTTGGCAACACTCGCCGCGTCGAGCGTAAGATTCGACGCCGCAATCAAATCATCAAGCTGCTTATCATTCGTAGCGCTGGCAATCGGAGCCGTCACGCCCGGCTGAGCCAGCAGCCACGCCAGCGCCACCTGCGACGGAGTCGCGTTATGCGCCGCAGCCACTTCCGTCAGCGCCTTCACCACGCCAAAGCCATAGTCGTTCAGGTACTTCTTCACCATCCCGCCACGCGCCGCCTGCGAAGCATCCTCCGCGCTCTTGTACTTGCCGCTCAAAAATCCCGCAGCCAAAGAGAAGTAGGGAATTACACCAATGCCGTACTTCTCCACCACCGGCAGCAAATCGGTCTCAAACGAAATGCGTTCCACAAGGTTGTAATGCGGCTGCAGCGAAACATATTCCGGCAGCCCATTCTTGCGGCTCGTCTCCACAGCCGCCGCCAGCCGCGCCCCGGTGTAGTTGGAAGCCCCGATATACCGCACCTTCCCCGCCTTCACCAGCTTGTCAAACGCGCCCAGCGTCTCTTCCAGCGGAGTCTCCTCATCATCCTTGTGCGACTGGTAAAGATCGATGTAATCCGTCTGCAGCCGCGTGAGCGAAGCATCCACAGCCGCCGCAACATAAGCAGCAGACAAGCCCTTCTTGCCCTCGCCCATCTCCATGCCAACCTTCGTCGCCAGAATCACATCCTTGCGCCGCCCGCTCTTCGCAAACCACTTGCCCAGGATCGTTTCCGACTCGCCGCCCACATGCCCCGGAGCCCACCGCGAGTAAACATCGGCAGTATCAATAAAGTTCAGCCCCGCATCCACCGCGCGATCCAACTGATGAAAGGTATCGGCTTCGGAAAGCGTCCATCCAAACACATTCCCGCCCAGCGTAATCGCCGGAACCTCCGGCCCATTCAGCCCCAGCTTCCTCTTCGACATAGGATTCTCCTTTTGCTGCGTTCTCTATTTTGCGCTTGCCATGATGGGATGCGTCAATGCGGAGCCGGGCTGCTGTTTCTTGCATGTTGAAGTTGAAGCACACCTAAGCAATCGGCTCATCAGGCACTGCCTAACTACCTTCGGAACCAGGCACAGCGCAACAAATCCCAAAATCCTCTGGCTCCTTCCGCAGTCATACATTACCCTTGCCCCGAAGCAGCACACGGAGACAAATCATGACCCAGCCCGCCACCACCGCAACTACCAACGGACATTACTGGGGAGCCGCCGCAACAGACTGGGCCGAAATTCAGGAAAAAACCTGCCTCCCCGTCTACGAAGAAGCATTTTGCCGTATCTCCGTCGGCCGCGGCACACGCTATCTCGACGCCGGCTGCGGCGCAGGTCTCGCCGCGCAACTAGCCGCAAGCTACGGCGCAAAGGTATCCGGCCTCGACGCCGCGGAAAACCTATTAGCCATCGCCCGCACCCGTGTCCCGCAAGGCGATTTCCGCCAGGGCCCACTCGAACAGATGCCCTTCGCCGACGCGTCCTTCGATATAGTCACCGGCTTCAACTCCTTCCAGTACGCCGCAAATCCTGCAACCGCGCTGTCAGAAGCAAAACGCGTCACCAGCCCCGGCGGCTACGTTCTCCTCGCAACCTGGGGCAAACCCGACGGCATGGAAGCCGCTTCGCTCGTAGCCGCTCTCAAGCCTCTACTGCCGCCGCCACCACCCGGTCCAACCCCACCCGGCCCCTTCGCGCTCTCTGAGGAATCCGCGCTTAACGCCCTTGCCACCAGAGCCGGCCTTACCCCCATCAACGTCTTCGACGTAGACTCCCCGTGGCACTACCTTGGCCTCGATGAAGCCCTTCGCGGCCTGCGTTCCTCCGGCGTAGCTGCCCGCGCCATTGAGCATTCCAGCGTAGAAGCCGTAGACGCCGCCCACACTACGGCCCTCGCACCCTTCCGCCAACCCGACGGCAGCTACCGCATCGGAGCAACCTTCCGCTGCCTGATCGCCCGCGCGTAATAAGCCGCCACCGTCTCAGCGTATTAACCGGGCGTCTGTTCAGCAGTATCTTGCACGCAACAAAGAATGCGAATGGCTCTCACTGCGGCCATATGCATCCCTATTGCAAGAAATGTGGAGAAGAGAATGATTATCTGCGTTTTTTCTTCTGACGTTCTTGCCGTCTTCTAATCACAGCTTGGGCGTGCAGACCATGGTCATGTCGATCACTGCCTGCTCCGCCGTGCGTATATCCCCTGCCATCATCATGATTCATGCCGGACGTATGCGTACCTCTGCCGGAATGGGACTGCTGCGGGGCTTTGTAGTGACGGCATGTGGGCAAATGGCTGTTATGTTGGAGGCATACGCCGCACTGTCTCATTTGAATTACGGATTTGAGCTGCACATTAGCCTGGTTCGGCATATATACCGGCGGCGCGGATACCTGTATCGGCAATCCAGCAGCCGGCTGCAAAACGGATGTAGCTGGCTTGCTCTGCACCAGGGTAACTGGCCGATAGACCGGAGGTGCTTGCGAGCGCGCTGGCTTGGCTTGCGCTGCCGGGCTGGATTGTGGGCGATAAACTGGCGGAACCGCACCTTGTGGCCGATGCGCAAACCCTGTTCCACCCTGAGAGCCATTCAGCTTTGGTTGGAGTGCGGGCGACGGAAGCGAACAAGGTAAAGATGAGCGCAAATTAACGAGTGGCATGGTAGGGCTATCCTCATTTCCGTTATGGCTCGACTTCTGCCACAAGCATAACCCCACCTTCCGTATTTCCGACACAGGAATAATCGTCTTTTTGATAGCAATGCAAGCAAATCGGGATAGCTCTTCAGCTCTGAAGAGGCTCAATCGCACCTCGCGCCATTTTGCGGCTCAGCAAAACGCCACCAATCAGGAAGTAGATAGCGCCGAAGATGGCATAACCGCCCATATCCTTCGCATGAAACTTCCCACCCAAGCCACCGAGCACAAACGCAATCCCCGCCGCAGTCGATTGCGCGCCGCTAAGAATCATCGCCCACTGCCCGCCAAGCTGTTTACGGCGAATAAGTCCAGCCACGAACTGAAGCAGACCGGCCCCAAGTGCCCACGCGCCAAAAATCGCAATGGCATACGCCGGCAGGGTAAACACCGTCAGCGCAATCCCCAGGGCCGTAGCGGCACCCAGAAGCGCATTGATAATCTGCGAAGTCCGAGCGCTTCCCACAGGGCGTGAAGCGCTCAGGTCATAGAGCGTGCACGCAACATCCCAGAGCGGATACACAATCAGCAATACGGAAGCGATATTCGGCTGCGTAAGCGCCGTGGAAAGAACAGCGCCCGCCCAGATTACCTGGAACACCGTCCGGACAAAATAAAGGTTCCGCAGCGAGCGGGCCGATTCAAAAGTGTGATTTTGCATGAGACACCTCGTCTATCTTCTAGTTGGTAGGTTAATGAGCGCAGAAAGCCATGTATGGCCTCCGCATTTCAGTTTTTTGTTGCCGCAATCCGCTTGAGTGCCGCCCCAGTCACGAGCCGGAAAACATCACAATCCCCACTGGCGCGGGCAGAGAGCATCGCCCCATGCACAATCGCCATCAGCGTCTGGGCCTCTGACGCCGCGGAATCCTGTAGCTTGATGACCCCAGCCTTCACCCCGGCCTTCAAAGTCCGTTCCAGCCAATCCGCCAGCGCCTTGAAATGCAAGCGCACCTCGGCCTGCACTTCCTCCGGCAGCGCCGGCAACTCCGCTCCCATTAGCGCCGCAACACAAAACGGAACGCTGCGGTCGCGAATACACTTCTCCCAGTACTGCACGTAGGCCTGCAGCCGCTTCCATGGATCGGCTATCTGCCTGTCGAGCTGTGCAGTGCCTTCAACGGTCTGCTCGCGATGTGTCTTGAGAACCGCCACGGCCAGGGCCGCCTTGGTCGGAAAGTGATGATGAATGCTAGGCTTCCTGATTCCAACCGCCTCGGAGATATCGGCGTAACTAAAAGCCGAGTACCCCCGCTCAATCATCAGGTCTTTCGCCGATTTCAAAATGCGTTCTGCTGTTTCTCCCTGCATAATAAGTAGACTACCAACTAGTAGGTTCGGTTACAAAAATCTTTCAAGTCTGCCACTCCCATCGGCGTTGGTCCTCATGAAGCGGCTTAATGCACATAATCCAATTCTTGAGATAAACCAGGACTGCACTATCCCATAGGCCATAGCCGTGCCTAAGCTACAATAATTAATAGGCCAAGGCCAATCTTTTCGCGTCTATGCAGGCGCAACCCAGCAAGGAGTTTCACTTTATGGCGATTCCCGCCACCCAAATGCGTCCGGGCATGATCATCAAGCACAACGACCAGCTTCACCTGGTCTTCAAGGTTGAGCACCGCACGCCCGGCAACCTGCGCGCCTTCATTCAGGCCAAGCTCCGCAACCTCAAGTCCGGCGCCATGTTCGAGCACCGCTTCCGTTCCGCCGACGCCATCGAAAAGGTAGTCGTAGACGAAATCACCATGGAATTCCTCTACAACGACGGCGACGACTACTACTTCATGAACCCCGAGGACTTCGAGCAGACCATCCTCAAGCACTCCACGCTTGGCGACGCCGTCGAATACCTCACGCCGAACATGCAGATCACCGTCAGCTACTTTGACGGTATCGCCGTCGGCATCGACCTTCCGCAGACCGTCGAGCTCACAGTCGTAGAGACCGAGCCCGGCCTTAAGTCCGCCACGGCCTCCAGCGTAACCAAGCCCGCCAAGATGGAAACCGGCCTCGTCGTACAGGTCCCGCCCTTCATCAACGAAGGCGAAAAAATCAAGATCGACACCAGCGAAGGCACCTACCTCAGCCGCGCATAAATCTTTCCTTGATTGCAAATGAAAAAGCCACCGTCAGCACGGTGGCTTTTTCATTTACAGTGCAGGTTCGTGCAGTTTATTGCCCATGCTCCGGCAAAGTCACCGCCTTAGCATCCACAATCGCCTCAATCTTCTTCAGCACATCCAGCACTTCCGAAGAAACCGGCGCATCCACCTGCACCACGGCCAGCGCCTTCACCGGCTCAATGCCGCTGCGGTCGCGTCCCAGCGCAAAGTTTCCAATGTTCACGCCCTGCTCACCCAGCGTCGTGCCAATCTTGCCAATCACGCCCGGCACATCCAGGTTGCGGCACACAAGCAGGTTCCCCTCCAGCGGAGCCTCCACATCAATGCCCGTATACTCCAGCAATCGCGGCTGTTCGCCATGAATCACCGTAGCCGTAGCATGATTGCTTCCGTTGGCCCAGTGCAGCTCAATCGCAAGCTGCGTACCCACACCCGCGCGAGCTTCCTTCTTCTCTTCATGCACGCGAATACCGCGCCCTTCAGCAACAGTAGCTGCATTGATGCGATTGATATTCTCCAGCCCCTGCAGCAGCCCGGCAATCGCTGCATTGCGCACTAGGTCAGTCTTCGCTTCCACCAGCGTGCCGCTGTAAATCAGGTCAATGCCCTCAAGCCCGCCCTCAATCTCGCGCCGCGAAGCCTGCGCCATAAACGCACCCAGCCGCCCCGCCAAATCAATATAAGGAGTCAGCTTCACATACTCCTCGTGGCTCAGCGACGGTAGATTCACCGCATTCTGCACCACGCCCAGCTTCAGGTAGTCCCGCACCTGCCGCGCAAGCTGGATACCAATCGCTTCCTGCGCCTCGTTGGTCGAGCCCGCAATATGCGGCGTCAAAATCACATTGTCCAGACCAAAGTAAGGCGACTCCTTAGGCGGCTCAACCGTAAACACGTCAAGCGCCGCTCCGCCAACCTGCCCAGCCCTCAACGCTTCAACCAGAGCCGCGTCTTCAATCAGCTCGCCGCGAGCGCAGTTGATAATCTTCACGCCCTTCTTCATCGTCGCCAGCGTCTTCGCGTTGATGACGTTCGCCGTTTGCGGCGTCAACCCCACATGCAGCGTCAGGTAGTCGCTCTTAGCAAACAGTTCCTCAAGCGTAACCAGCGTAATACCATTCTCGCGAGCAACCGCCGCCGAAACAAACGGGTCCGAGCCAATAACATCCAGCCCAAATCCCTTCGCCCGCTTCGCCACCTCAAGCCCAATGCGTCCCAGTCCAAGAATGCCCAGCGTCTTGCCGCGCAGCTCCGTGCCCTGCAGGTTCTTCTTATCCCACTTGCCCGCGTGCATCGTGGCATTCGCAACCGTCAGCTTGCGAGCCAGCGCCAGCATCTGGCAAATCGCCAGCTCAGCCACGGCAACAGCGTTCGCACCCGGCGTATTCATCACCACCACGCCGCGCCGCGTCGCCGCCTCGGCATCAATGTTGTCCACACCCACGCCCGCGCGGCCAATCACGCGCAGCTTCGGAGCATGGCTCATCAGCTCATCCGTAGCCTGCACCGCCGAACGCACAACCAACGCATCCGCATCTTTTAGCGCCGCCTCAAGACCATCCGGCAGCTTGTCATGCGTCAACACTTCCCAGCCCGGCTCTGCAGCAAACACCGCCAGAGTCGCCGGAGAAACCTTCTCCGCCAGAACAATCTTCATCTTTTCTCCCTTGCCGCCGTTCGCGCCCGCAGCGCCGGCCTCGTAGTCATCAAAGCGAATGCCTTCTTTTTCGCAAAGCAGTTCAAACATCCGCACAACAGAAGCCTGCGGCTTCCCCTCGCCCCGCTCATACTTCCAGATCGAGTTCGGATGCACCCCCAGCCGCTCCGCCATCTGGTATTGGAAGAGGTCAAGCTGCTTGCGAGCCAGCACAAGTTTTTCGCCAAAAGTTAGTTCCATAAATGCAGCTTTTAGCCATTAGCCGTTAGCTCTTAGCTAAAAAACCTCCATCCTGTTTTTCAAGAGTTGGTTCCGCCACAATGTTCCGTGCCCCATCCTTGCGCCTTGTTTCTGGCGCAAGGGTGAGAAACCACAACCGCCGACTTACCGCTATTGAGCCCACAAAAGCCGGGTGCCCCAGGTCCCTGATTTTGGGACCTGGGATACCTCAAAGGTCCGTTCTCCCACCGTAGAGCTAAAAGCTAATAGCTAACAGCTAGCTTTTAGTCGCCTCGGCAAACACCTTCTGCGCCACCGCCACAGCCTGCCCATACTCAACCGGCAAACCAAGCGTATCCTTCGCAATATGCTCCGCCGCGCCAAGGAAAGCGACTGTATCGAGATAGTCAAAGAACCCAAGATGCGCCACGCGGAAAATCTTGCCCTGCATCGTGCCCTGCCCATTCGCAGTCACCAGCTTGAACTTCGTCTTCAGCGCCTTCACCACCGCGCCCGAATCCATCCCCTCAGGCACAGCCACAGCCGTAGCCGCCGCCGAAGGAGAATCTGGAGCAAACAGCGTAAAGCCCAGCGCCTTCAGCCCTTCGCGGGTAGCCTTGGCATTCACCTGCGCATTGTTGATAAGCGCAATCCGCCCCTTCTCAAGGTCGCCGTCCGCCTGTTCTGCAATGAAGTCCAGCGCAGCGCCAAGCCCGGCCACCAGCGCAACCGCAGGCGTGTAAGCACTCTCACCCTTCACCGCATTCTTGCGTTCCTTGCGCAGGTCAAAGTAGTAGCGCGGATTCTTCGCTGCATCCATCGCCTTCCACGCCTTCTCGCTGACAGACAGGTAAGCCAGCCCCGGCGGAATCATGACCGCCTTCTGCGAGCCGCCAATCACCACATCCACGCCCCAGCCGTCCACATCAATCGTCTGCGTGCCCAGCCCGGTAATCGCGTCCACCACCAGCAGCGTGTCGGTGCCCTTCAACAGCTTCGCCACACCTTCAACATCGTGGCTCACCGTCGTAGAAGTCTCCGAAGCCTGCATGTAAACAACCTTGTGCTCCGGCTTCAGCGCCGCCTTGATGTCCTCAAGCCTGAAAGTCTTCCCATAAGGAGCCTCAACCACATCCGGCACGCATCCAAAGGCCTTCGTCAGGTCCACCCAGCGCTCGCCAAACTTGCCGGCCGTCAGCACCAGCACCTTGTCGCCCGCCGAAGTCAGATTCGAAACCGCAGCCTCCATCGCGCCCGTCCCCGAGCTCGAAAGCAGCAGCACATCATTCTGCGTACCCACAAAGGTCTTCAACTGCCCCAGCACCTTCGAGAACAGCGCCTTGAACTCCGGCGTCCGGTGGTGAATATCCGCCGCAGCCATCGCAAACTGCGCTGCAGGCAATAGGGGAGTGGGACCTGGAGTGTACAACCGCGTCTTCCGAATCATATTTTCCTCGCTTTGCCCCCCGGCTCAAGCCGGTAGCAGCATAATTGGACCGGCTCAGGCCGCGTCAACAGTCACAGAATACACAACTGTGTGATAAATGTGAATTCATTTCTCGGAAATCCTAATTTCTCTCCCCAATCTCCACTCCAATCACAAAAGCCAGCCGCCAAGCCAGCGGAATCACAGAAAAATAAACTTCAAATCTGTGGAAATCGTTTGCGCTCAATTAACCCCATGTATGCTTCAATAGAGAAGTGATGGAAAAAGGCCCGGCTCAAAAGAGCAGGGCCTTTGCATTTCCGACGAGAATGGCGGCTGGAAAGAAGACCTACC
>NZ_JBZYWK010000038.1:0-18449 GCF_059115385.1 Occallatibacter sp. FHG110214_02 | reverse complement strand
GGGCGATTGAGAACAAGGTTGAGCTGGTGCATATTCAACCGGGCAAGCCGACGCAGAACGCTTATGTGGAGAGCTTCCACGGACGGCTGCGGGAGGAGTGCCTGCGGATAAGCTGGTTCCAGAATTTATTCGACGCCAGAAGAAAGATCGCGGCCTGGCGGCATGACTACAATCACCAACGGCCACACAGCAGTTTGAACTATCGGACGCCAGTCGAGTTCGCAGCGAAAACTGGCTATGTAAAGTGGAAAACGAGGAAGCCGTTTCCCTCTTTCACACAGCCTCGGCTGCTGCTGGTTAATTCGTACTAACTACGTGAGGATTTTGGGGGCAGGTCATGGAATGAGTGTAGCTGAAGCTGGTAAAGTATTTTCATAGACTTCGGTGACCCCATACTCAGGCACCTGACGAGCACGCTCCCGAAGTAGGGTAGGAAGATGAAATGGCCGCCAACAATGGCGGCCATTTCTATTGCAACCGAGTTTATTCCTACTCTCAGAAAAGGCTCAAAAGCCTTTTATTTTCAATCTGTTTTCATGGCATCAAAACACCAGGCTAAGTTTTCGGCATCTGCGCCATATTAGCGGCACAAAAAAACGGCCCCCGTTTTAGCGGGGGCCAAGTTGCCTTGGTTCTCTCTTGCGAGAGCTTGGTTGGCGGCCAATCGGCGGGGTGAGCCGATGGCGCGAAATAGCCTCGGGGGCGTGGCTGAACGGTCTTGGGGTCCCGCTCCGCGCCAGGTCTAGAACCCTCCACCCTGGGGAGATGAAGCGTTCCGGGCCGCCAAACTGTTTTCCATCAACCGGACCTTCGCTACGCTATAGCGAACGCGCTCGTCAGAGTCGGACGACGTGGCGTTACCCATAGCCACGGCGTGGAGTCGGTAAACGGGAATGTTGTGTTCTGCCAGGTAGCGATTAATGGCCTGGGCATACTTCTGCGAACTCTGGATGCCTGCAGTCCCGCGCGCTGGCGAGTGAGCTTCAATGTCGATGATGTAGCCGTTGCGTCCGTTCACGCTCTGGATCAGGTCATCGAGTTTCGACTTCGCGTCGGCGGAAAGCACCGGTGCGCCGGAGCGGAAGCGGATCTCGGTCTCGCTTACCGCCTTGTACTGGTCAAGGCCGTTGACGGTGGTGTTGAGCTGATCGACATGCGTCGAAGCTCCCTGCGCCGCCGTGGAGGCCGTCTGGGCCTGCTGGTTGGCGGTCGTTGCCGTCTGGTTGGCCTGGTCTGCCGTGTTCTGCGCATTGCGGATGCCTGCCGTAGCGCGGGCGTCCACATCCTTAATGTCGTTCGCGTTCTTCGCGTTCAACTCGTCCAGCTCGTTCAGCCGGTCGTTGATCGGGTCGAGGCGCTTCTTTACCCACTTCTTGCGGGCGAAAGGCTGCAGGTGACCCCAGAAGCCTTCGTGGTCCGAATTCGTCAACCGCTGCTGGTTGATATCCGGCTGCTGAGCAGGAGGCGGCGTCTGCTGCGAAATCCCGGTCGAAACCTGATCCGGTGCTTGGCTCTGTGTCTGAGCGCCGGCCATGAAGGCAAACGCCGAAGCAAGCACGGCCGCCGCAAACGTGCCGCGCAGAGTTTTCCGATATGTATTTTTAATAGTAAAGACGCTCATTGTCTCTGCAATCCTCTTCTTTGTTCTGCGTCTGTTGGCCGCACCATTGCGGCGTGTGTGTGCCCTATATAGAGCAAGACGCGTGCCAAACCTAAGCGTTTAAGATTGAAAAATATAAAATGTTAAATCTAAATGAGTTGCACAAACGCAGCCCCCAAAACAGCCATCCACCACCTGAAATCCCCACCCTAAAACCGAGTATTTTTTACCGGGTAAGAGTAACTTATACAGGGTAAAAAAGCAGGAACAAGGGAACGAGCAAAAGCAATGGCCTGCTCGAATCACAACCGAGCAGGCCATTTTCCTTCCATTCAGATAACAAGTCGCGATAAAACAGCATCCCAACTTGTTCCCTTGTTCCCTTGTTCCCTTGTTCCCTTGTTCCCTTGTTCCCTAATCCTTAACCTGCAATATCCGAATCTCCGGATAAGCCCCATTCCAGTCCTGGTTGACCGGGTCAAAGATCAACCGGAAGTCCCGCTCATCCCCCGGCTTCAGCGGAGCATCCCCCACCGGCTGCAAATCCACATACGGCTGGCGTGTGCGAATCAGCTTCAGCGGCTGCGTCTCGTTCTGCGCAACCTCCTTGGCAAAATTGCGAAACAGCACCTGCACCGAGATGCCGGTCACCGTCTTCGTTCCCTTGTTCGCAATATGCCCGTCCACATACGTCACCTTGCCCCCGGCAAGGTTCGTGGACTCGCTCATCACCAGGTTGGTAATCGGCAGGCTCGTCGCATAAGGATCGAGAGGCGCATTAATCGCGGCAACCGTCGGCTTCGAGCGCCCGCTCTGCGAAAGAAAAACCACCACCACGGCAAGCAGAACAACGCCGGCGGCAATCGCCACCGGAAGCCAGTTGCGCTCGCGCGGCGAGGCAGAATGAATGAGTTGAGGTCCCGTGCTCACGGCTCCATTCTACCCCTATTTCCTATGCACCCGTTACCAAAGGGAGGGGCCAAGGATGAACCTATGACATTTCCACAGATGAACCAAAACTGTGGGACGATAAGGCAGCCATGGAAGGAAGTTCCTGGGGAAATGACGAGTCTCCCTCCGGACCAACACAACCGAAATCACAACGGAATTGACCAGGAAACAGAAACACTCGCGCAGCAGGACGGGCGAGGGGGTGCATCAAAATATTCCCTTTCATCCCAAAGCAACCTGATTCAAGGAGCCGTGTCTAAATCTTTAAGCAGACTTTGTGCATCTACTTAAGTGCAAGCAGTCTGCAACGAAATCACTACACGCAGCACTAATCTCCCGGCAAGGCAATTTTTTCAAGCCTTGTAAACCTGAAATCCCTCTTCACGCATTCGCCCTTCAAGGCGAAGAAAGGCAGGACCTGAGTGATGCCCTCCCCCAGCTTCGCATCCTCTCTCGCGCCGGCCAGAAGCTTTCTCCGTGGCCGCAAAGCCGAAGACCTGGTCTACCAGGCAATGACGGCAGCAGCCATGCTGATTACCCTCTTGAGCATCTGGCTTTTCTAATCACCGCCCACCCGCTTCAATAAAGAAGGCGTGCCCATGGGCACGCCTTTCGCATTTCCGATATTAAAGAAACCTTTACCCGAACCGCGCACGTTTCACCGTCTGCCGAAAATCATTCCCTGTCATGGTCACGCGCACGCACATCTCCGCCAGCCGCGACCGCATGCGATCCCCAATCCTATCCCCCAGCGTCTGTTCGCGAGCCGCCCGCTGTACATCCGTCACGTTTCCGCCGCCGGCGGGCTGGTCAGGGTAGTTTGTCGTAATGATTGTTGAAAGCTTGTCGTTATAGCGAGTATTCAAAATCAGCGCCACCATATCCCACGACCACTCATTCGGTTTCTGCGCGCCCAGATCGTCGAGTATCAGGACCTCCGCCTCAAAAACCGGCTTCAGCAAATCCAGCTCTGTCGTAGAAACCTGCGGGTTATAGCTATGCTGAATCTGCTTCAGCAGCTCGCGATAATCGCAAAACAGCCCGCGCACCCCGCGCTCCCGCGTCAGCCGGTGCAAAATCCCCGTCGCCAGATGCGTCTTGCCCACGCCAATCGCGCCGACAAACAAGATTCCCCGCCCCGCCGTATCCGTCGGATACGTATCCGCAAACTTCCGCGCCGTCATCAACGCTGGCCCCAGCGTAGTATCCGCGCCGGGAAACGCCGTCTCAAAGCTGTCCAGCGTGCAATGCCGGTAGCGCTCCGGAATCTTCGCCGCCGCCAGCCGCCGTTCTTCGCGCTCAAGTTGCTGGCATTCGCACTCACGCGAAACCCAATGCCCCGCGTCAGACATGACCCGCACCAACCCGACACCACCGCAAATCGTACAAGGACTGCTCATAGTTCTCTCTTCAGGTTAGCGCATAGCAAGGTGGAAAAACGGAAGCCCATCGCCAGAGCCGGATAGAATCGTACCGGCGCAAAACCGCCGCATCGCATCACACCAAATCAGGAGAGAACCCTCCGTGAAACTCCTCGCCGTCCTGCCCGTTCTTCTCGCCGCCACCTTAGCGGCATCCGCCCAGCAAGCTCCCAAGCCCACCCCGGCATCCACCGCCCCCCATGTCATGACCGACCACGAAAAGCAACTCCTCACCGACTTCGGCTGGCTGGCCCACTTCGCCGACGACAACGCCAAGCTCCCACCGCCCGCTCCTGGCGAAAACCGCATCGTCTTCATGGGCGACTCCATCACCCAGGGCTGGCACCTCGATCAGTCTTTCCCCGGCAAGCCCTACATCAACCGCGGCATCAGCGGCCAAACCACCCCGCAAATGCTCCTCCGCTTCCGCCAGGACGTCATCGACCTCCACCCCAAAGCCGTCATCATCCTCGCCGGAACCAACGACGTCGCCGGCAACACCGGCCCCATGACGCCCGAGCAGACCGAAAGCAACATCCAGTCCATGGCCGAGCTGGCCACCGCCGCCGGAATCAAAGTCGTGCTCTGCTCCATCACCCCGGCCAAGGCCTATCCGTGGCGGCCCGAAGTCGCCTCCGTCGCCCCCATTGCCAAAATCAATGACTGGATGAAGTCCTACGCCGCCAGCAAAAACTACATCTACGTGGACTACTTCACCGCCATGAAGGACGCCGACAACGGCCTCCCCGCGAATCTTTCCAAGGACGGCGTGCATCCATTACCAGCAGGATATGCCGTCATGGCCCCGCTGGCAGAAGCAGGAATCACCAAAGCACTGGGACAGTAAAAGGGGGTACAGAGCGCAGGGCACAGTTCATTGCCCAACATGGGTTTTGCTTTCCCTGTTCCCTGCACCCCGTACCCTGTCCCCTACTTCGGTGTCGTAGCAGCCGCAGTCTGTCCCTTGGACAAGCTGCGCAGATACGCAATCAGCCCATGCACATCCGCGTCCTTGGCGCGGGAAACATCTTCCGGAGGCATCTTGTCCTTGCCCTTCCGGATCGTGTCAAAAAGCTCCTGGTCCTGCTTATCGGCCAGGGATTTTGGGTCGGTGTAGTCCATCAGCGTAACGCCCAGCGAGGTGGCTACATCTGTCTTGCCATTGCCGTTATCGCCATGGCAAACAGCGCAGTCCATCTTGTAGATTTCCTTAACCTTGGGCGTGATGGCGTTGTCCTGGGCAGTTACAACCGGAGCTGCAAATACGGCGAGCAGTCCGGCAGTAACAAACAATGCAGCGTGAGTGGCGAGCCGGATGAACATGGGTATGCCTCCTGGATCGAGAGTTAGGCAGCATACAAAGCTGTCTTGAAATTTCCGAGAGGATTCTAGGCCCATCCAAAGGCGTTGGAAAGGATAAACGTCATTGCCCGTCAACAAAATTCGCCGTATAATAATTCAGATTGGTCCGTGCTAAGAGTCGGATTGCAGGAAAGGTCTGTGTCGAGAGATGCCTAAGCAAAATATTCACCCCCAATACGATGTTGTGCGCGTAGTTTGCGCCTGCACCAACACCTTTGAGACCCGTTCGACCCACAAGGGCGACATTCACGTGGAAATCTGCTCGGTATGCCACCCGTTCTTTACCGGCAAGCAGCGCTTGGTCGATACGGCTGGTCGCGTCGAACGCTTCCGCCGCAAGTACGCCAAGGCTGGCGAAGCAGCCAAGTAAGCGCCGGAACGGCGAGGATTCAGCAACGAGCCTCCGCTTCGGCGGAGGCTTCCTTGTGTCGAGCGCAAGGATGGCTCGGGCACACGAAGTCCAGGGAAGGGTACGGGCTTTAGCCCGTACATAAATCCGCAAACTGAGTGGGGCTTTAGCCCCCTGAGGGATGCTTTTCAGGTTTGTGCATCAGCACCTGAATGGCGGTTGAATCCATAACAGAACTCTGACAGGAAAATCGAGGCTCCCATGCCCCCGCACCCCAAACGCCAACTCGGAGCAACGACGGAGATCGACGGCATCCGCCTGCGCTGGCGCGTGCACCGGGAGCAGCACACCAGTCAGGGCCTCGACGACTGGCACGGCCTCGCCATCCTCGTAGAAAACGAGGACAAGACGCGTGCGCGCCGTGAGCTGTACCTCGAATACCCGCTGGCCCCGACACAAGGAAAAAACGGCGTAGTCCGTGCCGACTCCATCCGCGTGCCAATCCACGAGAAGAAGGTGGAAGAGCATATCCGGCAGGCAATCGCAGCCGGATGGGACCCGGAATCCCGCGGCAGACCCTTTGTCTTTGAAGTAGAAGAACTGCCAAGCTGAACGAAAAACAGCTATTAGCTTTTAGCCCATTTTGCAAGAACTAACCGCTGCGGCTTAGCACAATAGCCAGCAGCCGCACCAAAAAGCTAAGAGCTAAAAGCTAGGAGCTAATAGCTGCCTTTATGTCAGGACGAGGTTTCACCGTGAAGAAAGAGTGGGAACAACCCGCCGACCGCACCGGAGCCGGACTCGAACCCGTGCCGGTTCCAGCCGAGTTCCGCATCGGCAAGGTGGACGTGCGCCCCGCAACGGTCCTCGCCCCCATGGCCGGAGTCACCGACACCATCTTCCGCCGCTTCATCCGCCACGCCAGCCACTTCACCACTCCTGCGGCTTCCGCTGGTGCCACCACAAATCTGGGTGCCCCAGGTCCGTCTGTTCGGACCTGGGATAACGACAGTTCGGAAGTAGAATCGGCGGTCTCCAACACCCAATCCGGCTGCGGCCTCCTCATGACGGAGTTCACCTCCGCCGACGGCCTCTCCCGCATGCGCGAATCCAAGCGCAAACGTTACCTCACCTTCTTCGATGACGAACACCCCATCTCCGCCCAGCTCTTCGGCTCCAACCCCGAAACGCTGGCCGAAGCCGCCCGCATCGTGCAGGACACCGGCTTCGACATGGTGGACCTGAACCTCGGCTGCCCCGCCAAGCGCGTCGTAGGCTGCAACGGCGGCTCCGGCCTCCTCCGCGACCTCCCCAAAATCGGCGAAATCTTCCGCGCCGTCCGCAAAGCGGTAACAATTCCCTTCACCGTAAAATTCCGCCTCGGCTGGAACGACGCCAACATCATCTGCGTCGAACTGGCCAAAATGGCCGAATCCGAAGGCCTCAACGCCGTAGCCCTCCACGCCCGCACCCGCGAGCAAGCCTACACCGGCCACGCCCGCTGGGAGTGGATCGCTGCCGTCAAACAGGCCATCAGCATCCCCGTCATCGGCAACGGCGACATCCGCACCCCCGAAGATGCAGCGGCAATGGTCGCGCAAACCGGCTGCGACGCCGTAATGATTGGCCGCGGCGCACCGGCAAATCCGTGGATCTTCCGCCAGATTGCGCAATACACCGCCACCGGCAGCTATGACAAGCCAACAGCAGCCGACCGCCACCACATGATCCGCGCTTATTTCCAAATGCTGATGGAAGGCGCAGAAACCGGCGGCATAGCCGAAAAGCCCGAAAATGCAGGTCGTGAAGCCGTAGGCAAAATGAAGCAGTTCGCAAGCTGGTTCACCCACGGCGTCCCCGGCGGAGCCAGGCTGCGCTCTGCAATCTACCAGTCCAAAACCGCCCCCGCGATTCTCGACCAGGTAGACGCCTTCTTTGAGGCCCAGGCCAACAGCACCGCCATGGAAGAAGGCCCCGCCAGCACCACCGAACCAGCAGACTTCCCCGATACAGCCTTAGTCTGCGACTAAGAAAAGCGCACCGGCACACAAAGCCCCGTGCCCCATCCTTCTGCGTCTTTTGCAGAAGGGTGGAATACCCACACAGCCAGTCCCCCTCCCATCAAGCTCCCCTCACAAAATCAGCCAGTGTCATCCTGAACGAAGCGCACTGGGGCCCACGAAGTGGGGTAGGCGGAGTAAAGGATCTGCGGTTGCTCTGTATAGTTTTGCCTTTTATAGCCTTTCCGTCTTTTATAGTTTTGAGCCCTTTATCTAAAACCCTGTATCCCGCCCCCTGTTCTCCCTGTGGAAAAAACCTTGTCAAGCCCCAAACCCGAAAATATCTTCTAACTCACTGATTCCATTGAGAAAAATTCCGAGCCAAGTTTGCGCTCAATTATGGTCATTTATGCCAAACTAAAAATAAGCAAACAAACGGCCCGATTCCAAAGGAATCGGGCCGTTCTGTTTGAAGGGCCAGAAAAGGGTACCCCCTCCCCCCCTCTTAACACTGGGACTGTGACGAAAGGAGCAAACAATGCAGCAAAGGACACGTTCAACCACCCGCACCCCTGTACCCTGCCCTCTGCCTCTCGCACAGTTCCACAGTTCCGGAATAAAGAAACTGCACAGTCCCTGTGCAATCCCACACAACTCACACAAAACAAAAGAAATGCAAAAGAACCCCACTGTGCGCATACACACGGACGCATCAGGGAACCATAAGAAATCACCTGACGCAAACGCAAATCGCGCGGCAACCTCCCCACACCTACCCAAGCCGCTCCACCGCCATAGCCACGGCATTCCCTCCACCCAGGCACAACGCAGCAACCCCACGCTTCCCGCCCGTCTCCTTCAGGTTCGCCAGCAACCGCACCAGCGCCCGCGCCCCGCTCGACCCAATCGGATGCCCCACCGCCACCGAGCCTCCATGAATATTGACCTTCGCCGTATCCAGCCCCAGCTCGCGATTCACCGCCATCGCCTGCACAGCAAAAGCCTCATTCAGCTCAAAGTTATCCACGGAGTTCAACCCCCACCCCGCACGCTCCACAACCTTTCGCACCGCATCAATCGGAGCCAGCCCAAACCACTCCGGCTCACGCCCCGCCGTAGCGCTCGCCCGAATCACCCCCAGCACCGGCAGCCCTCGTTCAAAAGCAAGATCGGCACTGGTAACCACCACCGCAGCCGCCCCATCACTCACACCCGGCGCGTTCCCCGCCGTCACCGTACCACCTTCTTTGAAAGCAGGCTTCAACCGCGCCAGCGTCTCCACCGTCGTATCAGGCCGAATCGCCTCATCCGCCGCAAAGACCAGCGCCGCCTCCCCCTTCTTCACACCGGGAACTTCAACAGCCAGCATCTCGCCTTTGAAAATACCCGCAGCAGTAGCCTCCGCAGCCCTTCGATGCGACTCCGCCGCAAAAGCATCCTGCTCCTCGCGGCCAATACCGTACTTCTCCGCAATCATCTCCGCGCCAATGCCCATATGAAACCCGCGATAAGCCTCCCAAAGCCCATCGCGAATCATGACGTCCACCAGCTCGCCATTCCCCATGCGATATCCACTTCGAGCCTGCGGCAAAAGATACGGAGCATTGCTCATCGACTCCATTCCACCCGCAACAACCACCTCAGCATCACCCAGCGCCACCGCTTGCGCCGCCAGCGAAACCGCCCGCAGCCCCGACCCGCAAACCTGGTTGACCGTAAGTGCCGCCGACCCCGGCGGAAGCCCACCGTAAATCGCCGCCTGCCGCGCCGGGTTCTGCCCCAGCCCCGCCTGCAAGACGCAGCCCATAATGCACTCGTCAACCTCAGCAGGGGCAATGCCGGACCGCCGCACAGCCTCCCGCACAACCAGCGCACCAAGACGCGGCGCAGCAAAACCCGCCAGCGAACCCTGAAACTTCCCCACCGGCGTACGTACCGCCGCCACAATCACAGCTTCCCGCACGGAAAAACCTCCCAGCAAACCAGCCGAGAATATCAACTCGGATGCAGCCTGAGCTATCCTCATCCCATGCTGCACACGATGCTCAACAACATGTTCCACTTGCCGCTTCCCATCCTTGAGAAGCTCATCCGCCCCGTGATTGTCTACCTCGTGCTCGTCGCGCTCCTGCGAATCTTCGGCAAGCGCGAACTGGCGCAGCTTAACCCCTTCGACCTGGTTGTTCTGCTCTCACTCTCGAACACAGTGCAGAATGCCATCATCGGAGACGACAACTCGGTCTCCGGCGGAGTAGTCGGCGCTATTGCCCTGCTCTCCGTCAACTGGATTGTGGCGCGGCTGCTCTTCAAGCATCCCAGGCTGACACGTACGCTGCAAGGCCACTCCACCGTGCTGGTGAAAAGCGGCAAAATTGACCAGAAGGCACTGGATCACGAATCACTGACGCACGAAGAACTGCTGGAAGTAATCCACAAGCAGGGCTTTGAAAGCCTGAAGCAAGTAAAAATCTGCCAACTGGACCCGAACGGCACGTTTTACGTAGAGGCAATGGAACCAAGCTCCGCCGAGCAGCAGCACGCGGATGTTATGGCGAAGCTGGAAGCGCTAACCAAAGAAGTTGCCGCACTGCGAGCGCAAACTGCCGGCTGAGACAGGATTTTAACGTGGCCTCAGTCTTCAAGTGCATCTAACTTCTTCAATAGACCGGAGCCGCGGCAGGCCATGCAGACTGCGTCTTGCTGCTGAATTGTTAACTCCGTCTGAAATCCAATTTGCCTGGAACAGAAGGAGTACCGTATGAACAAACTGACCGCAGAAGACCGCCTGGACATCATCGACTTGCTAACACGCTACTGACAGACGGTGGACACCGGCGACCTTCAGGAATTTGCTGAAATCTTCACGGAAGACGGAGCACTTGAGAGCTACACCGGCACAGTAACCGGCCGCACAGCGCTGGCCAAGTGACTGGACGATTACAAGCCCAGCCGCGAAGGCAACCGGCATCACTCCGTCAATCAACGGATTACTCCGATTGACGAGAAGACCGCCGATGCATGGAGCTGCATGATCGTGCTTGCTCTCTTTAAGCCGCGCAAGAACACGCCGCACGTCATTGCGTATGGCCACTTCACAGGCCGCGTAGTAAAGGTGGACGGCAAGTGGCTCTTCCAGCACCGCCTGATGGACGATATCTCCTTCAACGCGGAAGATACCCGGACCAGGCACAGCTCTAGTCCCTTTCAAGCAGAAAAAGGCTGGCAATCTACCAGCCTTTTTCTTTGCTGCATGCAGCCGTTATTCCCACTCAATCGTCCCCGGCGGCTTGGAGGTAATGTCATACACCACACGATTGATACCCCGAACCTCATTCACAATGCGGCTCGAAATCTTCTTGAGAACGTCATACGGCAGCGGAGTCCAGTCGGCGGTCATGCCATCTTCCGAGTGCACGGCGCGAACAGCGCAGGTATAAGCGTAGGTGCGCTGGTCGCCCATCACGCCCACTGACATAACCGGAAGCAGCACCGCGAAGCTCTGCCAGATCTTCGTATAAAGCCCCGCAGCCTTAATCTCGCTAACAACGATATCGTCAGCCTCCTGCAACAGCGCCACGCGATCCGCCGTAATCTCGCCAAGAATGCGTACCGCAAGCCCCGGTCCCGGAAACGGCTGGCGGCTCAGGATATCTTCCGGCATGCCCATATCGCGGCCAATGCGGCGGACCTCATCCTTAAACAGATCGCGCAGCGGCTCAATCAGCTTGAACTTCAAATCCTCCGGCAGGCCGCCCACGTTGTGATGGCTCTTAATCGTCTGGCTCGGCCCCTTCACGCTGCTCGACTCAATCACATCCGGGTAAAGCGTTCCCTGAACCAGCCAATCCACGCCGCCGGTTTCCTTGGAGATGCGCTCGGCCTCGTCGTCAAAAACCGCAATGAACTCCGCACCGATAATCTTGCGCTTCTTCTCCGGGTCGGTCACTCCGGCCAGCTTGTCGAGAAAGCGCTTGCTTGCGTCCACAGCAACAAGATTCAGCCCCAGCTTGTCGCGCAGATTTTCCTGCACCTTCTCGAACTCGTTCTTGCGCAGCACGCCGTTATCAACAAATACGCAGGTCAACTGGCTGCCGATGGCCTTGTGCACCAGCATCGCGGCCACGGACGAATCCACACCTCCCGAAAGCGCGCAAATGACATGTCCCTTGCCAACCTTTTCGCGAATCGAGGCAACGGTCGTCTCAACAAAGTGCGCCGGAGTCCAGTCACCCGTAGCGCCACAAATCCCAAAAACAAAGTTCTTCAGCAACTGTGGTCCAAGCGGTGTGTGATGCACCTCGGGATGAAACTGCACCGCCCATATCCTGCGGTCTTCATTCGCAATACCCGCCAGCGCGTTCGACGTAGCCGCCACACGTGAAAAACCGTTCGGCAACTCCAGCGCCTCGTCGCCGTGGCTCATCCAAACCTGCAACTGCTGCGGCAGCCCGGCAAACAGCTTCGTCTCCGGCTTCTCCACATGCACTTCAGCATGGCCATACTCGCGCTTGTCCGCCGAGCGAACTTTGCCGCCCATGTGATGCACAATGAACTGCAGTCCATAGCAGATCCCGAGAATCGGCAGATTCGCATCGAGGATCTTCGGGTCAGCCGCTGGAGCGTCCGCGTCATAAACCGATGACGGTCCCCCCGACAAAATAATGCCGAGCGGCTTGTAGCTATCTATCTCTTCACGAGGCGCCGTGCAGGGCAAAACCACGGAAAAGACATTCATTTCGCGAATGCGGCGGGCAATCAACTGCGTATACTGCGAGCCGAAATCAAGGATAACGATCGTTTGGGTGTCCACGTTTCAGTTTTGCAGGATGCGGGGGCGGCTGTAAAGAACCACCGCGCCACAGGAACCACAAAGCTTATAGAAACAGAGAAGAATGGCAGGCCCTGAAGCAGCCCCAGCCCAACAAAGTGTCCCAAAAGGGGATTTTAGGGTAGTGCATCAGTTTGAATTTTGGTTGTCGTCCCCGTTGCGGACACAACCAGCATCGTGCATAATTCGAGCAATGGTTTCGATCAGGTCTTCCCATTCTGGCGAGGGCGAACGCGTAGTCCAAATTTGGCGTAATGCGATCGATGCAACGCATGACTTTTTGACCCCTGAGGATCGTCTGGCCCTCGATGAACTGATACGCGGCTTCTTGCCACAAGCACCGCTTTGGCTAGCCGTTGACGACAATGACTATCCGCTTGCTTTCATGCTGATTGAGGACGGACACATGGAAGCACTGTTTGTTGATCCAGATTTTAGAGGGGCAGGAATAGGCGCGGCGCTAGTCCGCCACGGCCTGACGCTCCACCCGAGGTTGACTACCGACGTCAACGAACAGAACGGTCAGGCGATTGGCTTCTATGAGCGAATGGGGTTTAGGCAAACTGGCCGTTCGTCTTTGGATGGACAGGGAAGGCCATACCCACTTATCCACTTGGAACGACTAGGCTGACTGCGCGACAGCTCTCCACCCAAAGCCGAAATTCATACTGAGACACTGCCGATTTTAGATTGACTTTCGTATAGCGAATCGCAATAGTGAAGTCTAAAGATGCTGCGTTTCCTATCAATATTGTCTATAAGGCCGCTTGGCAAGCTAAGTTTTTCGGGGAAGGAATCAAGAGTACGGCATGAGCCTCCGCCAGCCTGCTGCTTCACTTCGATGGAAGATTGCGCTTGCGCTCGCAGTTGTCTTTGGGGCGTACTTGCTTCGCCTCTCCCTGCATTACGCCTTTCAATTCGACCTCTCGCCGTACTTGGCCTATCTCCCTGTCGTTCTTCTATGCGCGCTAGTGCTGGGCATGTGGCCAGGAGTTGCGGCAACCTCCCTGGCAGCCTTTCTGGTGATGTTCACGGGGGAATATCCGGAGAGATGGTACCCGCTCCATCACTCGGAAGATATCGAAGGACTTGTGCTTGCCACGGGAATCAGCATCGCTGTCAGCATACTTGCTGACCAGTTCCGGCGAAATCAGCGATTGCTGGCGCAGTTAGAAAACAAGGAAGCGCTCCGCGCAAGCGAAGAACGCTACCACGCCATCTTTCAAACCAGTCTCGACATCATGGTGATTGCCCAGCTGCCGGATTGCAGAATCATCGAGGTCAATCCACGCTTCACTGAGGAATTCGGATACACACGTGAAAAAGCTCTGGGCAAGACATCCGATGAGCTCGGCCTGTGGGTTGATCCTCAGGACCATGCTCAGCTTGTCCAGGCAATCCTCGAAAGCAAGCCCTATCGCTATGTGCAGGTTAAGTTCCGCAAACACGATGGAAGCATGCTATGGGGGCTGGCTTCAGCAGAGCAGTTGGAAATTCATGGCGAGCCGTGCATGCTGGTTTCCGTACGAGACATCACACGGGAAAAACAGGCAGAAGATGCGCATCGCTTAGTCGAAGCCCGCTATCGCGCGGCCTTTGAAACGAGCCCAGATGCCATTGTCATCTCCCGGCTCTCTGACGGAGTATTCGTAGACGTCAATCCGGCTTTCACCACAACAACCGGATGGAAACGCGAAGAAGTCGTTGGAATCACATCCAGAGAGCTGGACGTCTGGGTGGATTATGCCAATCGCGATGCAATGATGGAAATTCTCCACAAAGGGCAGAACTTCCGCAATATTGAAATCCAGTTCCGCCGCAAGGACGGCACAATTATCTGGGGCAATGTTTATGCCACGATAAGTGAAGCTCAGGGCTTTCCGTGCCTTCTCATCCAGGTGCGCGATATAACTAATGAAAAGCGCGCCGAAGAAGAGATTCGCAACCTCGCCTTCTATGACCAGATTACCGGCCTGGCCAACCGCCGTCTGCTGGTGGAACAATTCCGTAAGAGCACCGCGTTAAGTACACGCACACGCCGCAATCGCGCGCTACTCTTTCTTGACCTAGATAATTTCAAAATCGTGAATGATTCGCGAGGCTATAACGCCGGCGACCAGATGTTGCGCGAAGCCGCAAACAGGCTTTTAGCATGTGTAACGCCGTCCGACACCGTCGCACGGCTTGGCGGCGATGAGTTTGTCATCATCCTGGAAGAGCTTCACATCAATGCAGAGCTTGCCGCCACGCAGGCCATGGAAGTAGCGGAGAAGATTCTCACGCAACTCAAGCAGCCTTTCCTTCTGAGCCAGGCCGAGAGCCACACGAGTTGCAGCATCGGCATCAGCTTGCTAGTAGACGATAAGACGGATTTCACTTATGCCATGCAGCATGCTGAAATCGCGATGTATCAGGCCAAAGCCGCAGGACGCAACACGGCTCGCTTCTTTTCTCCGGGACTGCAAGCAGCCGTCAACGCCCGAGCCACCATGGAAGAAGAGATCCGCGAAGGGATCGAGAAAAACCAGTTCACCCTTTACTTCCAGCCGCAATTTGAAGACGACAAACTCATCGGCGCAGAAGCATTGCTTCGCTGGAACCACCCTGTTCAGGGGTTGCTGGCGCCCGGTGAGTTTATTCCGCTGGCAGAAGACACGCGGCTGATAGTCCCCTTGGGGACATTGGTTCAGGAAGCCGCATGCCGCCGTATTGCCGAGTGGAACCAGCGTTATCCCAATACACACATCACGATAGCCGCCAACGTCAGTTCGCTGGAACTGCACCGCGATGATTTCGTCAGCTCCGTGCTGGACGTGCTGGCGCGCACAGGCGCCAACCCTGAATGGCTAGAGTTGGAACTCACCGAAACCGTGCTTGTGCAGGATATGGAAGTAGCGATTGCCAAGATGAATGCCCTCAAGGCGCATGGAATCCGGTTCGCGCTCGATGATTTCGGGACAGGGTACTCCTCGTTGGCTTACCTCAAACGCCTTCCACTGACACAACTGAAAATTGACAACTCCTTCGTACGCGACCTGATGACGGACCCAAGCGCCAGCCCAATTGCACGAACGATTATTGCGTTGGGCAAAGAGTTGGGCCTGAGCGTACTGGCGGAAGGCGTAGAGTTTCCGGAACAGCGCAGACTATTGGAATCGCTTGGCTGCCATCGCCACCAGGGCTTCCTGTTTGCCCCACCTCTACCTGCGGATGAGTTTGAGCAGATACTCGCGCAACATAGTGGCAGCTCGGAGCTACAAAAGACAGGGAGCAGGCCGTAGAAGCAAAACATGCCAATGTCGAGCATGACAAATAGCTGAAACGCGCACAGGGCAAGCTACAAATCGAGTGCTCAATATGCAGGAAGCAGCAGCCAGGATTTGTTTTCTACTCCCTATTCTCTACTCCCTACGCCCTGTCTTGCGTGTTACGCTGCTATCCATTACGCACGATATTCTCCCCAAAGGGACAATTCAGATGAAGTGTTTTCGCATTGCACCCGCTTTGTTGTTTGCGGCAGGAGCAGTTCTTGCTTCTGCGGCCGGCTTTGGCCAGTCCGGCGACCAACCTGCTCCTCCCACCAAAATCAAAAGCTTTGATCTTTCGGCAATCGACACCACCGTGGACCCTTGCCAGGATTTTTATACGTACGCCTGCGGCAACTGGGACAAGGCAAATCCGATTCCCAGCGACCAGACGCGCTGGGCACGCAGCTTTTCGCTGCTCGGCGAGCGCAACCGCTACCTGCTTTGGCAAGAGCTGGATGCCGCATCGAAAGCCCCCAAGACCCCACTGGCAAAGAAGTATGGCGACTATTATGCCGCCTGCATAAACACCGACCTTGTCGAGAAGAAGGGCCTTGAGCCTCTTCAGCCCGCATTCGCACGCATTGCCACGCTCGATGATCCGCACAAACTGGCTGCGCTCATCGGCGACCTCGCCGCCCAAGGCGGGGCGGCGCCACTCTTCCGTTTTGGTGTATCGCAGGACGAGAAGGATTCTTCCAAGCAGATTGCAACCGTAGGCCAGTCCGGCATTTCTCTCCCCGACCGCGACTACTACCTGCTGGACCGCTTCGCAAAAATCCGCGACCAATACAAAGCGCATGTAACAAAGATGTTCGCCATGGCCGGCGACACTCCGGAGCAGGCCGCCAAGGAAGCTGACAGCGTGCTGGCCATTGAAACCGCTTTGGCCAAGGCTTCCATGAGCCGTACGGCCATGCGCGACCCGGAAAATCGCTACCACATTTACACCGTGACGGACTTCCAAAAGCTGACGCCAGACTTCGATTTCTCCACCTACTTCAAGGATGTAAAGGTAGGCAAGTTTGAAACACTGAACGTCTCCACGCCAGACTTCTTCAAGTCGCTCAACGGCCTCATCACCTCAGAGCCGGTCGACGCGTGGAAGTCCTACCTACGCTGGCACTCACTGCACGCCGTAGCCTCCGAGCTTCCTAAAGCTTTCTATGACGAAAACTTTGACTTCTTTGGCAAAACGCTCGCCGGCCAGAAGGAGCCCACACCCCGCTGGAAGCAGTGCACCGCAATGACCGACATGGCGCTCGGCGAGGCCGTAGGACAGGACTGGGTCAAGCAAAACTTTCCTCCTGAAGCCAAGGCCAAGATGGATCAGCTGGTAGCCGCACTCGAAAAAGCTCTCGGCGACGATATCAAGACACTTCCGTGGATGAGCGAAGACACCAAGAAGGCTGCGGAAGAAAAGCTCTCTCTGATTCGCAACAAAATTGGCTATCCGGAAAAGTGGCGCAACTATGATGCTCTCGAAATCAAGCGCGACGACCTCATCGGTAACATTCACCGCGAAGCTGTCTTCCAAAGGAACTACAACCTCAGCAGGCTGGGCAAGCCGGTAGACGAGAAGGAATGGGGCATGACGCCGCCAACGGTCAACGCCTACTACAACCCGTCGATGAACGACATCAACTTCCCTGCCGGCATCCTGCAGCCTCCGTTCTTTGATTTCAGCATCGACCCCGCCGTAAACTTCGGCGGCATCGGTGTGGTTATTGGCCATGAGATGACGCACGGCTTTGACGATGAAGGCTCGAAGTACGATGGACACGGCAACTTGCGCGAGTGGCAAACGACAGAGGACCGCAAGAAGTTCGTCGAGCGCACCGACTGCGAAGTCAACGAGTATGGCAGCTTTGAAACAGCTCCGGCGCACGATGACATGCCACAGCAAAAGCTGAACGGCAAACTCACGCTTGGTGAAAACACGGCGGACAACGGCGGCCTGCGCATCGCTTATCTCGCTCTGTTGGACACGCTCGCCAAGGAAGGCAAGTCAATTGACGACAAAATTGAAGGCTACACCGAAAAGCAGCGTTACTTCCTCGGCTTCGCGCAGGTATGGTGCGAAAACGGCACCGAGCAGTCCGCCCGCCAACGCGCGCTCACCGACCCGCATTCACCAGGTCGCTGGCGCGTAAACGGTACGGTGCAGAACTTCGATGAGTTCGGCAAAGCCTTCAACTGCAAGCAGGGTACTCCGATGTACCCGGTCAACTCCTGCCGGGTGTGGTAGCGGAAAGACTAGGAAACAGCCCCGCTCGAAGCCACACTTCGCGCGGGGCTTTCTTTTTTGGGTGGTAATCCAAAAATTCCCTGACAGCATCGCAGCCTAGTCCCTAGGCCGTATCGACAATTAGGTTAAGGATGATGGCAGAGCAGGCGAGTGCGACGAGGGCTTGGAAGCACGTTTTCGATTTCTCGTAGCGAGTGGCGAATCTGCGGAACTGTTTTAATCTGCTGAAACAGCGTTCGATGCGGTTGCGCAGCTTATACAAGGTTCTGTCGTACTCGCGCTGCAGCTTGCGGTTGGAGCGCGGCGGAATCACCGCCTGGGCTTTCATCGCCACTTTCACATGCGCGACGATCTTGTCCGAGTCGTAGCCCTTGTCGGCAATCAC
>NZ_JBZYWK010000037.1:0-17516 GCF_059115385.1 Occallatibacter sp. FHG110214_02 | reverse complement strand
CCGCCACTGAGTCCACAACCAGCACATCAATCGCGCCCGAGCGCACCAGCGCTTCCGTAATTTCCAACGCCTGCTCGCCCGAGTCCGGCTGCGAGACAAGCAGATTGTCCACATCCACGCCCAGCTTCTTCGCATAGCCCGGGTCAAGCGCGTGCTCAGCGTCCACAAAGGCCGCCAGCCCGCCCATCCGCTGCGCCTCGGCAATAATCTGCAGCGTAATCGTCGTCTTGCCTGAAGACTCAGGCCCGTAAATCTCAATCACGCGGCCACGGGGAATCCCGCCCACGCCCAGCGCCGCGTCAAAGCTGATGCTGCCCGTCGAGATAACGGAAATCGGAATCAGCGCCTCGCGCGAGCCAAGCCGCACGATCGACCCTTTGCCGAACTGTTTTTCTATTTGTGAGAGTGCTAGTTCTACTGCTTTTGCGCGGTCGTCGGCAATGGCCATGGGGGATATCTCCTTCTGCGTTCCTTAACTCAGAATAGTGGTTCCGGGCCCGGTTCGCACACCAAGATTTGCACAGCAGGTTGGCGCGCAAGACACCCGGCAGGCGCCCGGATAGAACCCGCGCGCAAAACGCCATTCGCGGCTCCGCGCAACGCACGAGCACCCATCCTGCCTTCACTTTTCCGGTGCATTTGGCTCAAATTGTAGCAGCAAACGGATTCCGCCCATCGCCCCGGCGGCTACAATTTCCGCGTATTTGCATCTTTTAGCCAGCCAGTCCGTCTCTTGCCTTAGGCCGGCTAATTCGGCTTGCAGCCCAGAGCAAGCCCAGAGCAAGCCCAGAGCAGGCCCATCAGGAGGAAAAAGTGCGTTCTCTCCGCTCCATCTCATCGCTTTTCCTGTCAGTCATTTGCCTGCTGGTTCTTCCCGTCCCGCCTGCGCCCGCCCAACAGCCCGCCGCAACGCCCGCTGCAACCGGCCCCGACAAAATCACCCTCGACGTCTTCGCCTCAGACAAGCTCGGCCACGCCGTCCGCGGCCTCACGCAGCAGGATTTCACCATCCTCGACAACGGCAAGCCTCAGCCCATCGTCTCCTGGCGCGCCGTCGATGCGGAAACCTCTCCGCAAGCCGTCAGCGTCCTTCTCGTCATCGATGAAATCAATATCCCCGTCACGGTTGTTGCCCGCATCCGCGAGCAGCTCAACGAGTACTTCAACCAGGACGGCGGCAAGCTCGGCCATCCCACCTCCCTCGCCGTCATGACAGAAACAGGCGTGAAGCTGGCGCAGGGTTACTCGCAGGACGGCCATCTACTCAACGACGTGCTGGCAAAGGCCCAAACCCAAATCCGCCCCGTTGGCCGCGACGCGGGTTTTTACGGCGCAGCCGAACGGCTCATGGACTCTCTTCGCGCCCTCGACCAGATTGCGCTCCAGCAGAAACGCGTCCCGGGCCGCAAGCTGATTATCGTTCTCGGCCCCGGCTGGCCCATGCTCGCCCAGGCCGGCGTGCAGGAGAGCACCAAGCAGCGCGAATGGGCCTTCGGCACGCTTGTGCAGTTGACCAACACGCTGCGCGAAGCCCACGCCGCGCTTTACAGCATCAACCCGTTTATCGTCGGCAGCACGGATCCATTCTTCTACCAGGCCTATCGCAAGCCGGTAAAGAAGGTTGAACAGGCCGAATACCCCTACCTTGCCCTGCAGGTGCTGGCCGAGCACTCCGGAGGCCGCGCCCTCGTGGCCGGGAATGACATCGTCGGCGCCATCAACTCCGTCCTGCACGATGCCGGAACCTACTACCAGCTAGCCTTTGAAGCTGCTCCCGGCGGCAAGCCCAATGAGTACCATGAGCTCCGCGTGCAGGCCGCTCACCCTGACGCCAGCATCCGCACCAACGTCAGCTACTATGCCCAGCCGCAGCCCCCGGGAGCCAAAACCACTCCACCGGACAAGGCTCCCGAGCCGTAATTATTTAAGCGTTATAAGCGCCAATCCGCGTTTCACGGGCCGTCAGCGCATCGCACTGGCGGTCCAGCGCTTCATAGGCCGCATCGTGCTCCTTGCGAAAGGCGCGAAACGCCTCTTCGCTCGTCCAGCGGTCAATCGTCAGGTAGCTGGCCGGCACATAAGCATCATGCAGCAGTTCCGTCCCCTGGTACTCCGGCGACAAGCGAAAGAGCTGCGACCACACGCCCTCCGAGCCATAAGCAGCTTCAAAAGCGGCAACATTCTCCTCAGCAACCTCAAACTGCCAGACAACGATAAACATGTTCCGATGGTATCGCAGGCAGGTTAACGCATTGTTGAGGCATTGGCTTACGTACTGAGCTAAACGGTTCGTACAGGTTTTTTCGGGCAATCGTGGAATTGGGTATACCATGGCGGCATATAGATAAAGAGGGAGAAGAAGATGTCATTTCCAGCCGTTCTTCAAGCAGGCAGACAATCCGCCGCACTGCCGCCTGGTCGTAACCCATCCGCGCCCCCTGTCTATCGCCCAGCGCCGCAAGCAAGTGCGCAGAGAAAGATCGCAACGGGACCGCCGCCGGTTTATCGGCCAATGCTGCAGCCAAATACTCCAGTGAAGGCAGCAATGGCTCCTCCTGTCTATCGGCCAGGAGTTCAGGTGATGCGTAAAGCCGTGCAGAATAATCAGGGACTGCCTCTGCGGCAAATAAAAGGGACGGCGACGGGCTTGCCGGCAGTTGCCAACAGGCCAGGAGCTACGATTCAGCGAACTGCGGCAACTGATTTAGCGGAAGCGCTCCAGAATTTCAATTATCTCCAGGCTGAGATGAATCGTGCGCATGCCTCTGCTATTGCAGTACACACTGCATACACAAATGAACCGGCAGGCGCTACCAAAGATAACGCTGCCTCAGGTTTTCTGGATTTCAGCTTGAAGTACATCGATCAAGTTGACGCGCGTAACACAGAGCTTTTTGAAGTAGAACGGCTGTTGAACAAGATTGGCGCTAAGCGGCGTGTTGCCATCATGTCAGCCAATGACAATACGGATGCGGATATCAGCTATATAAATTCACGCGGCCAGACTACGGTGAAAGAGATCAAAACAGTAAATTCAGCAAATGTCGGCACTGTCACCAGCCGAATCGTATCCGCTGACGGGCAGTTGGGAAATCGCGTAGCCGAAACCCGTAAAATCCTTGTAAATATAGCGAATGTAAACAATCGTTGGCCAGGGGTGCATGCCTATGGCAACATTCATACGGACCAACAATTCCGGGCAACGGTTCGCGGTGCCATGCCTGACTTGGCTAATGCGGATAAAGTTGCGATTAACGGAGTTCAAGTAAATACGATTCGCGGTGGCCCAGGCGCGCTTGATATCAAAATGAAGGTATACGGAAACGGCAAGGTGCACAGCGTCACATTCTAGCGCAGCATTCAGATGTCTTTGATGGGTAGGGTATCCCAAGCCTTTTTGGCGAGCTTTGGGATACCTCGACCGTTCGCTTTCCTGCTCTGTGCTTCGCCAGAATTGCTGCTCCCCTCTCAAACTCTTATCTACACCCGCAGCTAAATCCCAAAATATTTTCCCCAACTCCTAAAATCTTAGTTGACAAGCTTTCTCCACAGGCTTAAAGTCCTAATTCATTAGGAGAAAGCATGACCAGGAAGCCCGACAAAGCCGCATTCACAAAGCTTGAGCTGAAAATCATGCAGGTGCTGTGGAGGCGCGGCAGCAGCACGGTAAGCGCCGTGCAGGCGGAGCTCGATCCTCCGCTGGCCTACACCACCGTGCAGACGATGCTGAACATCCTGGAGCGCAAGGGCAAGCTCCGCCGCGAGCTTGAAGGCCGCGCGTATCTCTACACGCCCAAAGTCACGGAAGCCAAAGCGCTGGGCCACAGCGTGCGCGACCTGGTGGACCGCATGTTCGGCGGCTCCAGCGAAGAGCTGGTAATGAGCCTGCTCAAAAGCAAGCAGCTCGACGCAAAAAAGCTGGCCGAACTAACCAAGCGATTCCATCAGGAAGAAGGAGGCGAATCATGACAAGCCTCGCCGCCGCAATCGAATCCGGCATCCTCTCCTACCTTCTCAACTCGCTCTGGCAAATCCCCGTGCTCTTCGCCGCCGGATGGCTGGCCGTGCGCCTGCTGCGTCCCATCAGCGCCCGTGCCGAGCACCGCGCATGGGTCAGCGTTCTTGTACTGCAGGCCGTATTGCCCGCATGCCCCGCGCTGCCATACGCATGGCTGCGCACACACTTGTTCGCGGCCAGCACAACCGGCCCCGAAGAAGGCCGCGTCTCAATCGTCATGGGTCCCGGCGCCGCATGGAACGCGCTCTCCCTGCCCACGCAACTGCTCGCCATCATCACCATTCTCTACATCGCCGTATGCGCTTATTTCGTAGCGCGTTTCCTCTGGAGATGGTGGAAGCTCCACACCATCCGCAACGAAGCCACAGCCATCACGCTCACAGCCGAAGCCGCTCTCTGCTGGACGCAGTGCGCCGAAAAATTCCGCGTCAAAGCCGCATCCATCGCTGCCTCTCCGCGCATCTTCGGCCCGGTAACCATGGGCATAGCGCACAAGCTGGTGCTGCTGCCGGAAGGAATGCTCGCCAGCCTCACAGAAGCGGAGATGCAAACCATCCTCGCGCATGAGTTCGCGCACATCCGCCGCAATGACTTCTTCAAAAACGCAATCTACGAACTGCTCTCGCTGCCCGTGAGCTACCACCCGCTCTTCCGGCTCACCCGCGAACGCATCATGGAAAGCCGCGAGATGGTCTGCGACCAGATGGCGGCGGAAATCGGCGGCCGCAACCAATACGCACGCTCCCTGCTCAAGCTCGCCTCGCTGCTTGTCGAGGGAAGGCCCGCAAGAACTGCTCACGCCATCGGAATCTTCGATGCCAACCTGTTTGAAAGGAGACTTATGAAGCTGACCACAAAGCAAACGGAGATTCGTGGCATGCGCCGGCTGGCCATCATGGCCACGTGCGCAGTGTTAGGCATAGCAACCTGCATGGGAGTCCTCAGCCTCACCATGCACGTCAACGCACAGGCCGCAAAAGACTCAGGCATCCACGTCAAATCCCCCGGCGTGCTCAGCGTCTCTGCCGAAAAGATGCAGAACAATGTGCTGAACAAGGTTCCACCTAAGTATCCCGAAGATGCGAAGAAGAAAAAGATACAAGGCACAGTCGTGCTGCACGCAGTCATCAGCAAGGACGGAACCGTGAAGGAAGTGCAACCAATCTCAGGCCCAAAGGTGCTTCGCCAACCTTCCGTCGATGCAGTCAAGCAGTGGACCTACAAGCCCTTTCTGTTGAATGGAAACCCTGTCGTAGTAGATACAAGCGTCAACATCATCTACTCCCTCACAAAGTAGATTGCCGGACCTTCCAACAAGCGCCGTGCCCCATCCTTGCGACTTTTTTCTGTCGCAAGGGTGGGAGACCAATACCGCCCGTTTCCCTAGTCCTTCCCCCGCACCAGCGCCTCCGCAAAATGCCGCGCCTCGCGATGTCCCAACTGCGCAATCTGCTCCCGGCAACTGAACCCATCCGCAACCACAATCGTCTCTGCCGAAGCCGCATCCACGGCAGGCAACAACCCAAGCCCTGCAATCGTCTTCGAGACCTCAAACTTATCCGCCTCAAACCCAAACGGCCCCGCCATCCCGCAGCAAGTCGTCTCAATTGGCTCCACCGTAGCCCCAGCCCTCCGCAGCAAATCAATCTCTTTAGAAGGCCCGCCAAAAACAGCCTTGTGATGGCAGTGCCCATGAATCAGCACGCGCTTGCCCTCAAGCCGACCCGCAACAGAGTCAGGGGCCTTCGCCGCAAGCCAGTCCGCCAGCAGCCAAACCTGCTCGCGCAGCTTCCTCGCCCGCTCATCCTTCGGAAAAAGCTCCGGCAGCTCGTCCTTAAAGACGCTCGCACAGCTCGGCTCAAGAAAGATAAATGGCAGCCCCGCATAAATCTCCGGCTCCATCTGCTCCAGCACATCGGCAAGATACTTCTTCGCCTCGCCCAGCAGCCCAAAGTCATACAGCGGACGCCCGCAGCACATGTGGTTATACGGTGTCAGCACATGAAAGCCTGCCTCCGTCAGCAGCGTCTCCGCCGCGCCCAGCGTCTGCGGATGGTAATAGTTGTTCCACGTATCCGCCCACAGCACCACCTCCACCGCAGGCGAGTTCACATCGCATCCTTTGAATGGCCGCTTGTACGTATAAGGCCGCGCCGCCAACTGCGGAAACTCGCGCTCCTTCGCAACACCCACAATCCGCTTGATAAGCGAACCCGTAACCGCCCCATTCAAAATCCGATTCGTAAACTCAGGCGCAATCGACCCCCACTTCGCCAGCTTGTCCGCAAAGCCAAAAACATAGTGATGCAGCGGATGTGGCTTGCCCTTGTACCTCTGCGCCAGGAACTCGCTCTTGTACTGCGCCATGTCCACCTGCACCGGGCACTCCGTCTTGCAAGCCTTGCAGCTCAGGCAAAGGTCCAGCGCATTCTCAACCGACTCTGAACCAAATCCCTCCGCCCGCAAATCCCCCGCCAGCATCTCCCACAACAGCCGCGCCCGTCCACGCGTCGAGTGCTGTTCCTCGCCCGTAGCGCGATAACTCGGACACATCACCCCGCCGCTCGTCTTGCGGCAAGCGCCCACACCTACGCAGCGCTCCGTAGCCCGCTCCATCGAGCCGCCATCCTTCGCAAACGCAAAATGCGAATTCACATGCGTATGCCCCTGCCCCAACCCATGCCGCAAATTCTCAACCGGGTCATACACGCGCACCGCATCCACCAGCTTGCCGGGATTCATTCTGTTCTGCGGGTCCCACAGCGCCTTGAACTCGCGAAAAGCCCCCATCAGCTCCGGCCCAAACATCTTCGGCAACAACGCCGCCCGAGCCTGCCCGTCCCCATGCTCACCGCTCAGCGACCCGCCAAAACTCAACACCAAATCCGCTGCGCGATCTAAAAACTCGCGAAAGTTCTTAATCCCCTCCGCCGTATGGAAATCGAAGTTGATCCGAAGATGCACGCACCCTTGCCCATAGTGCCCGTACAGCGCGCTGCGATACCCATACTCCGCCATCAGAGCCGTCAGCCTGCGCAGATACTGCCCCAAATGCTCCGGCGGAATCCCCGCATCCTCCCAGCCTTCCCAACCCTCCGGCTCGCCGGGAACAAACACCGTCGCGCCCAGTGCAGACTCACGCACCGCCCACACGCGCTTCGCCTCTTCCGCGTCATAGATGCGCACCGCAGGCGCCACAGGCCACTGCTGCGCCGCACGAGCCAGCGCCTCCGCCTGTGCCTGGGCCTCTTCCGCACTCCAGGCGCCCATCTCAACAAGCAGAAACCCACCACCCTCCGGCAGCAGCTTCACATTCTCAACCGCAAGATTCTTCCGCCGCATAAAACTCATCAGCAGATCGTCCATGCCCTCCAGCCCAATCGGCTTATGCTCCAGCGCCAGCGGCACTGCATCGGCAGCCTGGAAGGCATCCGGAAATCCCAGCGCCGTCAGCACACGATACGGCGGGCTCGCAACAAGGTTCAGCGTAGCGCCGACAATGCTCGCGCAAGTCCCCTCCGACCCAATCAGCGCCCGCGCCACATGAAAGCCGTTCTCCGGCAGCAGCTCGTCAAGGTTGTAGCCAGAAACCCGCCGCGGTATCCGCGGATACTTCGCCCGAATCAGCTCTGCATAGCGGTCGCGAATCCGCGCCAGCCCCGTATAAATCTCCCCCACACGTCCGCCGCCGCGAATCTTCGCCGCCAGCTCCTCGTCACTCGTCTTGCCAACCGTCAGCCGCGTGCCGTCATACAGCACAACGTCGAGCGCCTCCACGTTATCGGAGACTTTCCCGCCCAGCAGCCCATGCACGCCGCAACTGTTGTTGCCCATCATGCCGCCCAGCGTGCAGCGGCTGTGCGTCGCCGGGTCCGGCGCATACGTCAGGTGATATTCCTCCGCCGCCTCGCGCAATCGATCCAGCACAATCCCCGGCTGCACCACGGCAAGCTTCGCAGCAGCATCAATCGACCCAAGCCCATTCATGTACTTCGAGTAATCAAAAACCACGGCCACATTCGCGCACTGTCCCGCAAGGCTCGTGCCCGCGCCACGCGGCAAAATCGCAGCACCCACGGCGCGGCAGGCAGCAACCGCCGCCTCCACATCCGCCGCATCGCGCGGCAGAATCACACCCACCGGAAGCTGCCTGTAGTTGGAAGCATCCGCCGCATACAGCGCCCGCGAGCCCAAATCAAAGCGCACGTCACCGCGCAGCGTTGCTTTCAGCCGCGCTTCCAGCTCACGATGCGCGTCAAATTTTTCATGCTCAAGCGGAGCCTGCTGTCCGAGGATTGCAAAGGTCGAGGTAGTCACACAGGAATGTTAGCGCTTCCGGCGCCGGGAGGTCGCTGCGTCATTACAACTTACTCAATCTCAACCAAAAAGATTGGCTCCCCTCACCAGCTCAATCAGCACATCGGAGATTGAGTGCTCATCGAGAAACCCTATATCGATAACGAGAGGCGCGTTTTCGGTACCACTCTAATGCGGCTTCGACCTATCTTCGGCGCGGGGAGCCGATACCTCTGAGGATGAGATCGATCCCGGCGAGAAAATCCTTTCGGTCGTCGTGAGCGCGCATCTGTGCTGCCAGGCTGCGCGCAAACGGGTACTCCTCCGGATCGAGTTGCGACCACACAGTCGATACCGCCTCCAGGACGTCGGATCTGTCGAAGCCTTGCGTCCGGGCGAGCTGCCCGTTGGCTGCATTCCTCCCAGCGACGCCGAGGATATAGTTCAGCAACGCAGATACAGTTATCCAGTGTTCTTTCTTCGGCACGCCGAGGGCTTGAATCTGCTGGCCAATGCGCTCCACGATGCGCACCATCGGCGACTGCTCCAGGGCGCGTGTGAGCGCCGAGCCAACCCACGGATGCGCGTCGATGGCGTCAAACATCGCCAGGGCCAACAGGCGAATGGTCGCATGTGGCGTCGTGACGCGCGTGACCGAAGCCAGCGGTGCGTTCATGGTGCTGGCGATGATGGCATCGCATGCGGCGGTCAGCAGATCGCTCTTGTTGGCGATGTGCCAGTAAATAGCGCCGGGACCGGTGGCGAGCCGTTCGGACAGCGCGCGAAACGTCAGACCCTCTTCTCCGCTGCCATCCAAAAGCTCGATCGACGCTTCAATGATTTGCTCCCGTGAGAGCGATTCTTCTCGTCGTTGGCTGCTACTCGTCTTCTTGCCGCGCGTTTTTTGAACCATACCTCATTTTGACATACATGGAACGTCATTCCATAATAATGGAATATCGTTCCATAGTCACCGAAAAATACGCGGCAACCTCGAATCAGGAAGGAATCATGAGGAATACTCCAATCACAATCATCGGTGGCGGGCTAGGCGGCCTGACACTTGCGCGCGTCCTTCACGTTCACGGCATTGCCGCGACAGTCTACGAAGCGGAAGCTTCGGCCGACGCGCGCGGACAAGGTGGCTTGCTCGATATCCACGAATACAACGGGCAGCTCGCACTCAAGGCAGCGGGACTCTTTGAAGAATTCCGCAAGCTCATCCAGGCTGAGGCTGAGTCACAGTACGTTCTCGACAGGGACGCCAACGTACTTCTGTACCAGCCGGACAAGGGCAACGGCGGTCGACCTGAGGTGCCCCGCGGAAACCTTCGTCGCATTCTGCTGGAATCCCTTCCTGCCGGCACAGTCCGCTGGGGGCACAAGGTCACAGCAGTCTCTTCCCTCGGCCGTGGGAGGCACGAGGTGACCTTCGCAAATGGATCGACAGTGACGACCGACGTCCTCGTGGGAGCGGACGGAGCGTGGTCCAGAGTGCGTCCGCTCCTCTCCGACGCGAAACCGGCGTATGTCGGCACCGCTTTCATCGAGACCTTCCTTTTCGACTGCGAAGCACGTCACAAGGCAAGTGCGGAAGCAGTTGGCAGGGGCACGATGATGGCGCTTGCGCCAGGCAAAGGCATCATGGCACACCGCGAGGCCAAGGCCACGCTGCACGCGTACGTGGCACTCAACAAGCCGGAGGGCTGGATCGCCAGCATCGACTTCTCCGACCCGGTAGCTACCCTGGCACGCGTCGCCGCGGAATTTGACGGATGGGCCCCCGCGTTGACAGCACTTCTCACCGCCACGGAAACCGATCCCGTACTTCGCCCTATCTATGCGCTTCCGATCGAACACAGATGGAACCGCGTGCCCGGTGTGACACTGATCGGCGATGCAGCGCACCTGATGTCACCGTTCGCTGGCGAAGGAGCCAATCTAGCGATGTACGACGGCGCGGAACTCGGGAAGGCTATAGCCGCTCACCCCGGTGATATTGAAGCTGCGCTCATCGCATATGAAAAAGACCTTTTCCCTCGCAGCGCGTCCGCGGCTGTGGAGGCAAACCGGAACATCAAGCTGTTCTTCGACGAAAACTCGCCTCAGAGCGTGGTTGATTTGTTTACCAGTTACCAGCCCGTCAAGTAACATCCGTTCTTTATCTTCACGTTCCGGCGATTGGCCAACCAAAAAGCTTCCATGCTCAAGCAGCGGCATCTGGTCGGAGATGGCAAACGTTGAGGAGGTCATACAGGAATGGCAGTGCCTCGGCGCGGCCAGCAAAGGATGACCGTCACAGGAAAGAGTATGTAGACCCAAACCGACGAGATCCGGTGCGAAATATCCCCGTAACGATGCAGTCCACTCGCACCAAAGAACTCGCAAATCACCCACGAAGTAAGCAGAAGAAGAAATACCTGTCCGAGTCTGGAGTTCGGAAAGAAAAGCCGCATCGCGTCCGGAAGAATCCTCGCAAAGAAGTGCACCACAGCGATGCAAAAGGGGATACCCAGCACAATCGCAATCCACCAGGGCGAGATGTTCAGGCCGCGTTCCACAGTAGCCATATCTGCGTGCGTCGTAAAGGTGCGGTTCGGCACGTAGGAGATGAAATTGCCCACGCACATTATGCAGAGAAGGAACCAGAAAAACGCGGCGATTCTTCTGCCGTGGATTTTGGATTTGGAATAGAAATATCTCGACAGCACATAGAACAAACCATTGCCAAACAACACACCGGCAACAGCAATTAGCGCGGCTAAAAAGCCATGACCAGCCTGAAAGATGGGGTCATAATCGACATTCTCGTCAATGTCGTTGAGATAGAGAATGTTATCCCACGTAAGGCCTCCGTAATTGAGAGCCAGCGGGTTTGCCTTGCAGCGCAGCGCCCACGCAACAAAGGAATGCGCATACTCATGCACAAGGTAGCCCACGGCATGCGCAAGCCACAGTAGGAAAACAAATATCAGAACGGAACCTGTGTATTTCCAAAAAGGATTGCCTTGCTTGGGCGGCATAAGAGAATTCTACGAGCAATGTTGTGGCGGCAAATCCGCCGCTGCCTGAACGGCTAGTCCTACCGCGAAGGCCACTCCTCCACCACAATCCCCATATCATTCAGCTTCTGAATCGCTGCTTCCATATTCCGCCGAATGATAGGCCGCTCCTTGCGTGCCGCCTCCGGAGACTCCGCAATCGCCACCACGCGCCCATAGCGCCAGGCGCCATCCGGCAGCGCAATCAGCGCCTTCGCCATGTCGTTCAGGTGAATCTGGATCTCCTGCTTCCGCGCCGCCTCGGGGCGCAGCATGCTGCCCTCGCCAACGGGGCTCGTATTCGCGTCCGCCATCACCACATGCAAGTCCAGGCGCTCCGCATCCACCGTCAGAAACGGATTCTTCCACTCCGCCGGATCATGCACATTCATGTAGAGGCTCTTGGTAGGCAGCGGAATATGCTGCAGCGCCGCGCGTTCCGTAGCCGACTCAGTCGCGGCCGCCTGCGCATGCAGCTCCGCATTCCTCGCATTGGCGGCAGCGCTGGCCGCCACCTTCTGCGCCGAGTGCGCCGCGTTCTGTGCCACGCCCACAACTTCCTGTTCCTGCTTGTGGCAGGCCGTGAGCGCAAACATCCCAAACCCAAGGAAAAGAGCGGTTATCGCAGTAGTTCCACCGTGCTTCACGCGCTAAGAATAGCACTTCGCGTGCGGCGGATTGCGGCTTCGCCGCCAGGTGTACCGCACGCGTCAATATATGGTTCTCCCGCTAGCCGAAAGGCACATTTTGGGAGTGGCAAGAACGGTGCCGCAGTGGCAGCCATCTCCATGCTCAGTGGGTGGTATGCTTAATAGTTTAGCTTTGCGCTTTGTCCAATCCAAAACACGGACAGGGCGCGTTGTTTTTGAGGAGTTGCCAAATGGAGCAAAGGGGGCGCAAGCACCACCAGGACCGCGTAGCCGAGACTCTGCGCGAAGAAATCGGCGCCATGATTGGAGGCGAGCTTTCAGACCCGCGCATCGCCTCGTGTCACGTCAGCGAAGTCGTGCTTAACCCCGGCGGCAAATCCGCCCGCGTCTACATCGAGCTGGACAGCAACACCCCCAACATCGACAAGGCCGAAAAAGAAACCGTCGCCGGCCTCGAAGCCGCAAAAGGCTACATCCGCTTTGAGTTAAAGGAGCGCATGGGCGTCCGCCACGTACCCGAGCTGGCCTTCTTCGCCGACCGCTCCGGCCGCCTGACCGCGCGCATTGACGAGCTGATGAGCCGTGGCCGAAAGCGGCAGAAAGCGACGGAATAGCCCCGCATGGCCAGCCTTCCCCAAAAACAGCCAGGCGACGCCTCCAGCCCCATGCCGGACTGGCCCGTAGGCTACGTCCCGTCTGAGCCCATCCCCGCTCTTCTTGACTTGCTGCAAAAAGGCGAGCGCTTCCTTGTCTGCTCCCACTCCCGCCCTGACGGCGACGCCGTAGGCTCCATGCTTGCCATGGGCATGCTCCTCAACCAGCTCGGAAAATACGCCGAGCTCGTCACCGCCGACAGCATCCCCGTCGTCTACCGCGACCTCCCCGGCGCACATGACATCCGCCTCGCCCTCCGCGTCCGCGGCCCCTACGATGCGGTAATCCTGCTCGAGTGCGACAGCCTCGACCGCTCCAAGGTCCTCGGCCTCGAACCCTTCTTCCATATCAATATCGACCACCACACCAGCGGCAAAAACTACGGCCACTGCAACTGGATCGTCCCCGAAGCCGCCAGCGTCGGCGAGCTGGTCTACCGCCTCATCAAAGCTGCAGAGGCCCAATCCACCGGCGTCCATCTTACCCCGGAAATAGCCACCTGCCTCTACACCACGCTCCTTACGGATACCGGCGGCTTCTGCTACGGCGGCACCAAAAGCTCCACCTTTGAGGTAGCTCGCGACCTCACCGCCGCCGGAGCCGACCCCATCCTCATCGCGCAAAAAATCTACTACTCCACGCCCATCTCCAAGATGCTCCTGCTCGGCGCAGCCCTCAACACCCTGCACGCCGAAAACGGCCTCGCCTGGCTCTGGGTAACCAACGCAGACGTTGCGCGCACCGCCGCCGTAGAAGAAGACCACGAAGGCATCGTGGACCACGCCATCGGCATCAGCGGCGTGCGCGCCGCCGTCTACCTCCGCGAACTCCCCGAAGGCCGCATCCGCCTCAGCCTCCGCAGCAAAGGCAACATCGACGTAGCCGCCATAGCCGAAGCCCTCGGCGGCGGCGGCCACGAAAAAGCCGCTGGCCTGACCTTGGAAGGCCCCTTAGAAAAAGCACGCGAAGAAATCCTGGCAGTGCTGAGAAAAAGCAGGGAACAAGAGAACAAGGGAACAAGGGAACAATAAAACCCGCATCCCGCACTGTTCGTTCTTCCTGTCAGCAATTTCCTCCCACCAGCAATACACCCAGTTCCCGCAACCCGCATCTCGTTCCCTCGTTCCCTTGGTCCCTCTTCCCTCGTCTGATAGCCTAGTCCCTGTCGTGGAGAGTAATCCCAACCCCTCAGTCTCCCCTCTGCAGCAACCGGCGTCTCATGAGCCAGTTGAGCCCGCCTCTCTGCGCTCCAAACTCCCCAATTGGGCCACCGTCGCGGAAGCAGCAGTCTTCCTTCTCTTCACCGTCTTTTTCCTCACCTACGGAGTCACCCCATTCCTCGGCGGCGACGGCCTCGGCCTCGTCGGCGCGGACGAGCCCCGCTACGCGCAAATTGCCCATGAAATGCTCGCCCGCTTCGACTCCGCGCATACCATCAAGGAGCGCCTCAGCGCCTGCGTAACGCCCTACCTCTACGGACGCCCCTGGCTGGAAAAGCCCGCCCTCTACTACTGGCGCGCCATGTTTGTCTTCCAGAGTGAAGGCGTCCACGACTGGTCCGCCCGCCTGCCATCCGTCAGCTTCGCCTTCATCATGGCTGGCCTCATCTATCTCCACATGCGCCGCTTCCGGCGCGGCGGCCACCTCGACGCGGCACTCATCACCGTAGCCTGTCTCGGCATCATCGGCTTCGCCCGCGGAGCCTCCACCGACATGCAAATGGCCGCCCCGCTCGCCATCGGCCTGCTCGGCTGGTACGCCTGGCTCGAAACCGGCTCCAAGTTCTGGCTCTTCGACATCTATTTCTTCACCGGCGTAGCCACCCTGGCCAAAGGCCCCGTAGCGCCGTTTCTGGACCTCGTCATCCTCGTCAGCTTCGCCGCCCTGCGCAAAGAGTGGTCCATCCTCAAAAAATCCTTCTGGTGGCCTGGCGTCCTTCTCTACTTCGCCATCGTGCTGCCGTGGTTCATCGCCGTCCAGCACCAGAACCCCACCTTCTTCCGGGAGTTCTTCCTGGAGCAGAATCTTCAGCGCTTCGCGACCAATAAGTACCAGCACATGCAGCCCTTCTGGTACTACCTGCCCGTGCTGATTCTCTCCACCATGCCGTGGACGGTCGTAGCCGTCCGCGCCTTCATCGATGGCGTGCAGACCTCCGTCGCCGAATGGCGCCTTCGCCACTCCAAAACCCCCACCCGCCGCATCCCGCAGCCCGGCGACGGCTTCCCGGAATTCCTCGTCATCTGGGCCATCGTGCCGCTCATCTTCTTCTCGCTCTCAAAGTCCAAGCTCCCCGGCTACATCCTGCCCTCCATCCCGCCCATCACCATCCTCACCGGCGACTACCTCTACCGCTGCCGCCAAAAGGGCCTCAACCGCTGGGTCCTCTTTGGCCACGCCGCCCTCACCGGAGTCGTCGTGCTCGCCGTGCTCATGCTCCCGTGGTTCGTAGCCCACGGCTCAGCCATGCCCCCGGTACACCCGCTCATCATCGGCGCCCTCACCGCCATCGGCGCGGCCCTGCTCATCGTCATCGTCGTCAACGGCTTCGGAGTAGCCCGCCTCCGCCTCGTTACCTGCGCCGTCCTGGCCGTCCTCCTCCTCTTCATGTACGGAGTAGGCCCGTTCTTCGTCATCCCCGCATGGGCAAGCACCAAGCGCGTCATCCACATGCTCGACCGCACCTACTCCGCGCGCCCCCTCGCCGACAAGCTCACCGCCTACGCGCCACCCACTGAAACCGTAGCCGTCTTCCAGGTCCGCCGAGACATGGAATACGGCCTTTCCTTCTACCGCAACCATCAAGTAGTGAACTACGAAGAGAGCGGCGTCCCTCCCGAGCAGCATTTGCTTGTAGCCCGCATCACCGGCAGCGGCGGCAAAGACCTCCACACCGCCGGCATGTTGTCTGCTTACCTCGAAGGCCGCCACTACGAAACCCTCTTCAGTTGGCCCGAACAGGGTCTGGCAGTCTATCTGGTAGGCCAGGCCGGCGCAACAGACTTCCCCACCGCCCGCTAGCCAAAAAATCCAGCCTCTCCCAATCCCACCCATCCCCCCACCCGGCCACCGGGAGGACCACAAATCTCCGTGGCGGCCAAAGGCAGCAGCCGCTGCAATCCATTGCCACAAATCGAACTCTGCGGCACAATAACCGGAAGACCTGTGCAGGAATCAGCAACATAGGGACCGACCGGGGAATCGCATGACCTCTGGAGTCAGCTACGAGATTCTCGACCTGCGGCACTTTACAGCGGCCATGCTGCGCCCGCTGTTAGAGGCCGAGGAGCGCGTATGGCGCCAGCGCCTGCATTGGGATTACCACGCCTCCGCCCGCCTGCTCATGCAGTACCTCGACAGCCACATGCTTCCCGGCTACGCCGCTCTGGAACCCAATCCAGCCGCCCGCCTGTCCGAGCTCGACCCACCCCCCAGCCACGCCGCCCCCCGCGTCGCCGCTTACTCTTTCTGCGTCTACGAGGACACCAAAGCCGTCATCGGCGACGTCTTCGCCGACCCGGCCCTGAGCCCAGCCCAGCCCGCCGTCGAGCTCGAAGAAACCCTCCTCCGTCATCTCCTCGAAACCCTGCAGCACTCCCCGCATGTAGACCGCATCGAGTCGCAACTGCTTCTCCACGGCTCCGGCTCGCATGAAGGCGTCTTCCGCGAACATGGCTTCCAGCTCTTCCCGCGTCTCTTCATGGTCCGCACGCTCGAAACGCTCTCCCCTCTGCGCGCCCAGCTTCCCACCGGGCTCGAGGTCCGCTCCTGGCGCGACGAAGACCTGACCGCCGCCAGCCGCCTCATCTGCGAGAGCTACGCCAACCACCCCGACAGCTACATCAACGACCAGTACCGCACCCAGCAGGGCTCTCTCCGCTTCCTGCACAACATCGTGCGCTACTCCGGCTGCGGAACCTTCGCCCCCGGTGTCTCGCAACTTATCGTCGAGCGCGCCACCCGCGAGCCGGTCGCGCTCCTGCTCTGCTCTCGCGTCAGCGCCCAAAGCGGCCACATCACCCAGCTCTGCGTCCGCCCGCAGGACCGCCGCCGCGGCCTTGCCCGCTTCCTGCTAGGCATCGCCGCCCAGGGCTTCCTTCGTCAGGGCATGACAGAAGTCTCCCTGACAGTCACCGAAGCCAACACTGAAGCCACCGACCTCTACCGCCGCGAAGCCTACGAGATGCGCCACACCTTCGACGCCGCCGTCTGGGAACGCCATACAAGACACTAGGTCTCACCGCTCCACTCTCAGCTCTTCCCATCTCAGCTCCCCGTCCAAGCTCTCCCACAAAAGAGGGCTGTGTCATCCTGAGCGAAGCGCATTGGGGTAGGCGGAGTGAAGGATCTGCGGTTGCCTTTTTGACTGCCACACCCCATCTCGACCCCGACTACCGGGAGGGCCACAAAATCCCCGTGGCGCGCAAAGCGCGCATCCGCTGCATGCAATGCAAAATAAATCCCAAATCTGTGGATAACTCTTGCGCTCAATTAACCCCATCTATGCCATACTCAAAATCACCAACAAGAAAGCCCGGTTCTAACGAACCGAGCTTTCTGTCTTTCCAGACCACAAAAAAGTTTTTTCGCGCTATTTTTTCTGAAAAGTAACCACTTTTCAGAAACCTGTTAACCAATCAATAAGCACCAAGTTCCGCACCTAACCAATTGATTTAAAACGCATTACGAGAAAGCCAACAGCACCGGGCGCATTAGAAACAAAAAGCAGGCCGGGGATTTATCCCCGGCAATCAAGGCCAAAAGAAAGCACTGAGGCTTTAGCCCCTGAGACATGTTTTTGAATCTCTGCGCATCAGGCAGGAGGCCCCCCTCTTGATACCGGGACTGTGAAACTGT
>NZ_JBZYWK010000036.1:0-25285 GCF_059115385.1 Occallatibacter sp. FHG110214_02 | reverse complement strand
CCACCATGATCTTCTTTCGACTTTTGAGGCGGTGCTGGAGTTTATCCGGCGGTCTGTGTCCGAAGGGTTGATTGAGAACTGGGTTGGGCGGGAGCTGAAGGCGGCGGGCGGTCCGGGAGCGAAGAGCTTTGAGCTGGGGCCGACGATGGAGCAGGCACTTGGCGAGAATGCGGATTTGTCTGCGCCGTTCCATGGGTTGATGTTGCGTGCCGCGCCGGGAACTGATCCGGAGCTGCTGGTGGAGTGGGGCGAGACGTGCCTGCTGGCTTCAGAAGACCAGATTGCGGAGATTGAGATGAGCCGCAACCTGGGCGCTACGTTGGAGCGCGTGGATGCGATTGATGACTTGCTGCCGACGCCGGGCTGCATCCTGATGCGGGTGACGAATGAGGGTGAGTGGATTGCCGCGGGCAAGAAGCTTGTAGTGAAGTCGGCACGGCAAGAGATGCATGTGCCGGATTCTGTGACGCTGTTTGTGAAGCATCGCCCGCATGACGGCAAGGACGGTTGAGTATGCAGGAGCGAAGACAGGATACTTACCCGCTTCTGCGGCAGTTCAGAGAGTTTTATGTTGAGTTGAGCAGGTTGCGGCTGGTTGTGGAGAGCAGGCGGCCGGTGGATGCTACGCCTCGTTTTGCGCAGGCGCTGGCAGCGGCTACGGAGGCTGGGGCTGCTGTTGGCGGCAGTTCGGTTGTGGCTTCTACTGCTGTGGCTTCTATTGCGGTGGAGGAGCCGGAGGGGGATGACGTCATTCTGCATGTTTGGCAGGAGATGGCGAATTTTCTCGACCAGAAGATGTTCGAGACGAAGAACGCAGGCAGCTCGCTTACGCGCGACCTGATGAAAGAACTGGTATACGTGATGGCGGCGTTTGCGGATGAGACGTTTGTTTGTCTTGTGCAATGGACGGGGGCTGCGTACTGGCGCGAGCACTTGATGGAGCTGCGGTTGTTTCGTTCGCAGATTTCAGGGCAGATGATTTTCCGGCGCATCGATAATCTGCTGACGCGGCAGGATTATGAAGAAGAGCTGATTGCGGTGTACCTGATGGCGCTTTCGCTTGGGTTTCGAGGACGGTATCTGCGCCAGCCTGAGGTTGTGGATGGGTACCGGCAGAAGCTCTATGAGCGCATTGCGCTGATGAATCCGGAATTGAACGTGGAGAGCCCGCGTATTTTTCCAGAGGCTTACCGGCATACTGTTTCCGAGGGAGCGCCGGTGCGCTTGCCTGAGCCGTTCCGGTGGTGGATGGTGGTGGCGGGTGTTGTGGCGGTGTGGCTGATTGTCTCTACGTTTGCGTGGTTCTCACTTACGCGGTCCACGCGAGCCACGCTTGCGGGCACGCAAGAGGCGCTGAACCAGATTACGGGGAGGCAGGTATCGACGAAGGCGTCGCAGAGATGGAATGTTGTGCCTTTCATCGCGACGGGAGATGCGTTTCGTCTTGATTTGTCTTCGCAATTGCCGTTGGAAAAAGGCGAGTCCGGGAAGGCTGCGAGTGCCGTGGCGTTTTTGATTGCGGTTACAGGGCGGGGAGGAGCGAGTCCGGGACCGGAGGCTGCGGTGAAGGCGTGGCTTGCCAATGGGGTGATTGCCTTTCCGCCGAGCAGTGGTGGCGCGGCTACGAGGAATCGAACGGTTGCCGCGGTGGAGATGGTTTCGCCGCCGCCGAGCGGGATTACGCTGGGCGGAACGACGCTGCTGTTTTCCGTGCAGCCCGGTGTGGATACGAATGACCTTGCGGCACATCCTGAAATCATCTTTACGCTGGGCGATGCCCCGGAGGGAGTGGCGGCGGGAGAGATGGTGATGTATCTGCCGAACGAGTCTTTGGATGGCGTGGGAGGTGGGCAGCGATGAATACTGTGCTGCAACATCCCGGCTTGTTGCTCTGGTTCCTGATTGCTGGAGCGGTGGTTGTATGCGTGCTGATTGCTTTGGCGGTGTATCTTGCATGGCGCGCGTTGCGGAAGCCGGAGGAAAAGGATTCGCAGGGCGCGAAAGAGGACGCGGGCTCTTCTGTGTTTGCGGCATCGTCTGGAATGGAAGAGAGTTTCCGGCAGGCAATGCAGCGGTTGCGCGAGAGGATTCCGGGATGGAACTACCAGTATGCCGCGCCGTGGTATCTGCTGGTTGGTGAGCCGGGGTCGGGGAAGAGCACGGTTGCGGATGAGATTTCGGGGCTTAACTCGGAGTCTATTGGTGCGGGTTCTGGAGATGTGGCGCCGCGATGGCTGCTGCTGGATCATGCGGTGCTGATTGATTTGCCGGGGAAGGAGTTTGCCGGGGTGGAAGACGAAGTGGACGCGGCTTCTTCTTCGGCATTGCAGTTGTTGAGCGGCAAGAAGCCTGTGCGTGCTGCGGATGGATGGCGGAGTTTTCTGCAACTGGCGGCACACTACCGGCCACGGCAACCGCTGAATGGAATTGTGCTGACGGTTCCGGCGACGGAGCTGCTGGCGGCGGCGTCTGACCCTGATCATCAGAAGCGCACGAGCCGCCTTGCAGAGATTGGCAAGCGGTTGAACGAGGTGCAGTCGATTACGGGGCTTGCGCTGCCTGTGTATGTACTGGTGACGAAGTGCGATGCGGTGGAGGGATTTGGCAGTTATGCGCGCACGGTTGTGGGGCAAGAGATTGTACGTGCGATAACGCCGCATCTGCATACGGAAGAAGATGGGGATGAGCTTTTTGGCTGGTCGAATCCTTATTCTCTGGAGGCGGGATACTCGGCGGCGTGGGTTGATGAGGCTTTTGATGTTACCGAGGAGGCGCTGCTGCGGCGACAGCTTGAGATGCTGGCGGAGTGCAAGTCGGTGGAGCAGGCGGACGGCGTTTTTCTGTTTCCGTTTGGCGTGCGGCAGATGCGGGAGCCGCTGAAGGTGCTGCTTGAGCTGGTGTTTGGCAGTACGGCTTACCAGGACTCGCACCTGTTGCGCGGGATTTATTTTTCAGGTCGTGCGGCTGACAGCGCAATGGAACAGGCTGGCGCGGGAGCGCGGTCTTTACAGCTTGGCACGCGCTATCGTCCGCGAGTTTTGTTTGTGAAAGACCTGTTTGCGTTCAAGGTGTTTCCTGAGCGCTTTCTGGCTGCTCCGGTGGCGCGGAGAATTTTGCGCGGCAACCGTTCCGTGCTGCTGGCGAGAGTTGCAGCATGCGTGCTTGCGGTTGTTTTGTCGGTGTGGTTTTTCCATGAATGGCGACGGTTGCGGAATCTGCAGGCGAACACTATCAATCCGATTTTGTCTTCGCTTACGGATAGCTTGAATAACATTGCGCATAATCCCAATGCGGATGTTACGCCGGCGGTTGGCTTGTTCAGCACGCTGGGCGCGGCGCAGCAGGGGGATTATTTTTCGTGGGCGATGCCTTACTCGGTTTTCGACCTGGATGGGATGCGGCAGAGTGTGCGGCAGACTGTCGAGCGTACCTTTGAGGTTGTGATCCTGGCTTCGTGCCAGAAGGCGCTGGAGAAAAGAATTGAGTCGGCGATGTCGGCTCCTTATGTGCAGTCAGCTTCGATTGCTGCGGATTCTTTTCCGCTGGGGAATGCGTGGTCTGCCGAGCCGTCTTATCTTGCGCTGCGGCAATACCTGGACCAGTTGGAAGAGCTGAATGCGAACATTGACCGCTATGGCACGATCAGCGACTCCAAGTCAGGGAACTTTGCGCAACTGAATACGCTGCTGCGTTATCTTGGCGCGCGTGGTCTGCCGGATGGCGGGCGGTTTGCGCAGGACTCGCGCTACCAGAAGCTAGTGCTGAATGCTACGTGGAAGCCTCTTGAGGTCCCGGCTGGTTATGACGAGGCGACTTCCAATGTTGCGGAAGAATTGATTGATAGTTTTTACGATCACTGGATGGATGAGAATCCGCTGGAGAGCGAGCTGGCAAGTCTGACAGGGCCGCAAGGATTGCAGGCCTTGAGTGCTAACAAGGCGTCTTTATCGAACGAGCAACTGCGGGCTTTGAGCGTGGAGATTCATTCGATTGACAATCAATTGAATTCTGGAACGTACGACTGGATTGCGAATAGCTTTGATCGCGATGCTCTTCCAGCGCTGGGCACGCAACTGGATAAGATGCCGTTTGCGAGCGATGAATTTCTGGCCAAGGTTGAGGTGAAGGGCGCGGCCAAGCTGGCCGGGTTGCGCGAGGCGGTGGAGCGGACGGGCGTGGTGGATGTGAGCGATGAGCAGGTTCGGCTGGATGGCCAGGTTCGCACTGTCGCCGCGGTTCTGGATTCGCTGCTGAGCAACGACTTCATGGCGAATGAAGGCGTGAAGAGCGCGTCGTGCCGCGTGCTTCCGAGGGGGTATGTGTGGAACTCTTCGGAGCTGAATCGCGCGCTGCAACTGGAGGCAAGCCGCAACAAGATTGAGAGCCAACTGCTGCCTGCGCTTTCTGGGAAGTATCGCGCACAGATTGAGGCGATTGTGGATGACCGCGCTGCGAACGCGCTTGCGGCGCTGGTGGTGAATTCCGCAGTGCCGGGGGCGGGCGGTGCGGATAACGAGGTGACGTTGGAGAGCTCGCTGCAGAACTTTAACCAGTCGGCAGACCAGCTGAAGCAGATTGGGCAGGCTTTTGTTGCGCTGCATGCAGCGCCGATTGCTAGCTGTTTGAATCGCGCGCTGGTGAGCCAGGCGGAGTCGTTGCTGATGCAGGTGAATCAGCAGGCGCGGGATTTGTATGTGCATGCGGTGGCGAGCGATGACGGCACGAGTGGCGTGCCTGCTTCGCAATGGCTGTTTGGGCTTTCTTCTCCGGATGAACTGCAGGGGTATCTTGCGGCGGAGCGGCAGAAGGTGGAGACGCTGACGGCGGATGCGGCTCCGCTGGTGAAGGTGCTGCGGGCGCAGGGAGGGTACTCCAGCGTGCTGACGAAGTGGCGGAATATTTCGCAGGATGTGGAGGCGCTGCAGGCGAAGAAGCCGGATAACTCTATCCAGGCGCTGGAGGGGTTTGTCAGCACGAAGGTGGATGCGATTACTCCGGAGAATGAGTGCAAGGCTCCGGTGTTGTATGGATCGGCGGATTTGTTTCTTGGGATTCGAGCAGAGCTGGCGCGGCTGGTTGGCGAGCGATGCAGACGGACTGCGGTGGCTCGGTACAACATGATTGCGGCGAGCTTTAACGGCAAGCTGTCGGGGCGGTTTCCGTTTTCAACCGCGATGGATACGCGTGCGGGGGCGCAGGCTACGCCGGGGGATATTGCGGCGTTCTATCAAGCGGTGGACAGGGGTGGCGCGGGGTTGCTGGGAGTGCTTTCCAATACGGCTGAGTCGTTCGATGCGACGTTGTTTCTGCGCTCGATTGCGGCGGCTCGGCCGCTGGTGATGGGGACGGAGAAGTTGCCGGCTCCGGCACTTGGCGTGATGGTGCAGTTTCGTACGAATCGCAATCATGAGGTGCTGGGGGACCGGATTGCTTCATGGACGCTGCGGATTGGGAGCCAGAGTGTGGATTCGTCGAGTGCGCGGGGCGATGCGCCGCCGCTGGTGTGGCAACTGGGCGACCCTGTGACTCTGATTGTTAGGTATGCGAATAATTCACCGGAGGTTCCGGCGGCGGTGAATCCGTCGCGGGCGGCGAAGGTGAAGGACCGGACGGTTACGTATAGTTACAACGATCCCTGGGCGCTGTTGACGATGTTGCAGGATCACATGCCGAATGCTGCGCAGGCTTCGGGGCAGTATTTGTTGCGGATACCGAACCAGTATGCGGTTTCAGGCAGTCAGAATGCGCCTTCGGACACGATTGTTTATATGCAGATTGACCTTCTGCCTCCCGGAGCGAAGCCGGGCAGCCCGACTTTGCCGGTTCCGGTGTTCCCCGTAGAAGCGCCTGCGGCAGAGTTGAGAACAGCGCGGGGTGAGTAGAGATGAATCGTACGGCTGAAGTAACTTTGACGGATTTGGAACAACTGCTGGCTCCGATTTCTGCGGAGAGGCGGGCGGGGGAGTCGCTGCGCTATGAGGGGACGTATGACCTGGTGCGCGAGGCGAGGCGCGAAGATGACTCGCGGGTTCCACAGGGTGTTTGGCAGAGCGAGTTGAAGCAGGCGGACTGGCAGGCGGTGGAGTCGATTTGCGCCAAGGGGCTTGCTGAGCGTAGCAAGGACTTGCAACTTGCGGCGTGGCTGCTGGAGGCGTGGATTCAACTGGATGGATTTGCTGGTGCGGCGCGGGGAATTGAGCTGATTCGCGGGCTTTGCGAGGCGTACTGGCAGGATATGTATCCCGCGCTTGAGGAGGATTTGGCACCGCGGCTTGCGCCGGTTTACTGGGTGAATGAAAAGTTGGCGCGGAGGCTTCGTCTGGTGGCGTTAACGCAGCCTACGATCATTGGCGTTGCGGCGTATTCGCTAGCGGACTGGGATGTTGCGATGCGGAACTCGTCCAACACGAATGTGGGGGATGCGCCGACGCTGGCGAAGATTGAGCAGAGCGCGAATATTACTCCGTATGACTGGCTGGTAATGGTGCATGGGGATGCGGTTGCGACTGTGGAGAGAGTGCATGCGCTGGATGAGCTGCTGGATAAGCTGGCAGATGACCAGTCGCCGGGGTTGATACGGTTCCGCAGCGAGGCTGAGACTGCAAGCCAACTGCTTGAGGCGCTGCTGGACTCGGCGCGGGCGAGGATGCCTGTGCCAGAGCCTGAAGAGAGTGCTTCGCTTGTGATTTCGGAAGAGGGGTTTGCGGCTACTTCAACAGCCGAGGAGAGTGTGCCGTTGAAGGCGGAGGCTGCGCTGGAGCCGCTTTCCGTGAGCGGGATTCGCAGCAGGGCGGATGCGTATCGCTTGCTGGAGGAGATTGCGAAGTATCTTCATCGCACGGACCCGCACAGTCCTACGCCGTATCTGATTCGCCGAGCGGTTGCATGGGGGAATATGCACTTTAACGAGTTGCTGCCAGAGCTAGTGCGCAATCACGGAGAGTTGAGTGACATTGTGAAGCTGCTTGGGCTGGAGGTTTCTGCCGATGCAAAGCAGGGAGGATGAGCGTCGCGCACTGGTTTTGACGCATTAAGTTATTGAGGGCGGCAATTCACAAGGATTTTTGCGCAGTCGGCAAAACTTCTGCTATTATCCAATCCGCTCAACTGAACCAATTTCTTTTTCCTCAAATTTGCGAGTACGACAGATGAGGTGTGTTCAGGCTACGAGTATCCCTCCGAGCTCATGTCCTGATAGCGCTAAAGCAACCCAATCCCTTTAACGGATATTGAGGTCATACCATGTCAGAAAGCATTCAGCACAAACTTGATCGTGTGCGTTCTCCGCGTGTGCATATTACGTATGATGTGCAGATCGGCGACGCATTCGAAGTGAAGGAATTGCCGCTTGTTGTAGGTGTGTTGGCAGATCTTTCGGGGGAACTACCAGAAGGCAAGGTTTTGCCTAAGCTGCGCGACCGGCAGTTTGTCGAAGTTGACCGCGATTCGTTTCGCGATGTCCTGGTAAGCACTGGTCCCAGCGCGAGCTTCAAGGTGGATAACCTGTTGCGCGCTTCCAGCGATGGCGATTCGCAGAAGCTTAAAGTTGAGGTTGGGGCGGAAGCGAGCCCGAAGCTGGATAACTCCAAGCCGCTTGACTCCTTGCTGTCCAAGCTCATCAGTGAAGACCCGCTTTACATGTTTCATCCGCTGTGGATTATTCGGCATACGCCCGAGTTGAACACGCTGTATGAAGCACGTACCCGGTTGACCGACCTGCTGAACAAGCTGGATGGTAACGAGAAGCTTGGGGACGAGTTGAAGGCGGCGGTGAGCAGTCCGGATAAGCCCAAGGACCTTGTTCTCGACGCTTCGACCTATCCGCAGGTGAGCGAAGTGAAGCAGCTCTCTGAAGGGGCTTAAGCGAGCCAATCGACAGCGCAGGAAAAGATGGCGGTGACCAGTCTGCAAACTGGTTACGCATTTCCGCACATGTTCACCGAAGCCAATGCGGCAACGGCGTCCGCAAAGGGGCGCAAGGAGAATAGTCATGCCGAAGACTGCAGATAACAACAATGCAGAAAGCAACAACAATGAGGGATTTCTTGCCAAGATTGTGGCTCAGAGCGGGATGGTACGAACCGACACGAATGGGAAGTCGGGCGATGAGCTGAAACGGTTGCAGGTTCTCCAGGAAGAGAGACAGAAGGACGCGCAGAGCCTGGTGAAGGAGTTCCTTGAGCAGGTGTCGTTCGATCCGTACTACAAGGCGACTCTCAAGACGTGGTACGAGAGGCCGGATGACACGGTTGCGGAGAAGTTTCCGGGGCAGCCCGTGCTCAGCGAGAAGGTTCGCAAGGTGCTCGAAGGAGATTCGAGCGATGTGGTCGCTGCGATCAAGACGCGCATTGCGCAGATTGATGAGCTGATCCAGATTCAGCTTGATAAGGTTCTGCATGATCCCGAGTTTCAGAAGCTTGAGTCCTCATGGCGCGGGCTGCATTATCTCGTGGACAAGTCTGAGACGGGACAGAACCTGAAGATTCGCGTGTTGAATATCAGCCGGTCTGAACTGGTGAAGGATATCGAGACGGCTGTTGAGTTTGACCAGAGCGCGCTCTTCAAGAAGATTTACGAGGAAGAGTACGGCACGTATGGCGGCAATCCGTTCAGCGTGCTGATTGGGGATTTTGCTTTTGGGCGTGATCCGCAGGATGTGGCTACGCTCACGGGAATCTCTGGGATTGCGGCGGCTGCGCATGCGCCGTTTATTGCCGCAGCCAGCCCTGATCTCTTTGACTGGACGAGCTTCACGGAGCTGAACAAGCCGCGTGATCTTTCCAAGATTTTTGAGAGCTCGGAGATGATTAAGTGGCGCGCGTTTCGTGACAGTGAAGATTCGCGGTATGTGACACTCACTTTGCCTCGCGTGCTTGCGCGGTATCCTTATGGCCCGAAGACCAAGCCGATTGACGGGCTGAATTATGTGGAGAAGCTGAGTGGTGGCGAAGAGGACCACAACAACTTCCTGTGGGGCAATCCTGCTTACGCGATGGCTGCGCGCATTACGGATGCCTTCTCGAAGTACCACTGGTGCGCGGCTATTCGCGGTGCGGAAGGCGGCGGGCTTGTTGCGGATCTTCCTGTTTATACCTTCACCACGGAGAACGGCGATATTGCGGTAAAGGTGCCGACGGAGACGGCTATCACCGACCGGCGCGAGAAGGAGTTGAATGATCTCGGCTTCCTGGCGCTGTGCTATTGCAAGGGTACGGACTATGCGACGTTCTTTGGCGGGCAGACGACGAATAAGCCGAAGAAGTACAACCTGAGCGCCGCGAACCGTAACGCGAATATCTCTTCCATGCTGCCGTACATTCTTGCGTCTTCGCGCTTCGCACATTATCTGAAGGTGATGATGCGGGACAAGATCGGCACGTTCATGACGAAGGACAATGTGCAGCAGTACCTGAACTCGTGGATATCGCAGTATGTTTTGCTGACAGATGATGCGCCGCAATCCGTGAAGGCAAGGTATCCGCTGCGTGAGGCGCGTGTGGATGTTACGGAATCAGCGGACAAGGTAGGCGCTTACAAGGCGATTGCCTTCCTTAAACCGCACTTCCAACTGGATGAGTTGACGGTGTCACTGCGCCTGGTGGCGGAGTTGCCTCCGCCAGCCAAATAAGCGCTGCGAGTGACGGCTTCAAGACTGCAAACATTGCAACCAGAGATTATGGAGATTTCCCATGGACGTACTGATTCTTGACCTGAGCGCCGCGAGCATCAATGGCGAGTGCAACCTGACGGACTATACGAACATGATCGAGGTACTGTCTTACAGCCACGGTGTGGCGCAGCAGATTACCGGAGATCAGAGCAACACGAAGCGCACTTCCGGCAAGCCTAATCACCAGGATTTTACGATTACGAAGTATCAGGACCTTTCCAGTTGCTCGCTGATTGACTACTGCAACCAGGCGAAGAATATCCCTACTGCGAAGATCATCATTGGGCAGAACGATTCGGGCAAAGTCACCAAGATTTTTGTCTACGAGTTGACCAATGCGCTGGTTTCTTCCATCTCGGTGGGCGGGGGTGGGGGCGGCAAGCCCCAGGAGACGGTGACGTTCAACTACACGAAAATCTCCTGGAACTACGCAGCTCAGAAATCCGATGTAACCGATTCGGGGAATGCTTCGGCCACATGGAATCTCGCTACCAACGCGACAGCATAGTGCGCAATGGGGAACTGGTAGCAGGGCTTCCCGTCCCGCTCTTCGACCGGTTTGATGAAGAGCGGGATGACAGCCGGATGACCGATCCTTACCGTGTTCAGACGCTGCCGCTGCTGTTGGAGTCGATTCAGAAGGAAGTTGAAAACCTTTTGAATACGCGGCTTCCACCTCGACACTTTGCCGGGTCGAGTTGGGAGCCGCTTTCCAAACCGCAGACAGTTCTGGATTATGGGCTGCCGGATTTTGCGCATTTGTCGGCAGGGAATCCGCTGGATGCGGGGAGTTTGGCTTTGGCTATCTCCGAGAAGATTGCGGCGTTTGAGCCGCGGCTGCAGAATCCGGTGCTTGAGTTGCATGGCGCGCCGGATGAGCCGTCGCGCATGATTGGGATTCTTCGCGGTTCGGTGCAGCTTGCCAATGTCAGCCATCCGGTTAGTTTTCCGGTCAATCTTGGTCAGAGCGATGGGGCGCTGATTGGGGCGGGGGAGATGGCTGGTTAGAGGCATGCTGCGCGTCGCATTGCGGTGACACGGCTCGTATGAGCCACGACGCTGTTTATCAAGAAGACAGGTTGTATGCAGGTTGACGAAGATTTTTTGCGCTACTATCTCGACGAGCTGAATTATCTGCGCGATGCGGGGCGCGGGTTTGCGCAGGAGCACAGCAAGATTGCTTCGCGGCTTGAGATGCAGCATGGAGAGACGGCCGATCCGCATGTGGAGCGGTTGATTGAGTCGTTTGCGTTTTTGACTGCGCGGTTGCAGCGGCAGATGCACGGGGAGTTTCCGACGATTACGACGGGGCTGCTGGGGGCGCTTTATCCGCAACTGGTGCAGCCGCTGCCGCCGATGGGGATTGCGTGCTTTGATGTGGGCGGAACGATTAAGGGGCTGACGGATGGTTTTCACATCCGCCGCGGTACGCCGCTTTTTGCGCAGGATTCCGCGGGGCTGGCCTGCAGGTTTCGCACCTGTTATGACACGACGCTGTGGCCGGTTACGGTGACGGAAGCAATTTTTGAGCCTTCGGATTATCACCACATTCATGAGGGCGCGGCGGTGCTGCGGATTCGGCTGCGAGGCGATAAGGACCTGCTGAAGAAGCAGGAGTTTTTGCCGAGCCTGCGGTTCTTTCTTGATGGGCCGTTGTCGTTGACGGGTGCGCTTTACGAGCTTTTGTTTGCGAATACCGTGGATGTTCTGCTGGCGGATAACAGTGACCGTCCACCGGTGCGGCTGGGGATGCGGGCGCTGAAGAAGGTGGGGTTTGCAGCGGAGGAAGATGTGCTTCCGTATCCGCCGCAGGCTTTGCCGGGGTACAGGCTGGTGCAGGAGTATTTTAACTTTCCGCGCAAGTTTTTGTTCTTTGATGTGGAGCAACTTTCGCGAAGGAGTTGCGCGGCGGGTGTGGGAGATGCGCCGTTGGATTACCTGGACATTCTGTTTGTGCTGGATGCGCTGCCGCGGCCTGAGCCGATGATTCATGCGCGGAATTTTCGGCTGGGATGCACGCCGATTATCAATCTTTTTCAGAAGACGTCAGAGCCTATTCGCGTTGATCATACGCAACTGGAGTACAGGCTGGTTGCGGATATGCGGCGTGAGACGACGACGGAGATTCATACGATTCTTTCGGTGTCGGCATCGGCGAATCCAGCAGAGCCGTCGCGTCAGTATGTGCCGTTTTATTCGTTTCGTCATGGGAGCGCGGGGGCTTCCGGGCAGGCGTTCTGGCTGGCGCGACGCGTGGCTGCGGAGAGACGGGATTTGCGCGGCACGGATATGTACTTATCGTTTGTTGATCTGGGGTTGAATCCGGCGATGCCGTCGGATAGCGCGGTGTTTGCGCATGCGCTGTGTACGAATCGCTGGCTGGCGGCGCAGTTGCCGGACCGCGCGGAGTTGAATATTGAGAATGCTACGCCGGTGCTTCGCATCTCTTGCCTGGGGAAGCCGACGTTACCGGTGTATCCTCCGTTGGGCGGGAAGTCGCTGTGGCGGCTGGTTTCAAGCTTGTCGCTGAATTTTATGTCGCTGTCAGAAGAGGCGCAGGGGCTGGAGGCGTTTCAGGAGATACTTCGGCTTTATGCCTTTAGCGCGGATGCAGCGGCGGAGCAGGAGATTGCGGGCATTAGCGGGATGCAGGTGCGCAAGGTGATGCGCAGGTTTGGGCCTGATGCATGGCGAGGGTTTCGACGGGGCAATGAGATTACGTTGAGCTTTGATCCGATACGGTACAAGGGCGGCAGCGCGCTTTTGCTGGCGGCTGTGCTGCGGCATTTTCTTGGGCTGTATGCGTCGGTTAATACGTTTACGCAAGTGATTGCGAAGCGCTCCACGGTGGATGGCGTGTGGAAGCGTTGGGAGCCGATGGTAGGCGCGCAGGAGGTTCTATGAGCTCTGCTGCGATGGAAGATGGCGTGGAGGCTACGTGCGATCTTCGCTGGGGAATGGGGGCTTCCGCAGAGGAGCGGTTGCGAGCGCGGTCCAGCGCATTCAGCTTTTATCAGGCTGTGCGGTTGTTGGCGATTCTACATGGCGATGGTTCGGATGATGTTCCGGTGCGCTTTCGTTCGCGGATGAGCTTTTCGTTTCCTGCGTCGGATGTTGACCATGTTGAGTTGCAAGATGAGGACGTTGACCCGGTTGTTGTGGTGAATTTTCTGATGCTGGCTGGTGCGCATGGACCGCTGCCCGCGGTTTATACGCAGCAGTTGGTGCGGGAGCAGAAGGGCGCGCTGCGGGATTTTCTGGATATCTTTCATCACCGGCTGGTTCTGCTGGCGTATCGCATTCATGCGTTGCATCATCCGGAGTTGACGAGTGTTGCGCCGTCGCGGGGAGTAGCGGCGAATTTTCTTTTTGCGTTGTTTGGGCTGGACCGCGAGCCGGATTCGGAGTTGCGCAACCGGCTTGCGGTGCCGGATAGAGCGCTGCTGGATTACAGTGGATTGCTTGCGCACGGGCTGCGCTCTTCTGCTGGATTGGAGCGGTTGATTGCGGATTATTTTGGCGTGGATGTGCGCGTGGAAGAGTTTGCGGGGGCGTGGCTGGACCTGAGTGAAGACCAATGGACGCACATTGGCGGGAGGCGCGGCAAGAATCAGACTTTGGGGGATGGGGCGGTTCTTGGCAGGCGCGTGTGGGACCAGCATGCGGGTGTGGTGATTGTGCTGGGGCCGATGAGCCTGAAGGACTATGTGAGTTTCTTGCCGGATGGGGATGCTTACAGGCAGCTTCACGATTTGGTGCGCTTCTATCTGAGAGATGAGTTCGATTTTTCGTTTCGCTTGATTCTGCGCGAGGACGAGACGCCTGCGGCTAGTTCTGGTGCTCCCGTGCAGACGAATGCGCGGGCTGCGGTGCTGGGGCGGCTGGCGTGGTTGCAGGCGGGGCGATTGAATGGCGATGGGAACAAGGCCGCGTTGGCTGAGGATGGGGTGCAGTAACGATGGGTGCGTTTGTACAGGCCGCGCTGGGTGTGCAGATCACCACTCCTTTTGGTGCGAACAAGCTGCTGATGCGGAGTTTTCGTGGAGAAGAGGGGATTAGCGAGCTGTTTCGATACAACCTGGAGTTGTATTCGGAGGATGCTTCGCTGGATTTTTCGCAGATTGTGGGGAAGTCTGCCACGTTGCAGATTCAGCTTTCCAATGGAAGCTTTCGTTATGTGAATGGGATTGTGGGACGGTTTGTGCAGGCGGGGAGAGATAAACGCTTCATTACGTATCTTGTGGAACTGCACCCGTGGCTGTGGCTGCTGACGATGAATACGAGCTGCCGCATCTTTCAGAACAAGTCCGGGATGGACATTATTAAGCAGGTTTTTTCGGATTTGGGGTTCATGGATTTTAACGATAAGACTACGGCGACTTCTCCGGTGCGCGAGTATTGCGTGCAGTACCGCGAAAGCGCGTTTGATTTTGTGAGCAGGATTATGGAGGAGGAGGGGATTGCGTACTACTTTACGCATGACGACTCAAAGCACACGTTGACGCTGGTGGATGACAGCAATTCATGGGGCACATGTGCGGGGCTGACGGCGGCGCGATACACGGGCGCGGGGCCGAGCTATGGCGCGGATGATACGGTCATGGATTGCTCCATGGAGCAGGCGGTTGCGGTGGGGCAGTACAAGGCGGATGACTTCAACTTTACGATTCCTGCTACGCAGTTGCTGGCGACGGCGAGTGGGAGCGAGGCGAAGCCGATTGTTTATGACTATCCGGGGCTGTATGCGACGCAGAGTGATGGCGAGACGATTGCGAGCAGACGCCTTGCCGCGCTGAGAACGGAAGCGAAGGTGATTCGCGGGACGAGTCTTTGCAGGTCATTCTTTGCGGGGGCAAAGTTTAGTTTGTCCGGGCATTACAGGGCGGACCTGAATGCCAGCTATGTGATTCGCCGTGTGAGTTTGCATGGCAACCAGGAGGAATACACCAACTCGTTTGAGGCGTTTCCTTCAGATGCGGAGTTCAGACCGCCGCAAGCTACGCCGCGTCCGGTGATTGCGGGGACGCAGACGGCGACGGTGGTTGGGAAGGCGGGGGAAGAGATTTGGACGGACCAGTATGGGCGCGTGGTGGTGCAGTTTCACTGGGACCAGGATGGCACAAACGATGAGAAGAGCTCCTGCTGGATTCGCGTGGCGCAGGGATGGGCGGGCAATGCGTGGGGAAGCATGTTTTTGCCGCGTATTGGACAGGAGGTGGTGGTCAGTTTTCTGGAAGGGAATCCTGACAGGCCGTTGATTACCGGCTGCGTTTACAACGCGCAGCAGGTGGTTCCTTATACGCTTCCCGATGACCAGACGAAGAGCACGATTAAGACGAACTCCTCCAAGGGGGGCGCGGGGTTTAACGAGCTGCGCTTTGAGGATAAGGCGGGGGCAGAGGAAGTGTTTTTGCAGGCGCAGAAGGATTTGAATGTGTCGGTGCTGAACAACTCCAGCCTTACGGTTACGGGGACGCGCACGCTGAACGTTACGGGCAACGAGACGCATACGAACAAGGCGGACTATACGGCGACGACTTCCGGGAATTTTACTTCGACGGTTTCAGGGAATTTCACGCTGAAGGTGGATGGGAACCTGGTGATTGAGTCGAGCGGTTCGGTGAGCATCAAGTCGGGAACGGATTTTACGAATCAGGCTGGCACGTCGCTGACGAATAAGGCGGGAACGGATATGACGAATGATGCGGGAGTGAGCCTGACGAACAAGGCGGCTGCTTCGCAAACAGTGGACGGCGGGGGAATGCTGACCGTCAAGGGCGGGATGGTCAAGATTAATTGAGCTGACGAGGTGAGATATGGCATTGCAGGTTTGTATGGGGGCCGTGATGGCGTGTAGCTTTGGCGCGGCACCTTCCTCGCTGGTGGTGCTGCCGGAAAACCGCACGCTTACCGGTACGCCTGCGGCGAACATTATGGATTCCAAGCCGCTTGTGAACATTCCGCCATTTGGTGTGTGTTCTTCACTGGCGAATCCAACGGTTGCGGCGGCAACGGCGGCGGCGCTGGGTGTGTTGACGCCGATGCCTTGTGTTCCGGTGACGGCTGCGCCGTGGGCTCCGGGGGCTCCGACGGTGCTGATTGGGAATATGCCTGCGCTTGATTCGAGTTCCAAACTGATGTGCAACTGGGGCGGTGTGATTCAGATTACGAGCCCTGGGCAGACTACTGTGGAGGTTCCATGAGTGACGTGTTGACGGTGCAACTGAGCCGCACTCGCGCTGTTGTGATTTTGGGATGCCTGCTGCTGGCGGGGGCGTTTCTGTTTTTGACGGGGACTGTGGGAGGATTGCTGGCGGCGTCGAGGTCTGCGCTTTTGAGTGGAACGGTGGGTGGTGGATTGCAGGCTTCCAGTGCGCGGCCATGCAGGGAGTCTGCGCCACCTGCTCAATCTTCTGAGCCGGTGGATGCGTCGAATGCCAAGGCTGCTGGTTCGTCGCAGGTTGCTGCGGCTGTTCCGGCGGTGGCTTCTGCGCCTGCGCAGGCTGTCGCTCCGGTTGCTGCTCCGGCTTTGGCGGAGGCGAATGCTCCTGCCGCTGCGTCAGATTCCGCGAAACCGGGTGCTTCCAGTTCGGTTCCCGGCCCGGCTCCTGATGTGGCTGCAGCATCCACTAGCGTGGATACCGTTCCGCTGGCGGTGAAGGTTTGTTCCTTTGCCAGCAAGGAGAGCGCGGAAAACATGGTGAAGTCGCTGGCCGTGGCGGGCTTTCACGCATCGATGATTCATTCCACAGGTGCGTATGGGAAGTCGTGGTATGTGGTGCGGCTGGGGCCGTTTACTTCATGGAACGATGCGTCGGCGGTTGCAACGCAGTTGGCGGTTGCACAGAATGTGCGGCCCATGATTGGCCCGGCGCGCTAGGGTGGGCGAAGGGCCGGTATGGCTGTACGAGCGCCGGTTTGGGGTGTTCGGTTTTTGGCTGGGTGTGGCGGCCTTTTAGAACCTGATCGTAAGGAAAGAACTGCTCCATCGGAAGGCCGGATTGGACTGCATGGTCAGGGTCAGGGCGGTAGTTGCCGCTGCCGTTGCTCCACCATTCCAAGCGTCCGTTATTGAAGAAGGCTTCCCCGGCGTAGAGCACGGGTTTGCCCTGGGCAATGACGGGGTGGCGGTAGCGCTGGTGCAGGAGTGTTGAGCCGTCCAGTGTGGTGACGAAGATGAAGCGGGCGTTGGGGACGTAGTGGCCGTGCTCGCGGCCACGGCTCATGCGGTAGTGCTCCGCGAAGTTGCGCAGCGTAAATATCTCGCTGCGATCTACGGGAAGCGCAGCGGCCGGGTTCAGGTTGGGATAGATTTTCGGCTGGCCGTTTGGTCCCATGAGCAATACTCGATTGGACGGTAACTAAGCACTGATTATAGAACGCAAGTGCGTTTCGTAATCAGTGGGCAGCGCGATAGCTGGCTGCGGCTGTGCCGTTTTGATACGGGAAGTGCTGGCTGATGTATCACTGCCTTCCGCCTTTGCTGAGGCGGAAGGCAGTGAGGGATTATGCAAGCTCGACTTCGATGGTTTTGGATGCGGGGTCGAGCTTGGTGATTTTGAAGGTGCGTATCTGGCCTGATTGCAGCGGTTCAGGTTGGTTGGTGGCAGCAGGGGCTGCTCCCTTCCAACGGGCTTGCAGCATGGAGGTTAAGGACGATAGGTCGGCCTTGGCGGGCGCTGCCGGTGTGACTGCGCTGGCGGAGGGTGCGGCTGACGCGGTGCAGGCGGCGCGGATGCCTTCACCTAGCTCGATGATGGCTGGAGACTCCGTGACGACGCGGCCAGAGACTTTATCACCTACCGCGTGCTCGGCAATGTACTCGTCGAGGCCGGTGGGGATGAGTTGCTTCATGCTGAGCTTGATCTGGCGCTTGGTGGAGTCGATGGCCAGCACTTGCGCTTGCACGGTTTGGCCGGTGTGGAGCACTTCCGATGGGTGGTTGAGGCGGCGGTCGGCGACGATTTCGCTGATGTGGACGAGGCCTTCCACGCCTTCCGCGATTTGCACGAATGCGCCAAAGGCCATGAGCTTGGTGACGGGGCCTTCAACCTGCGCGCCAACGGGGAATTTCTGCGCGACTTCTGCCCATGGGTCGGTGAGTGTCTGCTTGAGGCCGAGCGAGATGCGGCGCTGTTCGGGCTGGATGGAAAGGATGATGCCATCGACGCGCTCGCCGGGTTTTACGATGTCGCTGGCTACGCGGACCTTTTTACCCCAGGACATTTCGGAGACGTGGATGAGGCCTTCGATGCCCGGTTCCAGTTCGACGAATGCGCCGAAGTCGGTGACACGCGTGACGGGGCCGCTGATGCGCTGGCCGGTCTGATAGCGCTCGGTGACGGTTTCCCATGGCTCGGGCTGAAGTTGTTTCAGGCCGAGGGAGATTTTGCGGGTGTCGGGGTCGATTTTGAGGATTTTGACTTCGAGTTTCTGGCCGACGGTGAGCACGTCTTCGGGCTTGGTGATGCGTGTCCATGCGATGTCGCTGACGTGCAGAAGGCCGTCGAGACCGCCGAGGTCGAGGAATGCGCCGTAGGGCATGAGCGTGCGTACGGTGCCGGTGACAGTATCGCCTTCATTGAGCGCGGCGTAGCGGCCTTCGGCTTCAATGCGCGTCTGCTCTTCGAGAACTACGCGGCGGTCTACGACTACATCTTCGTCGGCGACGTCGAGCTTGGTGATGCGGCAGGTGATTTGCTGGCCAACCAGGGTTTCGAGTGCGGCGGCATCGTGGGTGCCGCTGCGGCTGGCGGGCATAAAGGCTCGAACGCCGATATCGACGGTGGCTCCGCCTTTGACTACGCCTGTGACGGTGCCTGCGACCGCGAGCTTTTGCGCGAAGGCTTCTTCGAGAGAGGACCAGTCTTTCGGCTGTGCGACCTTGAAGCGCGAGAGCTTGTAGTAGCCTTCCTCGTTGCGGCCTGTGATGGAGACGGGATAGGTCTGGCCGGGCGCTACATCCGCTGCGTTGTTGTCAAAGGCCGAGCGGGGAAGTGCGCCTTCAATTTTGTAGCCGATGTCGAGAAAGACCTGATCCGCGGAGACGGAGATTACCGTTCCCTGAAGCTGTTGCGGGCCGGCTTGCGGCGAGCGTGCGTGGGACTTTTCAAATTGCGCGAGCAGGTCGCCGAAGTTTTCCGTGGGTTCGGCTGCGGGCTCGGGGGTGACTTCGGGAAGGGGCTGATTTTCGGGTGTAAGTTCGTGGCTCATGGCGAATATGTTTTATTGTTTCACGGCTTCGCCGGGGAGTCATGCGGGGTGGGCTTAAAACGGGAGCGGGCTCTCAACTTTCGTTGAGAGCCCGCTCTTGTGTATGTGTGACAGGGCCGGTTTTATTTGCCTACGGGAACTGCGGCGGCTTGTTCGAGCCCGAAGGCCCGGGCGAGCACGTCCGTGTATTTGTTGCCTGTGCCGGTGTTGAAGAGTACGACGCGGTCGGAGGGGGTGAGGAATCCGGTTTCGATGAGGTGGTCGTATGCGGCGGTGGAAGCAGCGCCTTCTGGCGAGAGCAGGATGCCCTCATGGGATGCCCAATCGCGCAGGGAGGCGAGCAGTTTTTCGTCGCTGAGGGCAACGGCTGTGCCGCCTGATTTGCGTACGTCATCGAGGACGATGTAGTCGCCATAGGGCTTGGGAACGCGGAGGCCAGCGGCAAAGGTTGCGGCGTTCTTGAAGACTTCGCTTGTTTCGGCGCCTTCTTCGTAAGCCTTGGCGATGGGGGCGCATCCGGCTGCCTGTACGGCAATCATCTTGGGACGCTTGCCCTTGACCCAGCCGAGTTCTTCCATCTCTTCAAAGGCTTTCCACATACCGATGAGGCCTACGCCGCCGCCGGTGGGATAAAAGACGGCATCGGGGTATTCCCAGCCGAGCTGTTCGACGAGTTCGTAGCCCATAGTCTTTTTGCCTTCGACGCGGAAGGGCTCTTTGAGGGTGGAGAGGTCGAACCAGCCTTCGGCCTGCTTTCTTTCAGCGACGATGCGGCCGCAGTCGGAGATGAGACCGTCCACGAGCGTGACGTGCGCTCCGTGCGCGGCGCACTCTACTTGATTCGCGAGGGGCACGTCTTTGGGCATGAAGATGTGCGCTTCGATGCCGGCGGCTGCGGCGTAGGCTGCGACGGCTCCGCCGGCGTTGCCCGCGGAGGGGACTGCAACTTTCTTGACGCCGTAAGAGCGGAGCATGCTGATGGCCATGGAGAGGCCGCGCGCTTTGAAGGTGCCGGTGGGGTTGGCTCCTTCTTCCTTGAGGAAGACGTTTGCATAGCGGCGGCTGGGAAGCATGGGCGTCCAGCCTTCGGCGAGCGTTACCGGGTCAACGGGCGGCAGCACGTTATGATAGCGCCACATTCCGGGGCGGTTGCTTTTGCCGATTGCGTCGCGTGCTTCGAGGCCCTTGATGCTGGAAAAGTTATAGCGCACGTATAGCGTTCCGGCACATTTTTCGCACACTGTGGGAACGGGAGCGGGGGCAAAAGTGGCGTGGCAGCGGGAACATTCAAGGTGAGCGATTTGTGTTGTCTGCATTGAGTAAAGCGGTCCTATGCCTCAGGGGGCTGATGGCTGGTTCTGAAATTCGACAAATAGAAAAGAAGCGAAACGGGGAGATACCCACCCTTATTGATTATGACAGGGTGGGTATCAGGAATGCGTGGCGAATTGAGGCTACTTCTCTTCATTATGAGAGTTTGCCTGCTTGTCCGATGCAGGGAAGGCCACTTCTTCCGTTGAGGTGGAAGTGGTTCCGTAGCGCGGGTTGATGTAGTGTTCGAGGAAGGCGAGTTCCTTGTGCCAGGCATCGAGACGATGCGCGGGCTGTGAGAAGCCGTGCAGTTCATTGGGATAGGTGAAGTAGAAGACGGTTTTGTGGTTGGCTCGGAGGGCTTTGACGAACTCTGCTGAGTTGGCCGGTGGGACTTGCGGGTCGTCTTCGCCGTGCAGCACCAGGAGCGGCGTCTTGACCTTTTCGACCTGCAAGAGCACGTTGGCGCGCTTGTAGACTTCGGGCTTTTCATTCGGCGAGCCGCCCATCTTCATCATCCAGCGGATGGAGGAGCTGGGGTTGGTGCGCTGCACGAAGAGGTCGCGGTCTACTACGCCGTACATCTCAATTGCAGCGGCGAAGAGCTCGGGATAGTGAACGACCATGTAGGCCGTCATGGTGCCGCCGTGGCTTCCGCCGCCGATGGCGAGGCGTGCCGGGTCGGCGAGGCCCTTTGCTACGAGGGACTGCGCGCCGGTGGCTACGTCATCGACCTCGCCGCCGTTGGAGTCCTCGACGTTGAGATTGCGGAAGGCTTCGCCGTAGCCGGTGCTGCCGCGATAGTTTGGCTCGAGTACGAGATAGCCGGATTGCGCGAGGAACTGCGCCCATCCATCGGTGCGGTAAACGTCCTGACCTTCCGGGCCGCCGTGTACCCAGACTACGAGCGGGAGCTTTGCGCCGGGCTTGGTGTTCTTCGGTTTGTAGAGCAGGCCGGAGATTGTTTTGCCATCTTTTGATTGCCATGTAATGCGCTCGGGTATCTGCGCGGAGGCTTCATAGTTCTTCGACGTGGTGTGCGAGATTTGCTTCGGCGGCGCGGAAGAGCCTAACTCCGTGACGAAGAGGTCTGAGCTTTCGAGCGGAGACTGGCGGTTGAAGTAAACCAATTTGGAGTCGGGAGAGAACTGTGGGTCGGAGACGATGCCGGGGATGTCGAACTTTACGACTTGGTGCGCTTCGCCGCCTTGTGCAGGGATGCTCCAGATGTTGGTGGCTTCGGCGAGGCCGCGGTTGGAGAGGAAGACGATGCTCTTGCCGTCTGGTGAGAAGCGGGGCGCTTCATCCTCAAAGTCGCCGTTGGTGATTTGTTTTGGCTCGCCGCCTTTGGGGGAGAGCAGATAGAGATGGTTCCAGCCGGAGTTTTGCAGCACGGTGACGAGCTGCTGGCCGTCCGGCGACCACTCCGCGCCACGAATGGACCATCCACCGCCGCGGTCAATGGGTGAGGTGTAGAGCGTGGTTGGCTCGCCGGTGCGCTGGCCGGAGTTGGCGTCGAAGTGAATGATATTTAAGCGTCCGCTAAAGTATTCTTTGGAGCGCGTGACGTAGACGATAGCGTCGCCGCTGGGAGACCAGTGGCCTTCTCCGGCTTCATCGTGGGGGCCGGTGAGGAAGTTTGTTGATTCTCCATCCGAGGAAACGACGAGCAGGCTGTTGACGCCGCGACGGCCACTCTGGAAGAGAATCCAGCGGCCTTTCGGAGACCATTGCGGTCCGCGGTCGGTGGCTTGGCGTGGGTCTCCGCCGCCTGCGGGGGCATTGGTCAAGCGGTGTGGCGCACCACCTGCAGCGGAGACGACCCAGATGCTGCCCTGGCTGACGAAGGCGAGTTGTTTGCTATCGGGTGACCATGCGAGGCCGGACTTGCCGCCCTGCGTGCTGGTGAGCGTAACGGGCCATCCGCCTTCTGCGGGGAGCAGTTCGATTTGCCCGTTGCGTGTGAGCGCGAATGTTTTGCCGTCAGGCGAGAGTTCGGCGGCGCCGAGGCCTCCGGGAGCAAGAATATCCTGCAGCGTGAGGCGAACTCCGTTTTGCGCAAAGGCTGAAGTTGCAGGCGATGTGGGAAGCAGCAGCGCGGGCAGGGCTAAGGCATACAGCAAGCGACGTAGTGGTGGCATGAGCTTGTTATCCTCGAAAATTCGGATTAACTTTCTGAGATTTGTGTATTGCGGATGCTTGCCGGCGGACAAGGAGCGGCTCGATGGATGAGCGCTTCTTGTCCGCCTGATTGCTAGAAGTGATAACGCAAACCGATTTGAGCCGAGCGCGGCAACTGGACGTTCTGCAGTTCGCCGAAGGTCTTGGATGCGGAGTTGTTGCCGTTTACGAATTGCTGTGCTGCGCCGTTGTTGGTGACATTGTAGATGTTCAGGTCGGCTTCAATGCTTTGCCGTTCTGAGATGCGGAATTCGCGGCCTGCAAGGACGTTCCACTGCAGGAGCCACGGGCACCAGATTTGGCCTGTGCCGCGGTCCTTGTAGGCGAAGCGGTAGGTTGTGGCCAGAGGGTTGGAAACCGTGCGGCCATTGATCTTCAAGGTTGCGGGGCCGTACTGGCCATCATAGGGAGTGCCGAGGGCCGCGAGCGTGGTGATGACCGGGCCGCCGGGTGTTCCGGATTGCGCAGTGAATGTGGTGGAGAGGCGCAGCTTGTAGGGGGCGCGCCATGTTACGCCGGTTCGCGCCTGGTTGCGCTGCCACATGCGGTTACGCGTGTCGCCGGTCCAGTCATTGGTGACATTGCCACGAACGGAACCGATGCCCGCGTTGTTGTTGAACTTGGTGGGTTCGATGATGGCGCTTGGGTCGTTCGGCTGCCATGTTCCGGCAAGGTGGTCTGGCGAGTAGGTATATGTGCTGAACAACTGGAGCCTGGAAGTCTGCTTGCTTACGGAGACTTCAATACCCTGATAGACGAACCAGTTCCACTTGTTGTTGGTTATGTAGTAGGTGTTGTTGAGCGTCGGGTTGTTGAGGCCGCTCCAGGTGGTGTTGCCACTCGCGTCGGTGGTGTAGATCTGGTTGGTGTCGTACTGCGCGGGGCGGTCGCGGTATTCACGGTCAATGTAGCTTACGTCTACTGTGACTTCGCCTTTGAACTGGCCGCGATAGCCTACGAGCCATTCGCGCACATAGCCCTGGTGGCGATGCGGGTCGAAGGTTTTGCCGAGGAAGCTGGATGTGCTGCCGGGCGTGGTGATGGGCGTTCCGAAGACAGAGCCGTCGGGGTTGTAGTAGGTGTCAGTCGAGGTGACGGTGCTGGTGGCGGCGGTGCCGAGATAACTGGCGTTAGTGATGTCGGTGATGCGTGTCCAACTGGCGCGGACTACGTTGCGCTGGTTGCTGGTGAGAACATACGCGCCGCCGACGCGGGGAGCCCAGTTCCATGAGTGCTGCGTTGTTACCTTGAACTGCGCATCGCGACCGGAGATCCAGTCAGGACGCAGGCCGGCGGTGATGGAGAGGCGAGGGAAGGGATGCCAGCGGTCCTGAATGTACCAGGCATAGTCGTTGGCTCCAATGTAGCTCGACAGGAAGCTGCTTGTTCCGTTGACAGAGCGTGTGTGGAAGACGGTGTAGCCCTGTGTGGGGTCGTTGGGGTTGTTGAGCGCGGCGTCTTCCTGCACGATGCCGCCGTTGTTGGCGTAATAGGTGGTGACGCGGCTTAGCTCATGCGGCTGAAGATAGAAGCCTGCTGCGATTTCATGCGCGCCGAGTGCCTTGGGGATGTAGAGTGCTACGTCGCCGGTGATGGATTCTTTCTGCGCGGGGTTGAGGGAGACGGAGGCAAGGTTGTTTAGCGTGGCAAGTGAAGAGCCCTGACCGACGAGGCTTCCGGCGGATTGGGTGTAGGTGAGGTAGACGTCTTCCTCTGGCTTTGCGCCTACGCCGCCGATTGCGCCGAGGCTGCTGTTGGCTCCCTTGTTGTTATAGGAGACGAGGAAGCGCGTGCTGATGCGCGGCGTCCACTGCGAGATGAGGCGCAGGCCATACGCACCGCCGCCGTACTGGCTCTTTCCTATGTCCTGCGTGTACCACTGATAGTTCGCGTCCTGCTTGCGGCTGTCATATTGCACGATGCCCATGAGGCGGTGGCGCGTGCCGAGTTGGATGGAACTGTTGCCTAGGAAGACGAAGCCGCGCGACTGGTTGGGGAAGGGGCTGAAGGGAGAGTAAATCTGCTTGAGGTATGCAGTTTGCTCGGCGGTCTGGCTGATGCCGTCGTCGCGATGAATATAACGGCCAGAGAAGAAGAACCATGCGCGGTCTTTCTTGATGGGGCCGCCGACGGAGAAGTCAGGTTGCTCGCTGGCAGATGCGGCGGCATTGCCATTGGGCACGTTGTTGCCGTTCCATGAGGCTGGGCCGAGGAGGTAGTAGACGGAGCCGTGGAATTTGTCTGCGCCTACGGGGCTGGCGAGATTGATGACCATGCCCATGGCGGCAGGGGAGGCGGCGTCGTTTGCGCCGGTCTTGATTTGCAGGTCTCCCAATGACTCATTGGCGATGGAGATGGTGTTGGAGGGCCAGTTCTGCTCGAAGCTGCCGATGTCCATGCCGTCGAGTAGCGTGGCGTGGTTCTCGTTTTCCGAGCCGCGCAGGAAGTAGGTCTGTCCGCCTTCGGCGTCGCTGGATGCGGAGATGATGCCGGGCGTTACCTGCAGCGAGTCTGACCAGTCATGACGACCAGTGACGGGAATGTTACGCAGCAGTTCGCCGCTGAGGTTGGTGGATTGCTCGGCGCTTTGCGTGTCGATGAGCGGCGCGTCGCCAGAGACTTTTACGGTCTCGCCTGTGGAGCCAATCTTGAGCGCGATGTCTACGGTGACGTTGAGGCCGGCGCGGACGATGAGTCCGGTGCGCTCGAATTTTTCAAAGCCGGAGACCTCTGCCTCTACGGTGTAGTCGGTGCCTGGAGGAAGATTCGTGAGGTGGTAGTTGCCTTCGGCATCGCTGACGGCTTTGAATATGCCGCCTACAGAGGTGCTGTGCGCAACGATGTTGACGTTGGCGACAACGGCGCCGGTGGTATCCGCTACGTGCCCGTGGATGGTGCCGTCGGCTGTGG
>NZ_JBZYWK010000035.1:0-23302 GCF_059115385.1 Occallatibacter sp. FHG110214_02 | reverse complement strand
CGCGCTTGGTGTTGATGGGCTGTGTGCTCAGGTCGATGGTTTCGCCGGGCTCGTGTGCGCCGTCGCCGGTTGCACCGATGCCTGCGAGGCCGGGGAGGATATCGGCTACGAAGGCGATGTCGCCGGCTCCGCGCTTCATGGGGTCGAGCTCAGGCATGGCGGTGAAGCCGAGGCTGGCGTTGGCTCCGTTGAGGATTTTGAGCAGGGCGCGGCTTTCTGCGGTGGGCTGCATGGCGGGGTAGCCTTCGCCGAAGCTGATGGTGGCGGTGGTTTTGGGGAGATGCTGCGCTACGATCTCCTGCATCTTCTTTTCGATGCGCTGGGTTTGTTCGTTGGAGAGGGTGCGGATGTCTCCGCTGGCGTAGGCCGCGGGTGGGATGACGTTGTCTTTGCCGGTGATGGTGGCGTTGTTGCCGGCGTCATCGACGTTGACGCTGGTGCCTCCGGCGACCATGCCTACGTTGAAGGTGAGGTATTGTTCGGGGAGCTGGGTGCGGAAGGCTTCGAGGATGCGGGTGAGCTCGTAGATGGCGCCGGAGCCTTTGCCTTCCGAGAAGATGGCAGAGGAGTGGCCGGATTCGCCGGTGGTTTTAATGTGCCATGTGTAAGAGCTGCGGCGGCTGACGCTGCCGTAGAAGATGCCGTTGGCGCGCGGGGTGCCTTCAAATTCGAGGGCGAGGTCAGAGTGGTGCGCGGCGGCGATTATGTCGCGGCGGGAGATGCTGGCGGGCTCGCCGTGGGCTTCTTCATCGCCGCTGAGGACGATGGTGATTTCGGTTTGCTTGAGGACGTTGGCGGCGTTGAGAGCTTTGAGGGCGAAGAGCATATCGACGAGTCCGCCCTTCATGTCGTTGACGCCGGGGCCAGTGCCGATGTTGCCTTGCACGGTGAACTTCTGGAATGGGCTGGTCTTCTCGAAGACGGTGTCCATGTGGCCAATGAAGAGCATGCGCTTGCCGCAGGAGCCGGGAGTGGGGCAGGGGTGCTCGGCGATGAGATGACCGGCGCGGTGGACTTCCTCCATGGGGACCCAGCGGACGCTGAAGCCGAGGGAGGCGAGCTGCTCCATGAAGATTTTGCCGACGGCGCGGACGCCTTCCAGGTTATGCGTGCCGCTGTTGATGTTGATGATTTGCTCGAGGAACTGGTTGGAGGTCTGCTCGTTGGCGTCGATGTAGGCGACGATGGCTTTTTCCTGCGGTGAGAGCGGCTGTGCGGATTGCGCAGAGGCGGAGAGAGCGAGAGCGAGCGGAAAGAGGCAAAGGCGTTTCATGGTGAGCACGAGGATACCAGCAGGCTGCAAAAAATCGTGTGAGTTTTTTAATCGTCTTGCCTGGGAACTTGGCTACGGTCGAGTCCTGTAGCATCGTGGATATGATCGGTGGCGTGTCTTGGGTGTGGTGGATCGGCTTTCATGTGGCAGTGGTGATTCTGCTGGCGGCGGATGCGCTGCTGACGAGCCGAAGTGACGACGCGCAGATTAATCAGAAGCTGGCGTGGGGCTGGACGGTGCTGCTGGCTGTGCTGGCGGCTTGCTTTGCGGGTTGGATTGCGGTGGAGCAGGACCACATGTCCGCGCTGCAGTTTGTTGCGGGCTATGCGATTGAGACTTCGCTGAGCATCGACAATCTTTTTGTTTTTCTTGTGCTGTTTGAGGGCTTTCGCATTGACCAGCGAAGGCAGCGGCGCGCACTGACGTGGGGCGTGGCGGGTGCGATTGTGCTGCGGGCGATTTTTATTGCGGTGGGTGTTTCGCTGCTGCACCGGTTTGCGTGGGTGACTTATATTTTTGGCGCGATGCTGCTGTATGCGGCGTGGCGGCTGCTGAGCGAGGGGTCGGCGAAGGAAGTGATTCCGGAGTGGATTCGCAAGCTGCAGCCGGCGAAGGATTCGCTGCTGCCGGTGATTGTGGCGGTTGAGGTGACGGATCTGCTGTTTGCGGTGGATTCGATTCCGGCGGTGCTGGCGATTTCGCGGAATCCGTTCATTGTTTATACGTCGAATATTGCGGCGATTCTTGGGCTGCGGTCGCTTTACTTTGTGCTGGCGGGGTTGCTGGATAGGCTGAAATATCTGCACTATGGACTGGGCGCGCTGCTGGCGTTTGTGGCGTTCAAGATGCTGGCGGCGCACTGGATTGAAATTCCGATTACGCTTTCGCTGGCGATCATTGGCGGAATATTGGCGGTGTGTGCGATTGCTTCCGCAATTGCAGGGAAGAGGGAAGAGGGACAAGGGACAAGGGCGTCGTGATGAGGTACGGGCTGTTGTGCCTGTTACGGAATGGTGCGGTTGGTTTGGGATTGCTGTTTCGGCTGACTCATTTGTGGCACTAGGTAGTTGTTTCCTGCGGCGTGTGTTTGCCGCTATGCTTTTAACAGCGTGAATGCTGTGACTTCTTTGTCCCCCATGTTTCTTGTTTCCCGGCGATTGGCGGTGCGGGTTTCTGTTGCGGCTTGTTTGATGCTGCTTGCCTGCTTGCCGGGATGCAACAGGCTGCGCAAGATGACCCACGAGACGGTCTACGTGGTGGCGCAGCAGACGTATCTGCATGACCGCGTGGCCGCGGTGTCCAACACCGTGGGCGAGGTGAAGAACGGGCAGACGCTGGAAGTGCTGGAGCATGGGCGGCGCTTTCTGAAGGTGAAGACGGCTGCGAATCAGATTGGCTGGATTGAGCAGCACGCGATTATTGACCAGAAGACCTTTGACGCGTTTACGCAGCTTGCGGAACAGCACAAGAATGATGCGGTGATTACGACGGGCGTGGTGCGGTATGACGTGTATCTGCATCTTGCGCCGGGACGGAATACGGAACGCTATTATCTGTTGCCTGCGAATGCGAAGCTGCAATTGATAACCAGGGCTTCTGTGCCGAAGGTGGCAGCGGGGGCTCCGCTGAAGAAGCCCTCTGCGCCTGCGGCATCAGCGGCTCCGGCTGCTAAGGCGCCTGCGAGCGCTGCGCCGGTTAAAGGGGCGAAGGTTGCTGCGCCTGCCTCTGCTCCTGTTGCTGCTGCTCCGGCTTTGCCGCCTCCGGTGCTGGAGGACTGGTGGCTGGTTCGCGATGCGCAGGGGCATGTGGGATGGATGCTTTCGGGCAGCATGGATATGGATGCTCCGGAGGCGATTGCGCAGTATGCCGAGGGGGCGCGGATTATTGGCGCGTACCAGTTGAATACCGTTCACGATGAAGATGTGGACCAGAACGGAAATCCTGTGGTGAGCGAAAAGCCGCAGTATGTGGCGGTGATGGCTCCGATGAAGTCGGGACTGCCGTATGACTTTGAGCAGGTACGGGTGTTTACGTGGAACCCGAAGCGGCACAGGTATGAGACGGCTTTCCGGCTGCATCCGATTGCGGGATTTTTGCCGGTGAAGGTGACGCAGGCTCCGGCGCAGGGCGTGATTGGGATTACAGGGCCGGTGCCGCAGTTTTCGATTCGGGTTGGTTCGCCGGAGAGCGTGATGATTAATCCGGAGACGGGCGTGGCTAGCGGTGGGAATGCGCGGACGATTAATTTTCAGTTGATTCAGACGACGGTGAAGCGCGTGGGGCCGGATATGGACCCGATTGAGTTGACGAAGACGCCGGATAAGAAGGGCGATAAGGGGAAGAAGAAAAAGTAGGGAGTAGGGAACAGAAAGCAAGAACGCGGCCTTGGGGCCGCGTTCTTTATGTTTAGTTTCGGCGCTTGAGTTCGCGTTCTACTACGCGGCGCATGATGGCTTCGGGCGGGGTTTGGCCGGTCCAGATTTCAAATTGACGGACGCCTTGTTGCACGAACATTTCTATGCCGTTGATTACGGGGATGCCGCGTTTCTTTGCCAGCTTGAGGAGCGGGGTTTCTAGCGGGTTGTAGACCATGTCGAAGACTAAGGCCGCATTGAGCTGGTTTTCTTCGATGGGTAAGGCTTGCTTTGCGCCCTTCATGCCGCAGGGGGTGGAGTTGATGAGCGCGTCGAAGTGGTGCTTGGCTAGCTGGTCCTGCTTGAGGGCTTTGGCTTTGGCGGCCCTGGCTAACGCTACGGCGTTTTCATGCGTGCGATTGATGATGACGACTTCTGCGCCGGCATCGATGAGGCCGAAGGCTGCGGCGCGGGCTGCTCCGCCTGCGCCGAGGAGGGCGATGCGGGCGCCTTTGAGTTTGATGCGCTGCTGGAGCGGCTTTACGATGCCGTGGACGTCGGTGTTGTAGCCGTAGAGCTTGCCTTCCGCCGAGATGCGGAGCGTGTTGACTGCGCCGATGCGTTTGGCAAGCGGGTCGATCTGGCCGAGGTAGGGAAGGACTTCCTGCTTGAGCGGCATGGTGACGGCTGCGCCCGCGATGGGAAGGTCAATCATGAGCTCGAGCAGGTCGGTGATGGACTTGGCTTTGAGTGGCAGCAGGACGGCGTTGAGCTTTTCACGCGCAAAGGCGGTGTTGTGCATGAGCGGCGAGAGCGAGTGGTGGATGGGGTTTCCGGCGACGCCGTAGATGAGGGTGTCGGGGTTGAGCCTGTGTGCGCGGTAGAGGGTGCGGAGGGTGTGGCCAGAGACTTGGCCCGGCGCGGTTTCGGTGCCGTCTTCGAGGGAGGCGAAGGAGAAGGCTGAACCTTCGCTGGGGCCGAGGACGCGGGTGACGATGCCTTCTTCTCCCATGGCGATGCCGATGATGCGCGTGGTGCGGCTGAGGTCTTCGATGAGGCGCAGGACGGCGAGATTGTCGGAGAGAGTTTGCGCGGTGGAGACGATTTTTACGTAGTCGGGCGCGAAGGCGGCGATGCGGGCGGCGGCGCGGTCGAGGTGACGGGTTTTGGAGAAATCGTGGTAGCTGATGATGAGGGCTGCGCTGAGGTTCTTGCGGAATTTTTCCAGCTGCTTTGTGTCGGCTTCTTCGGCGGATTCGATTTCGAGGTCGATGATCTGGCAACCGGCGCGGGCGGCTTTTTGCAGGATGCTTAGCTCTTCTGTGAGTGTGCCGGAGAAGTTGCCGCCGTTGGGCTTGCGGCGGCAGGTGCCTATGGCGGTTACCTGCGGGTTTTCGGCGAGGAACGACTTGATGCGTGGGAGGGCGTTGGTGGGGTTGGGCAGCGAGTCGAGGCGGAATTCGAGGAAGTTGGAGTCTTTGCGTGCGAACGTGGCGCGCTGGAGCATTTCGGCGGGAGTGGCGGCCTGGATGGCTACGCAGATTTTGCCGTGGCGGAGGGGCTTGGAGGCGGCGCGCTGGGGGGCGTTTTTCATAGGGTGACTGACGTATCGTAGATGGGCCGCTTGGGTGGAATCAAGGCTGGTGAGGGGATTGCTATCCCACCCCTGTGACAGAAAGAAGTCACAGGGGTGGGGCACGGAGTTTTTTGTGTGGCGTTACTCGTCGCGGAGGGTGGTGGCGGGGTCGATGCGGGCGATGCGGAAGGCGGGGAGGAATGCGGCTGCGGCGGTGATGAGGAGGAGCGTGAGGACTACGGCGGCGAGGGTTGTGCCGTCGTAGACGCCTACTCCATAGAGAACGCTGTGCATGACGCGGAGTGCGATGGCGCAGAGGGCGAGGCCGAGGATGAGTCCGGCGGCGGCGGCTACGATGCCGGTGCGGCTGACGTGCAGCATGGCTTGCCGGATGGTGGAGCCGAGGGCGATGCGGATGCCGATTTCACGGGTGCGCTGGGCGACTATGTTGGCGACGAGGGCGAAGATGCCGACGGCGCTGAGCAGGAGTGCGAGCCCGGCCATGGCGGAGAGAAGAGCTACTTCGATGCGCTGGTCAGAGAGGGATTTGGCGAGCAGGTCATTCATGCTGTAGAAGCCGGAGAAGGGCAGGCCGGGGTCGGCGCTGGCGAGGGCTTGCTGCATTTGTTGTGTGAGGCTGCCAATTTGGTTTCCGCCTGCGGTGCGGATAATCCAGCTTGGCTGGAACCATGTGTGGACGAGGGAGAGACCGGAAGGCTCCGTCATCTGTGCGGCGGGGACGTAGACGGTTTCTTCGCTCTGGATGGGGGCTGTGGGGTCGAGGCCGGAGACCAATTGTACGTCGCTTACTACGCCAACAATGATGGTGTTGTTTTTGCCGCTGCTCAGGGTGCGGCCAATCGGGTTCTGGCCGCGGTAGAACTTCTGCACGAAGGCGTGGTTCACAATGACGACGTGTTGCGTGTCAGGCCCGTCGGAGTTGGTGAAGGCACGCCCGGCGAGCACGGGCATCTGCAGGGCGGCGAAGTATTCCGGAGTGACGTAATCGAAGTCGGCTTCGGTTTCCTGCTGTGCGTAGGGGCCGTCGTGGAGGGTGATGGAGCTGTTGAGGAAGCGCTCGTAGGGCACGGTGAGGCCGACGGCGGCGTTTTCTACGCCGGGAATCTGCTTCATTGCGGCGAGGCTTTCGTTGAGCAGCTTTCGGAAGGCGGCGGGGTCGTGGTAGCGGGCGTCGTCGAGAGAGGCTTTGCCAGCCATTACACCGCTGGCGCTGAAGCCGGGCGGGAGTGTTTGCAAGTGAATGAGGGTGCGGATGAGCAGGCCGGAGCCGGCGAGCAGGAGAACGGTGAGAGCGACTTCTCCGGCAATGAGGATTTGGCGGAGACGCAGGCGCTCACTGCCCACGACGCCGCGGCTGGCGATGGAAGAACGCAGGTCGAGCTTGCGGACGGCGAGTGCGGGGAGCATGCCGAAGAAGATGCTGGTGAGAACGGAGAGTGCCAGCGTGAAGCTGAGGACGCGAAGATCGAGCGGGACGCTGGCTACGGGGAGATAGTTTTCCGGCAGCAGCGCGAGCAGGCCGCGGAGGGCGGCAAAGCCTGTGCCGATTCCGGCGAGGCCGCCGATGATGGCGAGCAGAAGATTTTCGGCCCATAACTGGCGCTGGATTTGCCAGCGGGATGCTCCGAGGGCGAGGCGGGTGGCCATCTCCGAGGAGCGCTGCGTGATGCGGACGAGCGTGAGACCGGCGAGATTGGCGCAGGCGATGAGCAGGATGAGACCGGCGGCGAGCATGAGGCCGATGGCCTTGGGACGCAGCTCGTTGGCCTGACCTTTTTGCAGCGAAACGGAGTGGAACGAGACGCGTGCGCCGGGGGCGTATTGCTGGGCTAACCGCGTGGCCCAGGCGCTCCATGCATGGTTGATTTCGGCGTCGGCCTGCTGCCATGTGGCTCCGTCGCGGAGGCGGGTGGTGACTTCAAAGTTGGAGCCTGCGCCTTCGCCCTGGCGGCTGGGCTGCAGATTGGTGTAGAGGTCGGCGTTGAGAGGCGTGATGGCTCCGGCGGGCAGGACGCCGACGACGGTGTAGGAGTCGCCTTTGAGGTGAATGGCTTGGCCGATGATGCTGCGGTCGTTGCGGAAGATGCTGTGCCAGAGGTTGTAGCTGAGGATGACGGCTTTGGGCCCGTTGGGCTGGTCCTCTTCCGCGGAGAAGTTGCGGCCGAGGGCGGGGCGCAGGCCGAGTACGTCGAGGTAATGCAGGGAGATGCGCCCGGCGTGGACGTAATTAACGGACTGGCCGGAGACGAGGTTGACTCCGTCGGCGCGGCCGCTGGAGACGGCGGAGATGAGCGAGGGAACGCTGTCGCGGAGCTGCTCCCATACTTCACCGTTGATGCTGTGGCGGTCGTCGTAGGGGGCGCTGTTCTGAACGAGGCGGAAGATGGTTCCCATACGCTCGGGCTGCGGGTAGGGCAGGCTGCGGAGCATGAGCGCGTTGACGAGGGAGAAGATGGCGGTGTTGGCTCCGATGGAGAGCGCGAGGGTGAGGAGGACGGTGAGGGTGAAGCCGGGATTGCGGCGCAACTGCCTTAGGGTGAACTTGAGGTTTTGGGCGAGTGCGCTCATGCGTGGCTCCTTGGGCGGTGGGAATGACGGCGAAGTTTGATTAATAGAAGCAATTGGATTGCCAATTCTGGATGGGCTAACTGTATTGCTTTACGGCGCGGAAGGGAAGATGGTTCCCGGAGCGGTGTGCGTTTGTGGACGGTATGTGCGGTGGCGAACGGGATGATAGGTGGCCTGATGTGGCAAGCTGGTTGTTTGGAGGTGTGTTTGATGGCTGACGGTACGGTTGCGGCGCTTACGGTGACGGATGCGATTCATGCGTGGGATGGGGGCGGGGCGGACTCCGCGGAGAAGCTTGGCGCGTGGGTGGCTGCGAGGCTGGCGGCGCATGAAGAGGCGCTGAAGGCTCTGCTGGCTGTGGAAGGTGCGCGGACGCTGGAGAATACGCTGCGGCTGTATGACGTGGTGGTGGAGCAGTTGAATCTTGCCGGGTCGCAGGCGGGGGTGTTGAACTCCGTGGCTGCGGATAAGGGCGTGCGTGATGCGGCGCAGTTGGCGGCGCAGCAGGTTTCGATGGCAGGAGCGGCGCTGAGCTTGAATCGCGGCGTGTATGACGCGCTGGCGGCGATGGATTTGAGCGGTGCGAGTGCTGCGACGAAACATTATGTGGAGCGGACGCTGCTTGGGTATCGGCTGGCGGGCGTGGATAAGGATGAGGCGACTCGGAAGCGCTTGCAGGAGCTGCATGAGCAGGCTACGAAGTTGTCGCTGGAGTTCAGCCGGAATATCCAGGAGGGCGGGAAGACGATTACGGCTTCTGCGGAGGAGCTGGATGGGCTGCCTGCGGATTATTTAGAGCGGCATAAAGCGGATGCTTCCGGTGTGGTGACGATTTCGACGGACCAGCCGGATATGCAGCCGGTGATGACCTTTGCGGCGAGCGCGGAGCTGCGGCAGAGGATGTTTATCGCGTACAACACGCGGGCGTATCCGGCGAACAAGACGGTTTTGGAGCAGCTTTTGGCTACGCGGCAGGAGATTGCTTCGGTGCTTGGCTTCAGGAGTTGGGCGGACTTGGCAACTGCGGACCAGATGATGGGTTCGGCGGCGAATGTGCGGGAGTTTTTGCGCAAGCTGGACGAGGCCAGCCGCGAGGGTGCGAAGAAAGAGCACGAGATGGTGCTGGAGTTTGTTCGCGAACGGCAGCCGGGCATTGATGAGATTGATATGACGAGCCGCGGGTACTGGTATGAGCAGTTCCGGCGGGCGAAGTTTGATTTTGATTCGCAGAGCGTGCGGCCTTACTTCCCTTATGCGCAGGTGGAGGCGGGTGTGCTGGCTACTGCGGCGCGGTTGTTCAAGGTGGAGTTTAAGCCGAGCGACGCGAAGGCGTGGCATGAGGCTGTGAAGGTGTTTGATGTGTTTGAGGGCGGGGCGCGGATTGGGCGGTTCTATCTCGACATGCACCCGCGCGAGGGGAAAGATAAGTGGTTTTCGGCTGCGCCTGTTGTTACTGGCGTGAAGGGGCGGTATCTGCCGGAGGCTTCGCTGATTTGTAACTTCCCCGGTGGGGAACCCGGGGATCCGGGGCTGATGCAGTACAGCGATGTGGTGACTTACTTCCATGAGTTTGGGCACTTGATGCACGCGATTCTTGGTGGGCATACGGAGTGGGCTGGGCTTTCGGGGTTTGCTACGGAGGGGGACTTTATTGAGGTTCCGTCGCAGATGCTGGAGGAGTTTTTCCGCGACGTGAAGCTGTTGCAGAGTTTTGCGAAGCACTACCAGACGGGCGAGGTGCTACCTGCGGAGACGATTCAGAAGATGAAGGCCGCGAGCGCGTTTGGGCGTGCGGATGGGATGCGGCAGCAGATTTATTACACGGCGATTTCGTTGAATGTGCATGATGAAGACCCGTCGAAGATTGATTTGGACAAGACGATTCATGAGCTTTATACGAGCTTGTTGCCATGGAAATGGCAGGACGGGAACCGCATGTATGCGAGCTTTGGGCATTTGACGGGATACTCGTCGAATTACTACACCTATGCGTTTGACAAGGTGATTGCGCTGGATTTCTTTGGGCAGTTTGATGCGGCGAACCTGCTCGATGGGGATGCGGGCGTGCGGTATCGTAAGGCCGTGCTGGAGCAGGGCGGGTCGAAGCCGGGGCGCGAGATGGTTCGCGATTTCCTGGGACGCGATGAGGAGTTTGAGGCGTTTACGCGATGGCTGGGCGAGGAGTTTCAAAGCGAGGCAGCAACCGTGGCGGGATGACGGTTGCGGATTTTCGACGGATTGCGCTGAGTCTGGACGGCGCGGAGGAAGGCTCGCATATGGGTGCGGCGGACTTTCGCGTGGGCGGACGGATTTTTGCGACGCTGGCTTCGCAAGAGCTTGGTTACGGCAACCTGATGCTTACGCCGGAGGTGCAGGCGGAGTTTCTTGGTGAGCAGCCGGAGGTTTTTCTGCCTGTGCGTGGTGGATGGGGGCGCATGGGGGCTACGCATGTGGTGCTTGGCGTGGCGAATGAGGATTTGCTGGCGGGAGCGTTGAAGGCGGCGTGGCGGCTGCGGGTGGAGAAAAATGCGAAAGGCAGAGACAGAGGGAAAAGGGACAAGGGGTTATAGGTAAAAAGCAAAGGCCGCAAATTAAGGGCTTTATAGATATACCGCTGCCTTAGCGGTAAAACAGGCGCACGGAGAAAGCATCTCTCAGGGCTGAAGCCCCTTTTCTATTGCAGCGGTTTCATGTACGGGCTGAAGCCCGTACCGTTCCATACAATTCGTCAGACGCTGTCTAGCCCCTGGTGGCGGGCTGCTGGGGCTGGAAGGAGCTGAAGAAGCGGGTTACGTCTTTTTCGCTGCGGGCTCCGGCGGTGGGGAAGAGGGCCATGAGGGTGTAGAGGCGGTCAACGCTGCTGGGGCCGTTGGCGGGGACGTAGATGAGGCGGACGTTGAGGATGCCTCCGGCGGAGTTTTGGGCGAAGACTTCGCGACCGGGGAAGCCGTTGACGTTGATGCGAGTTTCGCTGACGAGGGTAGCCTGGGTGCCGGCGAGCATGCCGTCTCGGGCCTGGTCGAGTGTGCGATCGGGGTCGTGGCTGTTGACGCGGGCGACGGGTGGGTTGTCCTGCCAGGTGACGGCGTAGACGGTGTCGCCGTCGGGGCTGGAACGGAGCATTTTGACGGGCTCGGTGCTGCCGGATTCGTTGTTGGCGGGGGCTTCTACGTTTTCGGAACCAGCGGGGAGATCGACTTTGAAGCCGTCGGCGGACTGATTGACGGTGTGCCACTGGATGCGGGCGGGTTTGAGGCTGCCTACGGAGGACGGGTCGGTGATGGAGCCGGTGCTGTCTGTACCTGAGTTTTCGCCGAAGAAATGTGCGAGGCCTAAGGTTTCGCGCTGCTGATAAATCCATAAACCAACTCCGCAGAGGGCGATGACCAGGATTGCGATGTAGGGCCAGTGCTTCATGAGTGGTTAGATGAGGAAAACCGGGAGAACTGCTGTGTGGAAAGTGCAGAATTGTAAGGTTTTTGTATGTGGATAAAAGTTGAGCAACCATTTATGCCGGGGCTGCGTCTTATCGGATAACAAGCAGAGGCTGCCTCGAAGTTATCGTCCCTCCAAGGTAGGAACTTTCCTCTTTGAAGGTCCCTCACAGGACCCCCTTCTCATATCCCCCCTTTCTGGAATCCCTCCAATTAACGCCTCTCGAGCGGGCCCGTCGGAAGACGGGCCCACATGCTTGCCTGCCGATAGAATGACTTCGATGAGTTCTGATTTTTCTCGTGCAATGGATGGGAAGCTGGCGGTGACGGTTCGCGCTGGGAACGGCGTGGAGCTGGTGCAGGCTGCGGGGTGGGAGAAGCTGGGCTGGCTCTGGCATGGGTTCAGCACGCGGGTTGGCGGGGTTAGTACGGTTTATGGCGCTGGCGAGCTGAATCTGGGGTTTACCGCCGATGATGCGCGGGAGAATGTAGTGCGCAATCGCGAACTGCTGGCGGAGGCGGTGACTGGTTCCGCGGAGACGCCGATTGCTACGGTGCGGCAGGTTCACTCGGATGTGGTGGCGCTGGCTACGGCTGTTGCGCCGGGTCCGGTTTGCGAGGGGGATGGGCTGATTACCGACCGGGCGGGGCTGCTGATTGGTGTGCTGACGGCGGATTGCACTCCGGTGCTGGTGGCGGATACGCGGCTGCGGGTGGTTGGCGCTTTCCATGCTGGGTGGCGTGGGACTGCGAAGCGGATTGCGGAGATTGGCGTGGGCCGGATGGTGGCGGAGTTCGGGTCGCGGCCGGAGGACTTGATTGCGGCGGTTGGTCCGGCGATTGGGGTTTGCTGCTACGAGGTGGGGGAGGATGTGCGGCGGGAGTTTACCGCGCAGTTTGCTTATGCGGGGGAGCTGTTTCGCAGCGTGGGGGAGAGCTTGCACCTGGATACGGCGGAGGCGAACCGGCGGCAGTTGCTGGATGCTGGGGTGAAGGCTGCGAATATCCAGGTGGTGGGTGGGTGTACGAAATGCCAGCCGGGGCTGTTCTTTTCGCATCGTGGGGAGAAGGGGCGGGCGGGGCGGATGTTGAGTGTGGTGGGGATTCGATAGGAGGATCGTTGGCTAACGGATGAGGTGGAGGGAATGCCGACCGTTGATTACTGCATCGGTAATAAGCTTTCGGTCGAAAGTCGCTAGCATTCCACCGTGCACTGCAGCTAAGGCCAGCAGGTAGCTGTCTGTAACTTGAGCGGAATCGAGAAGCCGCGAGGTATGAATATACCGACTGTCTAAAAGCGAGAGATTATCCGGCCAAAATTCATGGCCTGGAAGCGCGAGGAATCTTTCCAGAAGCTCAGCAACTGCAGCGGGTGTTCCGGGCGAACTGGGATAACGAGCATTTCCTACAATCCTTAGCACGCCGTTTTGTGTCAGAGGGCAGGTTGCCCATGCTTTGTTGCCCGTTTGTGCGAACCATGTGTGCGCGTTGTCGTGTTGCACATGTGTGGGATCAATCAAGGCAATCAGCACATTTACATCCAATAGAAATGCCGTCACAGCAACTCCTCACGGAGCTGGTGTACCAGTTCTGAAGTAACACGGGGAGCATTTGGTTTGACGGGTAGCAGGGGAACACCATTCCTTGTTTTGTGGCCGGGCTCGGCGGGGCGCAAGGCGTGGCGCGCAAGCGCGGAGATAACCTCACCGACGCTTTTATGCTCGCTAATTGCCAATTCCTTGGCCGCGGCGAGAATATCATCATCAATCGTCAGCGTGGTTCTCATATCTATCTCTCCCTAGCACCTATACTACATCAATCATCACGCATCAGATGATAAGCGTGGATTTCAATGTGACCGGCGTCACACACTGGCGGTATTTGCGGATGAGAGATTGACGTTGGCAGGGGAAATACGACAGAATTAGTCTGCTTTAATAAACGACTTATTTAGTCGGATTCCGACTGTTTTTGTCGTGTTAGCCCGGCTGGGCGTTTGGGAGGATTTGCTTTGTCTGATGGCGTGGTGTGCCGGTGGCGTGCGGGGATTGGCTGGGGGGCGCGCAGCTTTGTTTTTCTTGCCTTGGTTCTAGCTTGCGGACGGCGGGTTGAGGCGCAGTTGGAGCAGCCTTACTTTGTGACCTACTCCTCCACCCTGGAGGAGCCGGGGAATCTTGAGATTGAAAACCAGAACATTGTGGCGCGGCCTAAGGGGACGAACCTGTTTTATGCGCCGACGGTGGAGTTTGAGTACGGCGTGAAGGCGTGGTGGACCTCAGAGTTTTATCTGCAGGGGCAATCTACGACGAACGACTCGACGGTGATGACGGGGTTTCGGTTTGAGAACCGCTTCCGGCCGCTGCCGCGTGAGTACTGGATTAACCCGGTGCTCTATGTCGAGTACGAGAACGTAAACCACACGGACAAGAGCTTTCTGGAAGTGACGGGGAATACCAGCATTGCCGACCTTGCGGTTCCGAACGCTGCGCTGCGCGTGGATACGGAGCGGTCGATGGAGGGCAAGCTGATTCTGTCGAGCAATGTGAAGGGCTGGAACATCTCGGAGAACATGATTGCGGAGAAGGCAGTGAACTCTAACGAGAGCTGGGAGTTTGGCTATGCGGCGGGTGTGAGCAGGCCTTTCCGGTTGAAGGCGAGTGCGCGGCAGTGCACGTTCTGCTTGCAGAACCTTGCGGGCGGCGCGGAGATTTTTGGCGGGCTGGGCACGCGGTACAACTTTGGCTTTGACCAGACGCAGCAGTACCTGGCTCCGACGCTGGCGCTGAATACGCCGCGGGGATTGACTTACAAGTTTTCGCCGGAGTTTGGGCTGAATGACAACTCGGCGGGCGTGTTGTGGCGGTTTGGCGTGAGCTATGAGATTCCGCAGTTTCTGGATGTCTTCCGGAGGCGTAAATGAGACAGATCAAGGGAGTAGTGGCGCTTCTGGCGGTTGGCTCGGCGATTTGTTTTGCGGCTCCGGGCGGGTGGCTGAAGAGTGTACCCACCGCGGATAAGGCGCGAGTGAATCCGTATGCGGGGCAGGCTGAGGCGGTTGAGGCGGGGAAGAATCTGTTTACGAATAACTGCTCGAAGTGCCACGGCGCGAATGCCGAGGGCAAGGGCAAGAAGCCTGCGCTGGTGAGCGATGTTTTGCGCGGCGCTACGGATGGCGAGATGCAGTGGCTCATTAAGAATGGCGAGCCGTTTAAGGGAATGCCGGGATGGGGTTCGATGCCGGAGCAGGAGCGGTGGCAGATTGTGGCGTGGCTGCGGAGTGTGAACGAAGAGAGCGCGGGAGGGGCAAAGTGAGCGCCGGGGTGAATGTAGGACGTGCGTTTTGGGGGAGTGCGTGTGCGGTGGCCGCTGCGGGGCTGCTGGCTACGGCATTCGTTGTAGGGTGCGCTTCGGGGAAGGCTCCGGCGGCGCTGACGGAGAGTGATGCTACGCCTCCTTCGGACCCAATTGGCGAGGCGCTGTTTCTGGATACGCGCTTTTCGGAGTATTTTGCCGCGCACATGACAGGTGTGAATGATCCGCTGCCTTCGGGCGACCCGGTGGTGGCGACGGTGCAGAACGTGAATGGCGGACCGATGCCGGGGCCGTTTGCGGGGCAGGCGATGAATTGCCGGAGCTGCCATTTTGTTACCGAGTTTCAGGGCGTGAAGAACGCGGGGAATCGCACGTATTCGGACTTTACGACGCGCAGCCCGATTCCGCGCACGATGGGGACGTTTGACCATACGCCGCGCAATGCGATGCAGATGGTGGGCTCGTTTGCGAGCAGGCCGACGCCCTTGTACCTGCACTTTGATGGCGAGTTTGCCTCAGGCAATGATCTGGTGATTGGCACGCTGACGGGGCGGAATTTTGGATGGACTCCCGCGCAGTACAACCAGGCGATTGCGCACATTGCGAAGGTGGTTCGCGAGGATGACGGCTCGGGGCAACTGGCTGCGGATAGGCTGGACGGGCTTAGCTATGCGGTGATTTTTGCGGGAACGGATTCGCGGATTACGAGTGATATCCGACTGCCTGCTTCGCAGCGCATTGATGTGTCGAAGGCGACGGACTTGCAGATTGTGCAGGAGATTGCGCTGTGCATTAACCAGTACATGGAAGACCTGCTGTATCAGCAGGACGAGTATGGGCGGTACATTGGTTCGCCATATGACAACTTTCTGCGCGTGAATCATCTGCCGCAGGCTCCGCTGGCGGGTGAGACGGTTGCGGCTTACAACACGCGGCTTTACAAGGCTGTACTGGCGCTTTCCAGCCCGACGTACATTACGCCGAAGGATGGGTCGTTCAAGTACCACTCGCAGGCGTACCAGTTTGGAGCTACGGAGTTGCAGGGGCTGAAGATTTTTCTGGCTGCGGCGTCGCCGGGTGCTTTGAATGCGCATGCGGGCAACTGCGCGGCTTGTCACCAGGCTCCGAACTTCTCGGATTTCGTCTTCCACAATAATGGTGTTTCGCAGGAAGAGTACGACACGGCGAATGGTCAGGGCGCATTCATGCAGTTGTATGTGCCGGGGCAGGCGGAGCGCATGGCGAAGTTCAATACGTATCTGCCGGCTTCGCCGAGCCATCCGGATGCGCTGGAACAGTTTCGGCACATTGCCGTGGCGGGACAGCCGCAGTATGCGGATTTGGGAATGTGGAACATCTATCAGAATTCCGATGTGCCGAATCCGCAGGCGAACTTGAAGAGTTATGTTTGTGCAACGGGGAAGGACTGCTCGGTGGATGCGGGGCTGGCTTCGACGATTGCTCAGTTCAAGACGCCAGTGCTGCGGGATTTGATTGACTCCGCGCCGTACTTCCACAATGGCTCGGCGCTGACGTTTAATGATGTGATTAACCACTACATCTCGATGTCTACGATGGCGCGTGCGGGCAAGATGAGGAATGCTCCAGCGGAGTTTGCGAATATGTCGCTGAGTGAGGACGATGTGGCGGCGTTGGTGGCGTTCTTACAATCTCTGGCGGAAGACTACGATGACACCTAGCACTGCGCGTGCGGCGAACTGCGCCTACGGCGCCATCCTCGCAAGGGAAGCGGCTGTGGGCCTTCCGTTGGTCGGCACGATGTTTTGAGAAGAACGCAATAACAACAGGGCGGAATTCCTTACTGGAATTCCGCCCTGTTGTTATTGGAATCAATTGTTGAGCGCGGGTTACTCGTCTTCGGGCTCGTCGTCTCCTGAGGATGCTGCTTCGCCGGGATTGACGAGGTCGCGGAGCTCCTTTGACGGTTTGAAGTAGGGGACGCGCTTGGCTGGGACTTCTACGCGCTCGCCTGTCTTGGGGTTACGGCCAATGCGGGGGTTGCGCTGACGGATACGGAAGGAACCGAATCCGCGAATTTCAATTTTGTCGCCGCTTTGGAGCGCGCCGATGACTGAATCAAAGATTGTTTCTACGATGACTTCGCCGTCGCGACGGGTCAGGTCGCCCAGGTTGGTCACCTTTTCTACCAGGTCTGCCTTCGTCATGCTTCCTTCGCCTCCGCTGCTAGCATACCCAAAATTGGATGCAAAAGGGTGGAAAAAGGTGTGCAGAGTTGTGGAATTGTCCTTTTTGCATCAGTCATTTGGCGCATATTGGGATGACGGGCGTGGTGAGTATAGGATGGTGGGTGGATTGGCGGAGGGTGTTGTGCACCATTTGGAATTGACGCGGGCAGCGGCGGGCGTGGTGTTTGTGCTGATTGCCATGCTGCTGGTCTGGAGGCGGGGGAGACGGCGGGATTAAAGGATGTTGATGGATTGGAGTGTGGCCGTTACTGCTGGGGCAGTAGCGGCTTTTGTGTTTTTGGGGTGCTTGCGGCATCGGTGCCCCATCCTTCTGCAAAAGACGCAGAAGGATGGGGCACAGGGCTTTTGTGCTTAGTTGGCGGGGGTAGGAGCTGAGGGTGGTTCTTCGTGGGCGCTGTAGCGCTGCTCGCCGGCTTCGAGGGCGATGGTCAGGCGGTTTTGCGGGGGCGGCAGCGGGCAGGTTGCGTAGGGGGTATAGGCGCAGGGCGGGTTGTAGAGCTGGTTGAAGTCGAGGATGAGCGTGCCGGGCTTGTCGAGGCCGTGGTCAGGGAACGGCGTGCGGAGGAAGCGGGCAGCTTCATAGGTGGTGGTCTTGCTGGTTTCGTCGCGCAGGATGAAGAAGAGCGTGGTGTCGTGCGGGTCTTCGAGGACTGGTTCGAGGCGGAAGGTTTTGCCGTCGAGAGTGAACTCGGCTACGCCGGGTGCGGGGAGGTCGAGCACCGTGCCGATGATGGTGGGGATTTTCTCGGTGTGTCCGGCGGGATAGGGCGTCCACTTGGCTTCGACAGCGTAGTGGAGGTCGGGGGCGTACCAGTGGAGGCCGGTGAAGCTGGTGCGGGTGGCGGAGTTGGAGTCCTTGATGCGGAGGGCGTAGCGGCCGCCGCGTTCGAGAACGACCATGGTGATGCCGCGCCATGTGAGCATCGAGGGTTTCTCGGCGTCGGTGGAGAGCTGAGTTTCGCGAGCGGGTTTGTGATCGACTTCAAAGCCGCTGGGGAAGCCGTCGGGCGGTGCCAGGAGCTGGACGGTTTTGCCGGAGACGGTGAGCAGGCCGAAGTGCGAGGGGGCGACGGTTTTGACGCGGAGAGAGTTGTCCGCGGAGGCTCCGAAGCTGTTGCCGCCGTTCTTGAGCCATTCGAGGCCGATGAGCGTGAGCCAGCCGTCTGGCGCGGAGAGTTCTTTGTCGCGCTGGGCGCGCCACTGGGCGATTTTCTGCTTCCATTGGGCGGCCGGGTCGGGTGCGGCGGTTTGCGCTGCGCCGGTGAGGGTGGCGGCTAGGAGGAAGAGAGCGGTCAGGATTCGCTTCTGCATGGCTGGTTACAGGTTACAGGGTACAGGTTTCAGGGTACAGGGGACAGTTGTTTGTGCCCGCGTGGATCACTGTTGTTACACGATGCGGCGGAGGCCGGGGAGGCGGACCAGCGGGTCGCTGAGGAGCCAGCAGGCGGCGATGGTGATGCTTCCGGCGGTGGCGAATTTGAGAAGGGCGGGGGCTTGCCATGTGTGCAGCAGGAGCGTCGTTGTTACAAGGACGAGTGGGTGGATGATGTAGACGGCGTAGGCGCGACGGCTTAGCCATGTCCATGTGCCGGAGGGCTGGTTGAAGTATTTGCGGAAGACGAGAAGCCATGCGGCGATGAGGCCCCATGCGACGAAGGGTTCCCAGAAGGCATAGAAAACGGCGGTCGGGGAAAAGCCGGTGGAGAAGTTGGATTTGCCGGGGCCGTTGAGTTTGGTGGCAATGAGGATGGTTGCGGGCAGGGCGGTCCATGTGAGGGCGAGGCCGATAATCCACCCACGGGAGGCTTTCCAAGTGAGCTGCTGGAGCCAGTTGTAGCGCCATGCGGCGATGCCGAGGGCGAAGAGGAAGATGTAGCTGGAGAAGTAGCCGAGCTGCAGGCCGAAGAAGTTGATGCCTACGGGAAACCATTGGCGGAGGAGGAGCGCGAATGCTCCGACGGCGATGGCGCTGATGAGCCACCAGAGGTTGCCGGGGATTGGTCTGGAGGTGCGCTCTGTTTGTGTGAGTGGAGAGCCTGCGAATTTGCGCCATGCGCAGTAGGCGAGGGAGAAGATTAAGAGCGCTTGCGCGAACCAGAGCGGGCCGTTGATGAACTGCTTGCGGTTCCAGAGATAGGCGAAGACAGTCCAGAAGCTATTGCCTTGCAAGCCTTCGACGATGGCGGCGGTTAACGGGCCGAGCAGCAAGCCGAAGGCCAGCAGCGGAATGCCGAGGCGGAGAAAGCGGTCGATGAGGAATTTGCCGTAGCCTTTGCGTTCGAGCGAGGGCGGGGTGAAGTAGCCGGCGAGCAGGAAGAAGAAGCCCATGAAGTAGGCCTGGTTGGTGGTGCAGAAGAGAAGGAGCAGGCGGCCTGTGGGGGAGCTGGATGGGTCGAGCTCGCGCCAGAACCAACCGCCGATGGCTCCGTAGACGATGGAGGTGTGATGGAGGATGACCAGGGCCGTCATGACGACGCGTAGGCGGTCGATGTAAAGCTCGCGCGGTGGCATGAATCATAGTACGCGGAAATGGGGAGCGTGGTTCGGCTCGAATCCGGAGTTTCACGTTGCTGTTTGCTTATGCATGAAGCGTAAGATGAGCGGGTGAACATCGAAACATGCACTACTGAAGATGTAAAACTGTGGGCGCGCCTTCGTGCTCTGCTTTGGCCAGAACAATCCGCCGAAGAGCATTGCAAGGAACTGATTCAAGGATTGATGTCTGAGAATGACCGGCAGACTGCATTTTTAGCTCGGCTTGATTCCGGCGAGGCTATTGGGTTTGTCGAGGCTGCGCTGCGTGTGGATTACGTCAATGGATGTGAGACCTCCCCAGTTGTTTTTCTGGAAGGCATCTTTGTTTTACCGCTGCATAGACGAAAGGGAGTGGCGCGGCTGCTTTGCGCGGCGGTTGAGGATTGGGGGAGGCGATGCGGGTGTACGGAGCTTGCCTCGGACGCATTGGTTGAGAATACGCAGAGTCATTTGTTTCATGCTGCTCTTGGATTTGCTGAAACGGAGCGTGTGGTGTTCTTCCGTAGAGCTTTGTGAGTGCTCTGGTCCTAGAGCTTGGGCTAGCATATGGTCCAATAACGACTTCGAAGCATCCTTGACAGTAGCGGGCGCAGATTTTTAGACTTAGAGAGGAGAATCCTCGCTTAATTTGCCCCAAAATGCTTGTTATGAGCGGTTTAGGCGGCAAATCAGGAGGGTTCCAAGGAGTGCGGCGCGGTGAGTGAGACGCGTGTCAGTCCGCGGGAGCGGCTGGTGCTTACGGCCATCATCGAACTCTACATTGCCACGGGCGAGCCGGTGGCGTCGCAGGCTGTTGCGCGCGCGTTTGCGGACCGTGAAGGGTTGAGCTCGGCGACGATTCGCAATGTGATGGCTACGCTGGCGGATGCGGGGCTGCTGGAGCAGCCGCATACTTCTGCCGGGCGCGTGCCTACGGCGAAGGCGTTTCGCACTTATGTGGAACAGATCACGCAGACAGGACGAGTGGCTGCCGGTGCGCCGGTGCCGGATTCCCCGGTTGTGCTGAGTGAGCAGCGGCGCGGGCAGATTGAGGATTCGTTCAGCGGGGTTTCCAGCACGAACGAGTACCTGCAGCGGACTTCGCAGGTGCTGGCGCTGCTTTCAAGCGGGCTTGGTGTTGCGCTGGCCAGCATGGCGGGAACGCAGGTGCTGGAGCATATCCATTTTTCGCGGCTGACTGGCGGCGGAGTTGGAAACAGCCGCGTGCTGGCTGTGCTGGTCACGCAGGCCGGGGTGGTGCATGATCGCGTGCTGACGCTGGACCGCGAGATGAGCCACGTTGAGCTGGAGACTGCGGGACGGTATTTGAACGAGAACTTTCGCGGCTGGCCGGTAGAGCGGATTCGCACGGAGATTGCGCGGAGGATTGCGGAAGAGCGGGCGGCGTATGATGCGCTGCTGGCTTCTGTCGAAGAGCTTTGCCGCAAGGGCGCGCTGGTGAGTGAGAGCGGGCCGACGTTGTTTGTGGATGGCATGGCGAACCTGATTGGCGCCGAGGTGGACCGCGAACGGCTGAAGCAGATGCTGGGAGCGCTGGAGGCGAAGCAGCGGCTGGTGGAGCTGCTGACGGCGTATGTGGACGGGCGGCGGCAGGAGGTTCGCGTGGTGGTTGGACTGGATGCGGCTTCCCCGGCTATGCCATCGGCGATGCAGGATCTTGTTTTGATTGGGGCTCCGGCGCGGCTGGGCGGGGAGAGCCTGGGAACGGTGGCGCTGATTGCGCCGACGCGCATCCAATATCAGGAGATGATTCATGCGGTGCGGTATATTGCGCAGTTGTCAGAAAGAATAGGGACAAGAGAATAGGGACAAGCGAAATCGGTTCTGTGCGGTATCCGGAATGACAACCGAAATGCAGGAAGCCTGCGCTGTGGAATCGAGATTTATTCTTGAAACATCCAAGGAAATTCAGCACTAAGTTAGGGAAGTTGTGGAGAGGTATGTCTGAACAGGAAGTGGAATTGAAGGAAACGGAAAACAATCCGGAAGAAGTGACGGTGGATGCCGCGGCGGAGACGCCTGCGGTTGATGAGACTGTCAGCAAGGCTGAGTTTGACCAGCTTAAGGCGGAGCGCGATGCGCTTGTGGACCGCGTGGCGCGGCTGCAGGCTGAGTTTGAGAATGCGCGCAAACGCGGCGAGCGTGAGAAGGCGGAGTTTCGCGACTACGCAACCGGCAACGTGGTGGAGCAGTTTCTGCCGGTGCTGGATAACTTTGAGCTGGCGCTGAAGGCTACGGGCTCGGCGGAGCAGATGAAGTCGGGCGTGGAGCTGATTGTGAAGCAGATGGAAGAGATTCTGCGCGGGCTGCAGGTTACGGCGATTCCGACTGTGGGTGAGGAGTTTGATCCTCGCGTGCATGAGGCTCTGGGTTCCGTGGAGCGCGACGATTTGCCGGACCAGCATGTGGCGGAAGAGATTCGGCGCGGGTACAAGATTCGCGAACGGCTGCTAAGGCCGGCGATGGTGCGCGTGGCTTCGAATCCGAAACAGGTGAATGAGTAGAGTTCCTCGGTATCTCCATTCTTGCGACGGAAAAGTCGCAAGGATGGGGCACGGGCAGTAATGCCGGAACAACATTTGCGGAAGTGAGTTAAGTGGCAACGGTGGCAAAGGCAGATTATTACGAAGTGCTTGGCGTCTCGCGGGACGTGAGCGAGCAGGATTTGAAGAGCGCGTATCGCAAGCAGGCGCTGAAGTATCATCCTGACCGCAATCCCGGAGATGCGGCGGCGGAAGAGAAGTTCAAGGAAGCGAGCGAGGCCTACCAGGTGCTCGGCGACCCAGAGAAGCGCGCGGCGTATGACCGTTATGGCCATGCGGGCGTGGGTGCTGCTGGGGCCGGCGGTCCGTTTGGCGGCGGGTTTGCCGGAAACGTTGATATTGGGGATATTTTTGGCGATCTCTTCGGCGAGATGTTTGGCGGCGGCGGAGGCCGCGGGCAGGGACGCAGCCGTGTGCATCGCGGCGATGATTTGCGCGTGGACCTGACCATCAATTTTGAAGATGCGATTTTTGGCATTGAGACTGAGGTGAAGGTTCGCAGGCTTGAGGTTTGCGGAACCTGCAACGGCAGTGGCAGTGCTTCCGGGCGCGGGCCGGTGATGTGCCAGCAGTGCCAGGGACGCGGACAGATTCGCTATCAGCAAGGATTCTTCAGCGTGGCGCGGACGTGCTCGGCTTGCGGTGGAACGGGGCAGGTTGTGACGGACCCTTGCACCACTTGCCGCGGCGAGACTCGCGTGGCGAAGGAGATCAAGCTGGGCGTGAAGGTTCCTCCGGGCGTGGAAGACGGCACGCGGATTCGCTACTCGGGTGAGGGCGATGCGGGGCGCAGTGCGGGGCCGAAGGGTGATCTGTATGTTGTGCTTTCGGTGCGCGCGCATGAGGTGTTTGAGCGCGAAGGCAACGATTTGCGCTGCGTGGTGCCGATCAGTTTTCCGCAGGCTGTGCTGGGCACGGAGATTGAGATTGAAGGCATTGACGGACCGGTCAGCTTGAAGATTCCCGAAGGCACGCAGAGCGGGAAAGAGCTGCATGTACGCGGGCGTGGCGTGCCGGTGCTCAACACGCGCGGCAAGGGCGACCTTGTGGTGACCGTGGTTGTGCAGGTGCCGAAGAAACTGACGAAGGTGCAGCGCGAGTTGATGCGTCAACTGGAAGATGCGCTGCAGGTGGAGAACAAGCCGGCTTCGCCTTCATTTCTGGATAAGATGAAGGATCTGTTTAGCTAGGCCGTATCGACATATACACTTTGCGTGCGTTGGTCGAGCTGCTGCAGTGTAAGTATGGCGAGCCGGTACGAGTTAAGCGAGGCGCAGTGGGAGCGGATCAAGGATATTCTGCCTGGACGCAAGGAGCATGTGGGCCGCACAGCAGCCGATAACCGTATCTTTGTAAACGGCGTGCTGTGGGTGCTGCGTTCCGGAGCGCGCTGGAGCGACCTTCCCGACCGCTATGGCAAGTACAAGACCGTGCACAAGCGCTTTGTGCGCTGGGCCC
>NZ_JBZYWK010000034.1:0-29341 GCF_059115385.1 Occallatibacter sp. FHG110214_02 | reverse complement strand
CTTCTTTGCGCGAAACTTCCACATGGCATATGCCAGCAGCGACGCCACGGCAATAAAAATCGCCGCGCAGATGCCCAGCACAAAAATCGCGATGCCATTCTCCTGCGCCGCCGGCGTGGACAGCGTGGAGAAAATCGAAGTCGGCGAAGACGCCGTCGCAACCGCTGCTGCACTCGTCAGCGCCGCGGCTACTGCTGCATATCGAAAATGGAATGTACGCACTTTCACTTGGGGGATGCGTTCCTGTGGTTTGAGTTCACCCACACCCACGACAGGCCGACTCCTGTCCGCATGGTGATAAACCGGCGCAATGACAACAACGAGGTGCCGTCACAGCCACTCTGTAACGACTTCACTTGGTAGCGTAGCGCTGTATTGCCAGCGCGTAAAGCCCTGTCACTACTATTTCTTGCGATTTCCAACGATTAACTTACTTCCAACATTCTTCAAGCGCGCGCCATTCATCCTGTGTGACGGCAATCACCGATGCATGTACATTCTCCTCAAGGTGTGCAACCTTGGAAGTCCCCGGAATTGGCAGCATCACAGGCGAACGCTCTAATAACCATGCTAACGCGAATTGAGCGGTACTCATTCCATATCGTGCAGCAAGCTGCTCCGTGGCCGTCATTGCGGGGCTTTCTGCCTTCAACATCTTTCCACCGGCCATTGGATACCACGGCATAAAACCAATCCCGCGCCGCTCGCAATAGTTCAGTGTCTCTTCGTTTCGCCTGTCGCCAAGCGAGTAGCGGTTCTGCACCGTCACCACCGGAACAATCTTCTCTACTTCCTCAATCTGCTCCGGCGTAACTTCACTCAGTCCAATGTGCCGAATCTTTCCCTGCTCCTGCATGCGTTGAAGTGCGCCCAAACTCTCTTCCAGCGGCGTGCGTGGATCAATCCTGTGCAGTTGATACAAATCAATCCGTTCCAGCTTCAACCGCCGCAGGCTCATCTCCACGCACTGAATCAGGTACCCAGCCCGCCCCACATACTCTGTCTTCGCCGGTCCCTGCCGCGTGATTCCGCCCTTCGTCGCAATCACCAGCCCCGCGGGATACGGATACAGCGCCTCGGCAATCAACCGCTCCGCAATCTCCGGCCCATACGCATCGGCAGTATCAATCAGGTTGACGCCCAGCTCAACCGCGCGCCGCAGCACGCGCTTCGCTTCCTCGGCATCGTCGGGCTCGCCCCATGCGCCCTCGCCCACCAGCCGCATCGTTCCATAACCCAGCCGATGTACCGGCATATCTCCGCCAATCGCAAACACACCACCAGCCACAGCAGAAACCGTCGTCATACTCGGTTTAGATGCCTCCAAGGGAACTTGGTTCTACAATCCAGCGTATTCTTGCTTTTGAAACATAAGGATCTGCACGATGAGCACCCTCCCGTACACCAATACCGAAGCAATCTTTCGTGAACAGTACAACGTCACGCGCCGCGACGAGCTTGCCGGCGTACTGCTCGCGCTCTTCCTCGGCGCCTTCGGCGTGCACCACTTCTATCTCCGCCGCACCGGCCTCGGCATCCTCTACCTCATCTTCTTCTGGACCGGACTACCGGCATTTCTCGGCTTCATCGAATGCTTCTTCATGCCCGGCCGCGTCCGCGAGTTCAACGCCGTGCAAGCCGCAGCCATTGCTGCATCCCTCGGTATGGCGCCCCCTCAAGCGTGGAGCACCCCCTATGCTGCAAGCACTCCGCCGCCGCCAACAAACATCGCACCACCCTCCACGCTCCTGGCCTGCCCGCGCTGCAACACCACCAACGCTCCCGGCTCGCGCTTCTGCAGCGCCTGCGGAACATCGTTGACCTGATGCAAAAATCCCTTGCGCTTTTTCTAGCGCAAGGGATCGGAAATGCACAATAGCACATATCAGCACGAACGGCGCCAAAGGCGCATCCGCCCGGACGGCTAGTCCTACATGTTTGCTTCGCCGGCGCGCATGCTTTCGTTGAAGTGCGGCTTGGTGAAGTTCAAAGACGCTTCAAGAGTCGCCTTGAACTCCTCGCCCTTCGCAAGCAATGCGGGAGTTGCCGAAGCAAACTCGCCATCCAGTTGCAGCAAGCCCTTCGCCGCATCCAGGTTCGCCGCTTTCAGCAGCCCTTCTTCCGTTGTGTTGAGATACTGCGCATCCTGCGGATCGGCAATCCACACAGGCTGGCTCTGCCCAAGCACGCCGCTCAGCCAGTAAACCTTGCTCAGCAGGAAGTTCAGCCGCGCCGCGTCATCGGTATCGGTAAAGACAAACTTCTTCTGCCAGCGCGAGTAGAAGCGAGTCGTCACAAAGACCGGCTGCCGGTTGCCCGACTTCAGGAACTCAAGCTGTCCCAGGTCCACCGTCTTGCGAACGGCGTTGTAGATAAAGTCCTCGGCATACGGCTGCTCCATCGCCGTAACAATCTCGGCAAACGTAACCGTCACAGAAGCTGCCAGCTTGGAGTGCAGCACCTCAGCGCCGCCATCGGCCAGCCGCATCTCGCCATGAACAATATAGGTATCCGCGCCGCTGGTCGATTTATGAAACGGCCACTGGAATTTGCCCAGCGTAATCGGAATCCCGCCCATCGTCACATAAGCATCCGGCCGCGGATTGCGCAGGCGCTTGGCAGCAGCGGCAAGGTGCGCCGTAAACTCCGGCAACAACTCTGGCTTGTTGAAGTCGAACGTATCGCTCAGCTCCAGTTTGAGGCTCTTGCCCGTTACGCCCGGCAATCCCAGTTCAAAGACCGCCGTAGGAGCGCCATGAAAATCCGCTCCCTGCGTAATGGAGGAGACGGCCAGCCCGGCCTTCGCCGCTGCCGCTTCCACGTTCTTCACAAGTGCCGACTGCAATTCCACTGTCATCCTGCTGCTTCCTGCCTTCCAAAATTGCTGAAAGTCTATTTTATCGTGATTCGCACGGTGAGCGTTCCGTGTTGCGCCGTTTTGAAAGCTGTTTCTTTTGTATCGGCTGCAATTCAGACGCTCTGAACTAGCCGAAGCGCTGGAACCCAGGGCCTGCCCTGAACTTACCGAAAGGTCTCTGCAGTTGAAGACCCGGGATACCCATACCGCCAGTTCCCCCGCCAGTTCTCCCACAAATATCCCATGCCCCATCCTTGCGGCTTTTTCTGGCGCAAGGGTGGGATACCGATAGCGCAGGTTCTCCCCTCTAAGCTCTTCCATAAACGACGCTGCACTCAATGCAAAATAAATCCCAAATCTGTGGATAACTCTTGCGCTCAATTAACCCCTTTTGTGCCATACTCAAAATCACCAACAAGAAAGCCCGGTTCTAGCGAACCGGGCTTTCTGTCTTTCCAGACCCAAAAAAGTTTTTTTGCGCCATTTTTTCTGAAAAGTAACCACTTTTCAGAAACCCCTTAACCAATCAAGAAACACCAAATTCCGCACCTAATCAATTGATTTAAAAGTATTACAAGAAAACCAACAGCACCAGACGCATCCGGCACAAAAGGTAGGCCGGGGATTTATCCCCGGCAATCAAAAGCCAAAAGAAAGCACCGGGGGCTTTCGCCCCTGAGGCATGCTTTGGAAGCTCTGCGCATCCGCCAGGCAGGAGGGGGTCACCGCGACCATAAACCCACCTCCCCGAACCAGAAAAAAGGAAAGAATTTTTATTTTTTGGAAAAGTAACCACTTTTCCAAAACCTGTTAACCAATCAATAAACAGCAAAAATCCTAAATAACTATATAAATAACCAATAAGTTACCTGCGATAAAACCCCAAAGAAACAACCCGCTCTGCCAACTCCAAAAACAACAGGAAGTCCCACCAGATATCCGCCGGAAGAAACACACAGCATCCCATATACAATCAAAAACGTGCCGGACCAGACTGAATCACCCATCATCCTTGTCGAAAACCTGACCAAGATCTACCGCTCGGGGCGTTTGGAAGTGCCTGCGGTGCGGGGCGTTTCGTTCTCAGTCAACCGGGGCGAGTTTGTCGCTATCGTCGGTCCGTCCGGCTCGGGCAAGTCCACGCTTTTTTACCTGCTCGGCGGGCTGACGCAGGCCACCAGTGGGCGCATTGTGATTGACGGCGTTGATTTTGCCACCCTGAATGACGCCGAGCGCACGCAGCTTCGCAAGCAGCGCATCGCGTTCATCTTCCAGAAATTCAACCTGCTGCCGACACTCTCCGCCATGGGCAACATTGAAATTGCCTACGAGATCAGCGGACGCAAGGAGCCACTCGATACGCAGTTCCTGGACCACATCAGCGACCTGCTTTCGATCAAGAGCCGTCTCAAGCACCGCCCATCGGAGCTGAGCGGCGGCGAGCAGCAGCGCGTTGCCATTGCCCGCGCGCTCATGTCGCACCCGGCGATTGTTCTTGCCGACGAGCCCACCGGCAATCTGGACACCAAGAACTCGCAGGCCGTGCTGGACATGCTGCAGCGCTCCAATCGTGAGCTGAAGCAGACCGTCCTGATGATTACGCATAACCCGGAAGCGGCGCAGATTGCCGACCGCATTCTCTACATGCGCGATGGCGAAATCGTGAAGGTAGAGAACGGCAACGGCAATGCCACAAAAGCCGCAGGAATTGCGCCCGCCGGAGTTTGACCCAAGGCCGTCTGATTTGTATACTTGATCTTGCAACAAGCGGGAGTAGCTCAGTGGTAGAGCATCGCCTTGCCAAGGCGAGGGTCGCGAGTTCAAATCTCGTCTCCCGCTCCAGTCCGCCCTCCGGTGCCAACCGGAATGGCTACGGCGGACTCGGAGCCACCAATCCAACCTTTTCAGACAAGCCTTGCCAGGGCGCGGTACCCAAGTGGTAAGGGAGAGGTCTGCAAAACCTTTATGCGTCGGTTCGATCCCGACCCGCGCCTCCATATCTAACTCATTGAAAATAAAAGCGAACTGGAAGCAGCGCGGCGTTTCTGTGTCAAAACTGTGTCACCGCCTTTAAGCTGCCTTGCCTATGGCTCGCTCTTTGCCTGCCTATGCCGCCATTACCTGCGCGTCTAACTGTGCCTGCCGCGATACCACCCAAACCGCATAACTCCGCTCGGTCGTCTTGATGCTCTTATGCCCGAGTGGCTTGGAAACGGATTCCAAGGATGCACCACTGGCAAGCATCTCCACGGCGAACGTATCCCGCAACCGATGGGAAACCATGAAGCCCTCCTCATGAAGCCCCGCAGCCTTGAAGCAGGGAGCGACATGGTATTTCTGGTAGCTCTTCACGATTGCGCCCGGTTCGCCCTCCCCGCTCCAGAAGATGAAACGGGTGTTGGAGTTTTTCGCATGGACCGTCAGCACCTCCGCCACAACGTCCGGGGGCAGCACCACGCTAACATCCGTCCCTGTCTTCTCCCGCGCTGTGCGGACGCGGTACCACTTGCATGGCCTTCATCATGCTGCTTCTCCTTGCGAGCGCTACATTACACGCTATAAGAAAGCCTGGCGACCGCCTGTAATTGGCGGTAGCTTATTCGGAGTCGCCCAGCCACAACTCTTTCGTGGCCCAGATTATCGCCAGCAAAATAACAGCCTTACGGCAGAACACTCCCCTCGAAAGTGTGGTGTACTGCAGTCCGGAGTTGACTATACTGTGGCTCCGAGGTGAGATTGAAGTCCGGCGCGCCCATTACGATTTTGTCTGTAGACGATCACCCATTGGTGCGGGATGGAATTAACTTCGCCATCCAGTCACAGCCCGACATGATGATTGTGGCCGAAGCATCGAACGGGCAGGAAGCAGTGGAGTTGTTCTTGCGTCACAGGCCGGATGTAACACTGATGGACCTGCAGATGCCGGGGATGAACGGGATTGAAGCCACGATTGCGATTCGGCGGGCAGTGCCCACGGCACGAGTGCTGGTACTGACCACCTACTCCGGCGACATGCAGGCAACGCGGGCGCTGGAGGCAGGGGCGGCAGGTTATCTGTTAAAAGGATCGCTGCGCAAGGAATTGGTTCAGGCGATTCGTGACGTGCATAGCGGACGGCGGCGCATTCAGCCTGAGATTGCGCATGAGATGGCGGAGAACATCAGCTCAGACAGGCTTTCCGCGCGTGAAATTGAGGTGCTGCGAATTGTGGCCACGGGGCAGCCGAATAAACTGGTGGCCGACAATCTGGGAATCACCGAAGATACGGTGAAGGGACACATGAAAAACATCATGGCCAAGTTGCAGGCGAATGACCGCACGCATGCGGTGCTGATTGCAATGAAGCGCGGCTTCTTTGACGGGTAGTCCGGCCCTGAATTTTCTTAACTCCTATGGAGAAAAAAATGAAAGCACGGACGATTGCGGCGAGGCGAAGAATGTTGAACGCGCTGCATTGTCCGCGAGCCGCGGCAGTTGCGCTTCTGCTGTTGGCTGCAAGCGTAATGCCGGCACAGCGCTGGCACGCAGCGAAGAATGACCACACAGGGAGCACGCGCAAGCAGCCGCTGGAAGACCTGGCGCACATGAGTTGGACGCGGCGCGATGGCGCGCCAAGCGATATTGCCGCGTTGGCACAGACTCGCGACGGATACCTCTGGATCGGGTCCAGCTTTGGACTCTTTCGCTTTGACGGGCTGCAATTTCAGTCGTATCCATTTACGTCGGCTGATCCACGGCTGCCTTCTTCCAACGTGGCCGCGCTGGCAGCGGACCGCGATGGAGGATTGTGGATCGGTTACCGCATGGGCGGAATTACGTATCTGCGCGGCGGCAAAAAGATTGATTACGACAACAGCAGCGGGCTCGTGAGCGAGTCCACTTCGCAGTTGCTCTGCCGCGATGATGGCTCAGTGTGGGCGTTGGCTGACGGCAGACTGATGCGCTTCACGGGCAACCGCTGGGAAAACTATTCCGCGCTGCATGGCGTAGCCTCCGATGGTCTTTACTCGCTGTTCTTCGATCGCGATGGGAATCTTTGGACTGCGGATAAAGGACATGTCTATGAGCAGAAGAAGGGCACAGGGCAATTTACGCTTGTGCCTGTTTCAGCCAACGTTGTGAACCAGTTTGTACAGCTTCCCAGCGGCCAAATGTGGATCAGCAATGCGTGGCGAAGCGTGAGGCCGCTTGCGGATGGGCAGGCTGCAAAGGGCGTGAAGATTCCCGGCGTTCCGCTGCTGCTGACGGACCGCGATGGCAGCATATGGATGGCCAACGACTTTGGCGGGCTCACGCGTATCCGCCATCCGGAAGATGCAAAGACGCAACAGGTGGAACATTACACGGCAGCGAACGGCCTGACCGATGGGCAGACACGCGCGATTCTGCAGGACCGCCAGGGCCTCATCTGGGTAGGAACGGCGCGGGGTCTGGACAGGTTCCGGCCATCGCCGCTGGCGCCGTTTCATGGAGTTCAGCTTGACTACTACCCCGCGCTGGTAGCCGATCGCAATGACGGCATATGGCTGCATGACATGGACAAGCCGCTGATGCGACTGCGCGATGGCCGTCTGTCGTTTATTGGCGAAGGACATGGGAGCAGTTCGCTGTTTCAGGACAGCGATGGGTCCGTGTGGATGCTGGATCAGATTACGCGAGACTTTTATCGCTACCCGGAAACAGGCGGCACGCCGCTGCGGATTCCTTCGCCGCCTGAGGCCCGGCAGGTGGAGACCTGGTGCCTGGGCAAAGATTCGCATGGAGCGCTGTTGGCTTGTTTTGAAGGGCACGGGCTTTGGCGCTATGACGGTAAATGGGAACATGTCATGGCACCGGAGCTTCCAAAGGAGTCGCCGCTCTCCATGATGAAGAGCCGCGACGGGCGCGTATGGCTTGGGTATCCGCACAACCAGGTTGTGCTGGATGATGGGCGAGGCTACCGCGCATTTGGAAAGCAGGATGGGCTGGCGCTCAACGCAGTCACAGCGTTTTTTGATGGCGGCGACCACATCTTCGCAGGTGGATCGGATGGATTGGCGTGGTTTGATGGCAACAGGTTTCACTCCATGCAGTTGGGTGCGCCGGGGCTGCTGCGGGGAATTTCCGGAATAGTGAAAGATCGCTTTGGTGACCTGTGGCTGAATGCGGGCTCGGGAGTAATTCGTCTACCGGAGGCGGAGTGGAAGAAGTCTGTCGAGAACCCTGATTACACGATGGATTTTCAGCTTATCAATGAGCAGGACGGCCTGGTGGGCGCGCCGGCGCAGAGCAAACCTACGCCTTCCGCGGTGATTGATAAGCGAGGAATCATATGGTTTGCCACTTCAGGGCACCTGGTATCGATTGACCCGGCGCTGGCGCGGCGGGCGGAGTCAAAGCCGAATGTTGTGTTGGAGTCCGTGGTGGAGAATGGCGTAGTTCATCGCACGGCGGAGGGCGAGTCCGTGACGGTGGGCGCACGCGGGCTGAAGACGCTGGAGTTCAATTACATCGGCGTGGATTTAAGCTCGCCGGACCGCGTGGAATACCAGTACATGCTCGATGGGCAGGACAAGGAGTGGCAGGACGCGGGCAGCCGCAGGCAGGCCTTCTACACCAACCTGCCAGCGGGGAATTATCTGTTCCGCGTGCGGGCCGCAAGCGGAACCGGGCCGTGGAGCGAGTTGCCCGCGCCGATGAAGCTGACCGTGAAGGCTCCGTTTTATCGAACATGGTGGTTTTATCTGCTCTGCGCCATTCCGGTTCTTGGAGTGGTGTGGCTTATCTACAGGCTGCGCGTAAAGCAGATTACGGCACAGTTGCGGCAGCGGCTGGAAGAGCGTGCGCAGGAGCGGGTAAGAATTGCGAGAGATCTGCATGACACGCTGCTGCAGGGCGTGCAAGGGCTGATCCTGCGGTTTCACTTTGCCACGGAACGCTTGCCGGAAGACGAGCCCGTGCGGGCTGTGCTTCGTGATGCGTTGAACCGCGCCGATGAAGTGATTAGCGAAGGGCGCGAAAAGGTGAGAGAGCTGCGATCGGAAACTGTTTCAGCGGGCGACCTGGAGAAGCGGCTAACCCGCACGCTCGATTCCATGAGAAATGATGATGGAACATCCCTGAGGCTGGTGGTGAAGGGCCAGCCGCGCAAACTGCGGCCGCTTGTGCGGGATGAGCTTTACTCGATTGGACGCGAGGCGCTGACGAATGCGCTGCGGCATTCCGCAGCTACGGAGATTGTGCTGGAGCTGACGTATGGAGCGAAGCAGTTGCAGATAGTTTGCCGCGACAACGGGCGAGGAATGGATGCAGCGGTCGTGCGTGCAGGCTTCAAGAGCGGGCACTGGGGAATTCCCGGCATGCGTGAGCGCGCCCGTAATCTGGGTGGAAAATTCGATCTTGCGAGCTCTGCGGAAAGCGGCACGCTGATCCAGGTTCGCGTGGATGCGCAGAAGGCTTATCTTCAAAGCGACAATATGGCCGGATGGCCTACACGGTTTCTGCATCGGCTGTATTCCATGCGGCGGCCCGAGGATGAACCGCACGAGTCCGATACGCCAAAAGCGTTTACGCAATAATGGCAGCTCAGGCAAGAGGCTTGAGATCGCCAAGCACCGTGGGAATAAGCTCGCTGACAGTGGGATGAATATGCACGGCTCGCTGAATCGTTGTATATGGCGCCTTGGCATACATGATGTCGAGGAGGCAGTGAATCGCCTCATCGCCTCCGGTGCCCAGAATCGATGCTCCAAGAATTTGCCGCGTCTCCGCATCCACCAGCACTTTCATAAAGCCCTGCGATTCCCCCTTTTCAACAGCGCGGCCAACCTTGGTCATGGGCCGTGTGCCGATGAGCGCCGGCCTGCCTGAACGGCGCACCTCTGCCTCTGTCATGCCTATCTGTCCGAGCGGCGGATCGATGAAGAGCGCGTGGACAGGAATGCGGTCGCTCACGCGTCGCGGATCGTTGTCGAGCAAATTGGCCGCAATGATTTCAAAGTCGTTGTAGGATGTGTGCGTAAAAGCGCCCCTGCCGTTGCAATCGCCCATAGCCCAGATGCCTTCCACGCTTGTGCGCAGTTGATCGTCTACAACGATGAAGCCATGCTCATCGACCTTAACGCCTGCTTCACCGAGGCCCAGATCGTTTGTGTTGGGAACGCGGCCCACTGCCAGCAATATATGCGAGCCTTTCACGGCAGGCTCTCCCGTATTGCAGTTAACGCCAACGGAAACGTCTTCTCCGCTGCCATGGAGCGAAATACATTCCGCGTTGAGGCGAAAGGAAATGCCTTCGGCGGCAAGGATTTCCTGAACAGCATGGGAGACATCTTCATCTTCGTGGCGAATCAGCCGGTCGCCCTTTTCAACAACCGTGACCTCGCTGCCGAAGCGGCGAAACATCTGCGCAAACTCAAGCCCCACATAGCTTCCGCCCACTACGATGAGATGCGCGGGAAGAGCTTCCAGCGCAAGCAGGCCAGTGCTCGTGAGATAAGGCACATTCTCAATGCCGGGCATCCTGGGCACCGCGGGCCGCGCACCAACGTTGAGAAAAATTTGCGGAGCCGTAAGAACTTCCCCGCCAACCGCTACTTCATGCGCAGAGAGAAAGCGTGCAGCCTCGTGATAGACCGTGCAGCCCGGCATGGAGCGCAACCACTGTTCAAGACCATTGCGGGATTTGGCGACAATCGCATCTTTGCGCGCCTTGACTGCCTTGAGATCAACACGGATGCCGCCCTCAATGCCAACCCCAAACTCCGCGCCACGGCGGGCCAGGTGCGCAGCATAGGCGCTGGCCACCATTGCCTTGGTAGGCGTACAGCCGGTGTTGACGCATGTTCCGCCAAAGAGATCGCGCTCGATGAATGCAATGCGGCGGCCAGCACTGGTGATGCGGCCTGCAAGCGAAGGGCCGGCCTGACCGGCTCCAATGATGATGGCGTCATAGGAAAGAGACATGGGTTCTCCTTGGAGCATGCTGCCCCGCCTCCATCATCTCTAGCACGATCATGGGTTCAACAAAAGGGCTGGTATGACTCTACCGCAGCGCGGCGTACCAGGCAGCCCCTGAAGTAGATTCAAAGCCCGCTACTTTTGAGTACCCGCGCAGGCCTTCCATGGAGGCTGAACTTCTGCTGCAACGCCACGTAGAGTCACTTGCAGAAATTACTTTTCCGTATCCCGCAAAAGGCGGCTTCCACGGCAGCGATTATGATGCTGTCACGCTCTGCAGCAGCGGCAACGCTTGAACAGATGTCTACCCCGCAACACCCCAAGGAGAGTCACATGAGCACAATTACTGTTAAGGACGGCACGCAGATTTACTACAAGGACTGGGGCAAAGGGCAGCCCATTGTCTTCAGTCATGGCTGGCCGCTTTCTGCGGATGACTGGGATACGCAGATGCTCTTCTTCCTCAACCACGGCTATCGCGTAATTGCGCATGACCGCCGCGGCCATGGACGCTCCTCGCAAGTGTCGGATGGGCATGACATGGATCACTATGCCGATGATCTTGCGGAACTGACGGCGCATCTTGACCTGAAGAATGCCGTGCATGTTGGTCACTCCACAGGCGGCGGTGAAGTGGCGCATTACATCGCGCGGCATGGAGACAGCCGCGTGGCAAAGGGCGTGCTTATCAGCGCCGTTCCTCCGTTGATGGTGAAGACCGAAGCGAATCCCGGCGGCCTTCCGAAGGAGGTCTTCGACGGATTCCAGGCGCAGCTTGCGGCCAATCGCTCTGCGTTCTATCGCGATGTTGCGGCAGGCCCGTTCTACGGCTTCAACCGTCCGGGCGCAAAGCCTTCCGAGGCCGTTATTCAGAACTGGTGGCGGCAGGGAATGATGGGTGGCGCAAAAGCGCATTACGACGGTATTGTCGCTTTCTCGCAGACGGACTTCACGGAGGATTTGAAGAAGATCAACGTGCCCATGTTGGTAATGCACGGAGAGGACGACCAGATTGTGCCGTTTGCTGACGCTGGCCCTCTGTCTGCCAAGCTGCTCAAGAACGCGGAGACAAAGTTCTATCCCGGCTTTCCGCATGGCATGCCGACAACGAATGCCGAGCAGATCAATGCGGATTTGCTGGCCTTTATTCAGAAGTAAGAAAGCGGCTGTGGCCGGTCAATCACCTGCCACAGCCGCTTTTGCGACTCGTTAAGCCAACTCATTCTACCGATGCGCGGTAAGCTGCTCGTCGTCCGCTTCAATGGGAAGTCCGGGGCACTGCTCCCGGTATGGAATCGTGGGAGAGATCCACTCGCGCCAGTGCTGGCGGCTCATATTCCAGCTCAGCTTGGAGCAAAGAATATCGGCCCAGCGATCCGGCCCCGGCCATACAAAGATGTTTGACTTGTCGGCCGTGACAAAAAAGCTTGCATCCGGAGCAAGCGCAACCGAGGTGACCGGAGCCTGGTGCGCCGTGAAGCGATCACTAATCAGCTCATGGCTCAGGCCATCCCAAAGCTGTATCTGGCCGCTTCTTCCGCCAGCAAGAATCAGCCTTCCATCTCTGCTTGCATCCATTGACAGGATAGGCACCGGGTTGCGCGCGCCACGGAACCCCATGCGATATTCAAACTGGTCCAGCGTCTCGAGGCTCTTTCTTGAAAGCTGGCCCAGGGCCTTCTGCTGCCACTCAAGAATACTGCCGTCACTGCCGCCGGAAAGCAGCCACGCATGTTGGCTGTGAGCAATGGAAGTGATGCCCATGTGCTGCCCGTACAGCGTGCTTTCCTTGAAACGATTTCCGGCAATGGGACTGCGCAGGTCCACTACTCGCAGGTCTTCAAAGTTGGAACCGATTGCGAGATACCGGCCATCGTCACTGAAGGCGGCACTGTTTAGCTCATAGCCTTCCTGGCCTTTCGATGGGCTTAACCCGTTGTCTTCCGGCGTGCCGGGCGGAGGAATCATCAGAGTTGCGCGGCCTGTTGAGAGATTCCATAGCCGCACAATTCCATCGGCGCTGCCCACGGCCAGCGTCTTTCCATCCGGTGAAGAAGTAATTGAACGGATAGGCAACGTGGAATCCACCATCTCGCCGCCAATCTGTCTTCCTGAACCGGCATCCCAGCTCTTGAGAATGCCGTCATCGCCGCCGCTGATAATTACCCACTGCTTGCCTCTCTGCAGATACATGAGGCTGTGCACAGCAGAGTTGTGCGCCTTCCATGCTCGAAGCGGCATCAGGGCTACCGGTTCTACGCCCTCTCTGATATGAGGCCAAAGGGAGATGTACCCCTTGCTGTCACCTGCGGCAATGAACTTTCCATCAGGGCTGACCCCGATGACAGTCGTTGATTCATGAGACGGCTCCTGCGCAAGAAATGCGCTGGCAAAGCCGCCCGTGCTGGGATACCAGATATGAATCGACCGGTCGAGCCCAGTGGACGCAAGCCGGTTGCCGTCATGATTGAACGCCACCGCCAGGATTTGCCCGGAGTGCCCGAGCAGCGCCCCTTCCGGAAGAACCTGCATTGCCGGAGGCTCTTTTGCCGGACATGGAGCGCCAGCCTTCTCAGGACGGAACAGCCGCACAAAACCATCTCCGCCCGCGACCGCCAGGATGCCTTGGCGATTCACAGCGATGCCGTTGATGATGGCCTCCTGCGCGCTGCTCTTTTCAGTCGCACAACGGCCTTTCACATTCCAGACAAAGACACGGCCATCATTGCCGCCGGAGAAAAGAACATTCGAGTTGGAAGGAGCAAACGCGACCTGCTCAACGATAGATTCATGCCCAAGAAGCTCTTCTGGCTTTGCATTCGCGTTGTCGAGGTCTTTTGTATTCCATACTCGTATGACGCCGTCATAACCACCCGCGGCAATCCTGCTGCCATCCGGACTAATATCAACCGCCACCACTTCCGACCTGGCCGGCGTAGGCGGATGAAGCAGCTTTCCGGTGCTCACGTCCAACTCGCGCAGCATTCCGTCAGTCCCGCCAATCGCTACAAGCTCGCGGCCACCGTTGGAGCCATAAGCAATACTGTCCACATTGCCGGGCGGGCCTCCATGTTCCACGCTCGACCACTTGAGAATGCTCTTGCGCTCAGGCACATCGAAGATGCAAACCAAACCGCGGCCCGGCGCTCCATTCCTGTAGAAGCCCGCTGCAAGACGGGAACCATCAGCATTAAATGCCAGCGCCCATGCGGATTCTCCGCTGGACGGCTGCGTGCAATCGAGCGTACCGATATGGCGGTAGCTTGCTGCATCAAGCAGCCAGATGGTTCCATTGTCCGTACCTGCAGCAAGAATTTTTCCATCAGGACTGAACTGCAGACCGGGCGTAGGAATAAGCGCAGGCGTGCGAATGATGCGCGAAAGATGCCCGGACCTTTCCAGCACGTACTGCAGCGCGCTCAAGCTGGCGGATTTTGTCTGCGACAATCTCCCGTTGGTGGTGCTGAGGCGATAAGCAGCCAAAGCGCGATACATGGTCTGCTCCAGCGGCTCGCGGCCTCTGCCCAAGGCCAGCTTGCCTTCGGCCAGGCGGGATGTCTCCCAACTGACAACCGAGTTTTGCCGCAGATCCTCGGCAGCTTGCTCCTCGTTCCTGGCTCTTTGCTCCGCAGCAAGAGCTTTCTGCTCATTCAGCTCAGCGGATTTTCGCGCAAAGTCGGCCTGCTTACGGCCCTGCACTGCTTTCATCTCCGCGATTCTCTCGCCGCGCTCTGCATTCTCCGCCTGGCTCTGCAAGGTCTTCGCGTCTCGCTGCTCCTTCAATGCCCATACGGCAAAAACCATGCACAGAACAGCAATACCCAGCACCAACGCACCACACCACCGCGCCACGTCACGCTCATGCCGCAGCGCCTGGTTGTGTTTGCGCTCTCTATCACGTTCTTCCTCTGCCTCCGCCGCCTTGCGCCGCTGCTCCTCCTGCAGTGCAAGGCTTCTGCGCTGGTCTCGTGCTTTGCGCACAATCGGCACAAGCCTGTCATGAATCAGCTCAATGCGCGCCGTGTCAGTGCGGGGAACAATTCGCAGCAGACGAATCCTGTCTGTAAGCGCAGCTAACTGAATCGCGCTCAGCTTGTGCTCATCAAGCGCTTCCTGCCTCGGATAATCGCCACGGAAGCGATCACCCTGGATGAGATACGTCTCAATAAAGTGCGCAACGTCCGGCTCGCCTTGCACCTCACGGTCTTCAAGAGCGCTGTAATAAAAGCTTTCGAGAATATCCTGGCCTGTCTTCTCGACTAAATCTTTATCAATCAATTTGCCAGGCGCGCGCCGTAAGTTGAGCTGCGTACAGCACAGGCTCAACAGCACGGGCTCAATCGTCATCTCCGAGAGATCTGCGTTATCGGATTTCTGGTCGCGCTTGCCAACAAGATCGACAATGAGCGGAGCTACGCCCTTATCCAGAACAGCGCTGCCGCTTTGTTCAATTGCTTCAATAGCGCACTCTCGCGACATGGACTCAAGCCGCAGATAATTCCGCAACAATGAAGGAACCTGCTTCTCCCATGTGCGAATCTCTGGAAGAAAATCCTCGCGGAACGACAGAACAATGCAGTAGTGCTGCGATAACAAATCGAGGCGCGAACGCTTGTCCGCAGCCTCCTCACTTGCAAGCTCCGGCGGAATACGGTTTTCAATCAGGTCTGCAAGCTCATGAAAAACCTCGCTGATTAAATCGGCATTGCCTCCCGTACGCGAAAACAGCTCCTCAAACTGGTCGAAAACCAGCACCGGGGTAAGAGGAAAATTATCCGTGCTCCAGCACTCACCATTCTTACGGTGCAGATATTCCCAAAGGCTCTCGTCCGGCTGCATCGGCGGATACTCCGCACGTTCATGATCGAGCGCGGCCTGCAAATGCTTCTTGACCTGGTCCAGCGGCGCATCCTTCATGCCCTCCGCAAAATCAAGGCGCAACAACACGGGCAGATAATGCTGCGCGCGCAGCAGAGGAAAGAGACCCGCTTGCAATACAGATGTCTTTCCAAGCCCTGACTTGCCATACAAGGCCGTCAGCGGCGCAAGCCGTATCAGGCGAAGAAGCTGCTTCGCTTCCGCATCGCGCCCCTTGAAGAAATTGCTTGAAGCCTCGTCATAAGCATCCGGCCCCGGCCACGGATTTTGCGCATCCACCTTCGCGTGGCCCATGGGGACATAAACGCCATTTGGATGCTGTGCAACATTCTCCGCTTGTGCTGGTGTACTCACGGCAAGTCCTTAATTCATGGTGACTCTTTGTTTGTGTACTTCGCGCACCAACTCTGTAAACCGCTTCTTCAACACATCATCCGGAACTCCACCCGGCGCGTGGCCAAAGTCAATCTTCTTCTCGCGCCACTGGTCCACCCATCGCGAGCTGTAAAGGCTAGGCTGGCATTCGGAATCCACAACAACCGGAAGAATGAAATCGAAGTTCATCTCTTTCGTCAGGTCCGTAGCCTCATCCCATTCGCGAAAGACAAAACCCCGCATGCGTCCATCCGCCGCCTGCGAGACCAGCGGCAGAAAGTAACGGCAGCGGCGAATGCCATCAAGTATCTTGCGCTGATAATTTTCGCCGGGCTCAATGGTTCGGCGGTCATACCATAGCTCGCCTTCGGTCAACCCCTGCGCCAGCAGCGAATCGTAGAGTTGCCGCGCGCTGTCCGCATCCGTTGAACGCGAATAGCTGATGAAGAACGCCGTGCTGCGCGGCGGTGCCGTGTCCTCCGCAGGATCAACGGCCTGCGCCGCGTTGCCGCACTGCTCCGTCCATCGCCGATGCAGCTCCGCAACAAACTCCGCGGGAGAACTCTGCGACAAAATCTCCGTTTGCAGCGTGTAGCGCTGCAGAAAGCATGTAAACGATGTGTCATTTTCTTCCGGCGGCAGCGGCCCCACCAGCCATGCGCGACTTATCTTTTCCGAAAGCCGCTTCTGCGGCGGATTCGTTGCACGCAGAAAGAATCGCGCCATCCAGTCCGGAAAATTACAGCCCACCAGCAGCAGGTCGCGCTCCTGCAACTCTTCAAGAAAGACTCGCGGAACCTGCTTACCATGCGAAATGACGTTATGCGCGTACTCCAGCATGTCCTCTTCATGAATGGAAAACAAAGGAGACGCGCTCGACTTCCCAAACATGTAAAGCAGTTGCACCTCATCGGCCTGTGGCTTCCAGCCCGGAGGCAAATCTTTCGCATCACTCGTAGGCTGATTCGGCGAGTGGATAATCTCATTCACCACGGAACGCGTCTTGAGCGCCTGCGCCAGCAGGTCATCCGACGTGAGCGTTACATACAACCGGAAGCCGCTAATCTGCGCAAGCTGCCGAATAGGCTCCGGAATGGGAGATTTGCCCGCCGCGCTTTGTGCGCGAATCACGCTGCGAATGGCGTAGTGAACGCTCTCGTACAACTCCTGCGTCTTATCGCGACCCTTCTGCGTCAGCACCATGGAGACCGCTTCATTCAACTCGTGAAACAACGGCAGCGGCGCATCGCAGGGAATCCCATAGTCCTGCAGCAATTGCTTCGCAATCTCCCCTTGCAGAGAAGTATGTCCATCCGCACCCATCAGCAGGCGGCTGCCAATCACCGGCACCACCTTGCCGTCGTGAATGCGGTCAATGAGTATCTCCCACGCTCTGTCGTCCATGTTGCAACCCCGTACTGCGTCTTTCTCTGGAGTCAAAACCAATCCGGCTGCATGGTGGCCGGGGCCCATGGCATATTCGCTGGAACTCCTGATTCCTCACGCGTCGCTACGCGCAAGGCAGAGTTATCCGCTTGAGAGAGGGGAGTGTTTTTTATGTCTTTGCGGCGGTCCGTCATCGGTGCGGAAAACATCCTGCAAAAACGGCTCTACGCAACCCTGGGGAAAATGTTTCTCTATGCGTAGAAGTCTTTTGAAAACGTGATGATTCTACACCGTTTTCATTTCGGCACGCGCAAAATCTTCCGCCTTCACCGGCAGCCTCTTGATTATGGTGTTCCGGCGGCACTTAGCGTGTCATAACTTCGGTTACGGATATGCCTCTAGCCTGTGCGTACTGTCCGAACTCTTCCGTCACGTCGCCTTCACCACGAGAGTGGCCCTCCCATACGCGCACCACCGCTACGTCCTGCTTAAGCGCCGCGCCTAATGCGAGAGCTTCCTCGATGATTCTGTGACCCGCTTCGACATAAGCCTCACCCGGCCCATCGTGCAGCACAACGAGTTCTCCTCGCGCCCGCATATCGTCGATAACCGCGTCGTAAAGCGGCCCCCAGTCACCCGGCCTGTCTGTTACAGAAGTCGAGCGAAACTTTTCGCGCTCAAAGGGAAGAATCACGCGGCGGCGCAGTCCCAGCTTGCCCGCTTCTTCCAACGCCAGCAAATCTGCACCACACGCAGCAGAGCACACCAGCACCGTTGCCTCAAGCTTCCGCAGTACCTGCTGAATTCTTTGGCGGACAATCGTAATCGTTTCCGGGGTCGCAGGAAAGCGCGGCTCCTTCTGCCCCTCCGCATCGACACGCCGTCCCGCCAGCGCTACAATCATCTGCACTCCCCAGGGCCATTGTACTCAGCCTCCAACACCATGAACACAACTGTTCGCTTTGAGGAAAGCCATGCCCATTCATCCCGAACGCTGGAAAAATCTGCTGCCTCGCTACTCCGAAAGCCGCCCCCGCCGCATGCTGGCACTCGATGGCGGCGGAATCCGCGGCCTCATCACGCTCGGCATTCTCAAGCGCATAGAAGAGCTAGTCGGAAAGCCGCTGTGCGATTACTTTGACTACATTGGCGGAACCAGCACCGGCGCGATTATTGCCGCAAGCCTTGCCCGTGGCATGAGCGTGGAGCAAATCATCCAGTTTTATCAGGATTACGGAAAAAACATCTTCAAGCGTTCCCTGCTGCCAAAGTGGCTCTGGCATCTGCATCCCTCCGGCCCGCTTACCAAGCAACTGCAGGAGACCTTCGGAACCGACACTACGCTGCAGCCGGAGCATCTGAAATGCCTGCTGCTCATCGTCACAAAAAACGTCACCACAGATTCCCCGTGGCCCGTAAGCAGCAACCCCGATGCCAAGTACAACGCGCCGGGGCCGAAGTGCAATCTCAACGTGCCTCTATGGAAGCTGGTTCGCGCCAGCACCGCGGCCCCGGTCTTCTTTCCTCCGGAAGTCATGCAGTGGGACGAGTCCAATTCCTCCAGCAAAACCGTCTTCGTCGATGGCGGTGTTACGCCTTACAACAATCCGGCCTTCGCGCTGTATCGCATGGCCACGGACCCCGCCTACAGGCTCAACTGGACAAAGGGCGAGAAGAACCTGCTGCTCATCTCCGTGGGAACAGGCATCTCAGACACGCCGGGAGCAACGCCCTCTGCGCCCAACCGCAGCGTCTTCTCCACCGTGGCGGAGATTCCCGGTGACCTCATGCACGCCATGCAGGTAGATCAGGATATTTCCTGCCGCACCGTGGGCCGCTGCACCTTTGGTGCGGAGATTGATCGTGAGCTGATGGACCTTGTGCCGCGCAGCATTCAACCCGGAATGACGCTGGAACAGTGTTACGAAGCGCCGAAAATTCCACTGGAAGAAGACCAGGGCCGCAGCTTTCTCTATGCGCGCTACAACGCCGACTTGAGCGACAAGGGCCTCGTGAAGCTAGGCTTTCCAAACGTGGACTCAAAAGAGATTCAGAAAATGGATGACCCGAAGAACATCCCCGCACTGCTCAAAATTGGCGAAGCCGCAGCAAAAGACATACACCCCGAACACTTCGGAGTCTTCCTCTAAATCCACCGTGCAAACAGCATGAACCACGCACGCATCAGGCACGCGGCTCATGCTGTCCAATCGCAGCTTAAATGGAGCTCGTGCCCGCAATCCGCGCCGTAGTCTGCGCGGCCTGCTCCGCACTCTGCGCCACTTCTCTTGTTGCAACACGCTGCTCTTCCGCCGCTGCGGCAAGCTGCTGCGCCAGGCTCGACAGATCGCCCGACTCAGAATCAATCTTTCCAATTGCCTGAAAGGCCGTTGTAATATCGCCGCGAATCGTCGTCACCTTGCTCTGAATATCGCTCGTCGCGGAAGCCGTCTGCTCGGCCAGCTTCTTCACCTCGCTGGCCACTACGCTGAAGCCCTTGCCATGCGTCCCGGCACGCGCCGCCTCAATCGTCGCATTCAACGCCAGTACGGAGGTCTGCGTCGCAATCGAAGCAATCAGGTCGGCTATCCTCGCAACACCATCGCTCGACTCCTGCAGATGCTCAATTGCCGCAATGCCGTCTTTCGATGCGTCAGAAAATTTCCTCGTCGCCGACTCCACAGAAACGGCATTCCTTGCCACCTCGCCGCTCGATGACTCAATCTCCAGCGCTGCCGTTGAAACCATCTGCAACTGGCGGTTCACCTCCGACACGTGCTCGCGCACAGCCGCATTCTTCTCCTTCTCAATGTCTTCAAGGCGCTTCGTCGTCAGGCTCCAGGCCACCACCACGCCAACATATTCGCCCCTTTCATTCACAATCGCGTCGAGGTCGAGGTCCAGCTTCTCCGGCCCAAGCTGAATAATGGCGCGATGAGGAAGCTTGTGGTTCCCGTGGTGATGTTTTGCACCAAGCACATCCTCCACCTGGTCCGTGCGCTTGTGAAAGATATGAATCGAGTTGCCGACAAGCTGATCCACCGGCTTCGGCAGGTACTGCGAAAGCTCCTGCAGCGTCTTTCGCGAAGCCTTGTTGAGGTATCTCAAAATCAGGTTGCGGTCGCAAAACATCGCATTCACCGGCAAGGCATCAAACGCCGGCTTGAACCACTGCAGCGTCTCATCCGCACCGTTGGCATGCCCCATCGCCACTGGCGCTGCTGTCTCTGCTTCCGCAACGGCTGCGGAGCCGTGGCCAGTGCTCGCTGCTTCGTGCCTGCTTCCAAAGATCGTCTTACGCATGGTCTTTCCCTCGTCTTTCAAAAAAGAAGTTACAAATGGCCCGGGATGAAGCCGTCTTACGAGGCGAAAGCCTGCCCAATAAGCAAACGCGGAATGCGACCGCGCTTCAGGTTCATCATCGGTGGGAAAGGGAAGCAAGTGTGCGCATAAATTTGACGCAACGAGAAAGAGTTTCCCATAAACGGAGCACACGTTCCGTTTATGGGAAGCTCTCACTTACCCATGTGCGCTGGCTCACATGCAGACTGCCATTTGAGTGAGGCGCTATCTGCGGCGACGGTGCACTCGTGTTTGCTTGCGAACCGGCGCGGCCTTGCGGATGCGGACTGGCGGTGGCGGAGGAAGTGGCGGCAAGCCGGCAACTGCGGCAAGCAACTGGTTGGCTCCATAAAAGAGGTTGGGGCGCGGAGTCGGCGCAGCCGTGCCGGATGTAGCGAGTAGCGGCTTTTCCGCACCATCGGTAGCAGCCACAAAGATAGCCGTATGATGCGTATGGTTGATGGCGATGTAGGTCTGAAAGCCCGCCCCGCCGCCGGTCTTTTCAATGATGTGCGAAGGACTGTCCGCAGGCAGAATATGAATCCAGCCCAGGCCAATGCCGCTTGGCGCGCCTGCATGGTCAAGGCCCTGCTGGCGAATCAGCTTCGCTGGCAGCAGATAAGTAGACTGCGCCGATGGCTGTTGCGCAACAGTGGAATCGCTGAGCAGGTACTGCAGCCAGATGGCCATGTCCGTTGCCGTGGAGTAGAGACCGGAACTGCCCGCGGTCTGCTCGGTGCTGGTGCATGGGCCTTGCTCATGCGCACCTTGCAGCAGGCGACTGCATTGCACGGCATTGGGGAAATACGTCGTGTTGCGCATGTGCAGCGGGTTCAGCGTGCGCTCGGCCAGCAGCGCAGCATACTGCTCGTGCGTAGCCGCTTGCAGCGCATCGCTGAGCAAATCAAACGCCACATTGGAGTAAAGTGCAACCATTCCAGGCGTGGATTTGAGCTGCTGCCGGGGCAGCCAGCTCCAGCGCGTAGCGTGGTCCGGAAAAGTAAAGTGCGGCGTACCGCGAGGAACAGGCGTAACTTCGCGAGGAAGACCCGACGTATGCGTAGCCAGGTCTTCCAGAGTAATGGACTGAATGCGGCGCGGAACAAGAGTTCGTGCAGGGGCATAGCGCTGCAACGTGTCGCTGAGGCGAACAGTCTTGTCGGCAGCCAGCTTGGCCAGAACATCCGTAGTGAAAATTTTCGTCAGAGAACAGAGGCGAAGGACGGAATCCTGCGTAGGAAGCGTGTGCGAACCGGGCGCGGTTTCGCCGTAGCCGTGGAAGAGAACCTGGTTATCGCGGACAATGACAAGAACCATCCCGGTAGCGCCGGAGTTTTGAAAAAGCTCTTCGCCAAGTGTAGCGGCAAATTGCAAATCGGACGGCGCAGCGGTCTGTGCATATGTTGCAACACACAACAAGGCAAGAAGAAGTGCAGGGATAACTCTGGCAAGGCGCATAGCTCTGAAATCAGGTTACAGGTTGAAGGCTACAGGCGACAGTTTTTCCGTGCGAGAACTGCAACCTGTCACCTGTTTACTGCTCTTTGATTTCATAAGGAATGGAGAAGCGCCCGATTTGCAGAATAGCGCGGTCCGGCGGCCAGATGTGGAGGCTTTCCACGCGGGTTGTGCCGGTTATGCGATGAGCAGCAGCGGTGCCAACTAACGCACCGGTAGCGGCTACGTTGAAATGCACGCTGAGCACTTCGCCGTCGTCGGAGCGGGTCCAGCCAAAGGCATAGTCGCCGGGCTTGAAGAGAATGCCACCAATAGCGATGGGAGCTTGCACAACCATGTAATGCGAGTACTTGCCTTCTGCCGAATATCCCGCGGTGAGCAGAACAACTCCGGCAATGTAGTGACCGTGGCTGTCCACGATGCCGGTAGCGGTGCGCATCTCGGTTTCAATGTGTTCTTTTTCTACAGGAGCGCGGTCCGGAAGAATCGACGCAAGCTGCGCAGGCGTGGCCTGATGCCATGTTGCATGGCGCTGCGCGGAAGCGGAGAGGCTGGCGAAGAGTGCGGCACAGAAAAAAACAATGGCGCGGTTCAAACGAGATTCCTCAGGGGCTAAAGTCCTAGTCCTGACTCAAGCTTATCCGCACGGCGGAAGCCATGCCCTGTTACAAGTCTCCGTCTCTTCTTTTTTGTCTCAGCTCTTCTTGCGAAGGGACTCCAGCGGAACAATGCCGCGTTGAATAGCAGCGGTTGCTGCCTGCGTGCGGTCGGTTACGCCCAGCTTGCCCAGAAGGCTGTTGATATGCGTCTTCACCGTAGCCTCGGAGATTTCCAGCTCGGAGGCAATCTCCTTGTTACTTTTGCCATGAACAATCTGTTCCAGCACATCGAACTCGCGCTGCGTCAGCTCTTCTGTGCCGATGCGTTCGGCAAGGCGCTGCGCCACGGCAGCGGGAATATGCTGTTTCCCTGCATGAACAGCATGAATGGTGGAGATTAGCTCTTCGCTCGTCATGCCCTTGAGCAGGTAGGCTCGCGCACCGGCCTGCAGGGCGCGATAGATGTCTTCGTCGCCGTCATAAGTGGTAAGGACAATGAAGCGCGAGCCGGGGGTTTCCATGCGGATGCGCTCAATGACTTCGACGCCCGAGAGACGCGGCAGGCGAAGGTCCACAAGCGTGATGTCAGGCTGGTGCTTGCGGATTTGCGTAATGGCTTCCACACCGTCGGCGGCCTGGCTCACAACTTCAATACCATCGGCAACATTGAGCAAGGCAATCAGTCCGGCGCGGACAACATGATGGTCTTCGACAACTACAACTCGGATTGACTCGGTAGGCACAGTGCTATCCATTATGCGCGATTGTGGCAGGGATGGGTGGAGAAGGGAATCCATCGGTGGGTGGAGGAAGAGAGCCTTTAGCTGTTAGCTCTTAGCTTTTAGCTCGGAAGTGGAAGAACGAGAGGGAGTGTTATTCCACCCATGCGACAACAAGATGGCGCATGGATGGCGCACCCAGCTTTGTTCTCGCGACAATTAGCTAGAAGCTAAGGGCTAGGAGCTAATAGCTGTCATTTGGTCGGCAGCGTCAGCCGGATGGTTGTTCCCTCGCCCGGCGTGCTGGTCAGCGTGAGGGTCGCGCCAATGGACTCCGCGCGCTCACGCATCCCGGTCAGGCCGTAGTGCCCCTGCGGGGACTCAATACCTGCAGCGGGAGCGCTAAAGCCTCGGCCATCGTCGCGGATTTCCAGTTCAATTTCCGCCGGATGGTAGTTAAGTTGCACCCACAGATGCCCTGCTCTGGCATGGCGTGTGGCATTCTGGATGGCCTCCTCGGCGATGCGGAGGATTTCCTGCTCCGGATTGGAGCCAGCGGTTTTCGCCAGCGAGCGGTACGCGCCATAAATTGCAAATTGCGCAGTGAGGGTGGAGCTTCCGGCCTGCTCGGTGATGCGGCGAAGGCGAACAGGGAGGGTCGTTTCACCCGAGTCCTCAGAGCGCAGCGCCCAGATAGACTGGCGCGCGTCAGCGAGGCCTTCGCGGACGGACTCGCGAGTAGCGTCGAGTGTCTGTTGCGCGGCGTCCAGGCGATTTCTACGTAGAAGCTCAGCCAGCACTTCCAACTGCACGCTTACGCCTACATAGCCTTGGGCCAGCGTGTCGTGGATTTCACGGGCGATGCGCCCACGTTCGGCCAGAACTGCCTGAAACTCGCGCTCAACGCGGCTAAGGCGGTACCGGATAACAAAAATAGCAAGCAGCACAAGCGCAAGAACAAGCGCGGCATAGAACCAGGGTGTCTGGTAGTAATGCGGGCGCAGCTCGAAGGCAAGCGAGGCTCCGGTGGTGTTCCAGACGCCGTCATTGTTGGCGGCCTGCACGCGGAAGGTGTATTTCCCCGGCGGAATGTTGGTGTAATACGCCGTTCGGCGAGTGGCGGCCTCGGTCCATGTTTTGTCGAAGCCTTCCAGCATGTAGCGATAGCGAACTTTTTGCGGAGCGGTAAAGCTGAGCGCGGCGTAGTCAAACTGGAAGTGGACGTGTTCGGCGGCAACCTGCAGAGGCGCATTGGAGGCGCCGGTTGGGCCGTGGCCAAGACTGACGGGCTGGTCGAAGTCGTCTACGGCGAAGCGCTCGATGACGACAGGCGGCGGGACGGAGTTGACCGGGAAACGCGCCGGGCTGAGCGTCAACAGGCCTTTGGGTGTAGCGAAAAAGATGGTTCCGGAGGCGCTGCGGATAGCAGAGGGGTGGCCCATGGCGGCGGTCTGGCGGCTGCGCAAACCGTCCGAGGGGCCGAACTCCACCCAGTTGGGGCAGGAGGTGGGCGGGTGCGCGGGATTGATGGAGCCGATATCGCAACGCGCGATGCCGCCGGTGGTGGTGAGCCAGAGATGACCGAGGCCGTCCTCAAGAATGGCATGAATGCCAGTGGTTTCTATGCCGCCTTTGGCGTCAGGGTGGGCAATGGGATGAAAGGTGCTGCCATTCCAGAGGTTCCAGCCGTGGTCTTCTGTGCCGATGAAGAGCGTGCCGTCGGGCCGCGCAAGCAAAGCGGTGATGACGTTGCTGGAAAGTCCGCTGGCTGTGGTGTAGGTAGTGATTTTGCCACCGCGAATGCAGCTGAGGCCGCCAAGCGTAGCCACCCATAAATCGCCATGGGCATCCCGCGTCATTGCGCCGACGAAGTTGGAGCCGAGTCCGTTGGCAGTAGTGTAAATCCGGCTGTTGGCAATTTCGCGGCCGTCGGAATCGAAGGTCCAGTGAGCCAATCCGCGGCGTGTGCCAATCCACAGGGAGCCATCTTTATCCACGCGCAGCGAGCGGATAAAGTCGTCAGGAAGCCCATCGGCAGAAGTGTAGGCATCTATCGCCGAACCCCGGACACGGTTAAGGCCGTCGGGAGTGCCAACCCAAAGATCATTGTTGGGCCCGGCTGCAAGCGAGAGGATGACTTTGCTGAGCAGGCCGAAGTGGAGCGAGTAGATGGATGGTTCGCCGGGCTTGGTCACCTGATTGGGAGGCGGGGTGAGCCGGATGGCGTTGAGGCTGCCGCCGTTGGTGCCGACCCAGAGGCGGCCAGCGGAGTCCTGCGTAATGGCGGTGATCGAGTCGGAACTGAGGCCTTCGCGAGCACCGATGTAGCTGAAGCGCTGGTCGCGGAGGACGTGGAGGCCGCTGGTCTCCGTGCCGACCCAGAGATTGCCTTCGCGGTCTTCGAGCAGGTTGAGAACGGAGGCGATGGCCAGGGGGTCTGTCTGCGGCAGGCGGTCGAGTTTGCCTGCTGACTTGTCTGGAACCCAGCGGGCAAGACCGCGGTTGGTTCCTATCCAGAGTGCGCCCTGCGAGTCTACGAGCAGGGCCTGGATGCGGGTGCCGGGGAGCTGTTTGCCTGCTTCGAAGCGGGTTTCGGTTTTGTTAGCGCGGACGAGGGTGAGGACGCCTTGCGAGGCCCTTGCGGTATCTCCGCTGGGGAAGATGACGTGGAGCTGGTTGTTCTCAAGAGCGGATGGGATCGGGATAACGCGGATTCCATCCAAGCGGGCCGGACCGTTGTCGGTATCAATGACTATGCCGCCGTTGGTTGCGGGAATGAGGGCGCGAACAGAGTTGCCCGGCAGTCCCTGGGCGATGGTAAAGACAGTGAGCACACCGCGGTCGAGGCGGGCGAGGCCATCGCCGGTGCCGATCCAGAGAGCACCATCGGGGGCGGCGAGCAGGGCGCGGATGTCATTGCCGGGGAGAGCGGGTTTGGAGTTGCGGTCAAAGACGGCAAATTGCACACCGTCGAAGCGGACGAGGCCGGCTTCGGTCCCGAGCCAGAGAAAACCGTCGGCCGTTTGCGCCATGGCCTGGATGGTGTTCTGCGGGAGGCCGTTTTCCATCACCCAGCTCTGCCGGTTGAGATTGGCAAGAGGGGTGGTGGGTTCAAGGGCACGGGTAGGAATGGGAGTGAACAGGAATGCGAAAAGCCACGCAGCTATCCCACATCTCCAAATTCGGGAGAGGTGAGGCACCCAAATCTCGGGAAAAGACTTGCGCGGCATGAGGGGAATGATAGCGGATAAGTGGCTGATTTTGCGGTAAACTAAGAGACGGCAGGAGGACCGGGCGGTCGCTGCCGGGAGCCGTTACCGCGGCAACCGGGGGAGGAAAGTCCGAACTCCGCAGGGCAGTGTGCCGGATAACGTCCGGGACGCGGGCGTCAAGGCCCGTGGACGGCCAGTGCCACAGAGAAGATACCGCCCCAGCAAGACCGGGGTAAGGGTGAAAAGGTGCGGTAAGAGCGCACCGCTCTGACGGTAACGCCAGAGGCAGGGTAAACCCCACACGGAGCAAGACCAAATAGGGAGGAAAGCGCGTCTCGTAGAGCCACGGGCGTGCTCCGCACCGGCCCGGTGCGGCAAGGCGGCTCGAGCAAGTGCCGAAACCTCCGGGTAGGTCGCTGATGAGTGTCCGCGGTGACGCGGCGCCTAGAGGAATGACCGCCGCGAAGCTCTTTGAGCTTCGTACAGAATTCGGCTTATAAAGTCCTTTTGCCGAATGTGAACGGCCCCGTTCAGGTAGACGCCTGGCGGGGCCGAGCCATTTTGAGCTTCGTCTCTCATCTCTATTACGTAGAGATATTTCCCTTCGCCATAAAGATTTTCATGGCATGTGCAGCGGCTTCGGGCTACAGTCTGGAATTATGACCCACAACAGCCGCCGCTCCTTTCTGCGCAACACCGCTGTCCTCGCTGGCGCTTTCTCCGCCAACAGCCTCTTTCAGCAGGCGCACGCGGCGGAGTTCTCCACCGCTTCTGCCGCACTCACCGGCCTGAGCGCCACAGACGCCGCGCAGAACGAAGACTACTGGAGCGTGATTCAGCGCGGATATTCCGTGGACCCCAACCTCATCAATCTCAACAACGGCGGCGTCTCTCCCGCGCCTATCGTTGTGCAGCAGGCCGTCGAGCGCTACAACCAGATGGCCAACGAAGGTCCGTCCTATTACATGTGGCAGATTATGGACCAGGGCCGCGAGCCGCTGCGTGAAAAGCTTGCCCGTCTCGCCGGTGCCGACCCGAACGAAATTGCCATCAACCGCAACTCCACCGAAGCGCTCAACACCATGATTTTCGGCATGGAGCTAAAGCCAGGCGAGGAAGTCATTGGGGCAGTGCAGGACTACCCCAACATGATTAACGCCTACAAGCAACGGGCCATGCGCGAAGGGATTGTCTACAAGCAGATCAATTTTGATTTGCCGATGGAAGATGACGAGGCCATCGTAAAGGCGTATGAGCAGATGATTACGCCAAAGACGAAGCTGATTCACGTAACGCACATGGTCAACCTGATGGGCCAGATTATGCCGGTGGCAAAAATCTCCGCCATGGCTCACGCACACGGCATTGAGGTAATCTGCGACGGTGCGCACTCGTTCGGCCTGATGGACTTCAAAGTGCCTGACCTTGGCTGCGACTACTTTGGCACCAGCCTGCACAAATTCCTCTCCGCGCCCATCGGCAGCGGCATGCTGTGGATGAAGAAGGAGCACATCGCAAAAATATATCCGCTCACCTGCGCAAACGACCCGCACTCGGCGGACATCCGCAAGTTTGAGCAACTGGGCACGCGCTCGTTTCCGCTGGAGCAGGGCATTGGCGAGGCTATCAACTTTCACGTGGGCATTGGGCCAAAGCGCAAGGAAGAACGCATCCGCTATCTGAAGGACTACTGGGCGAAGCAGGTGCACGAGATTCCGAAGGTAAAGCTCTACACCTCACTCGATGCACGCTACTCCTGCGCAATTTGCGGCGTCGGAATTGAAGGCATGAAGCCCTATGACGTGGCGCAAGCGCTGTTTACCCAGTACAAGATTCATGTCGTAGCGATTTCTCACGGCAAGATTCAGTGCGTACGCGTCACCCCGCACGTTTATACGCAGATTGCGGACCTGGACAAGCTGGTAAGCGCAATCCGCACACTGGCCGTATAACTCCCGCCACCCCACAAATCTCCCGTGCCCCATCCTTGCGGCTTTTTTCTTCCGCACCGGGGCCCCCGGCGAGCGATTTGTGCTCGCTAGGGTGGAGAAGGGTGGGATGAACTCCCACCAGACTTGAGCCTCGTATCAGGGCACGACTTCAGTCGTGCCGAAAAAGCCACTAGTAGTACCGGGCTTCAGCCCCCACGTTTTTCCTTATCCGCAAGCATGCAAAATAAATCCCAAATCTGTGGATAACTCTTGCGCTCAATTAACCCCATATATGCCATACTCAAAATCACCAACAAGAAAGCCCGGTTCTGACGAACCGGGCTTTCTGTCTTTCCAGACCACAAAAAAGTTTTTTCGCGCTATTTTTTCTGAAAAGTAACCACTTTTCAGAAACCTGTTAACCAATCAATAAGCACCAAGTTCCGCACCTAACCAATTGATTTAAAACGCATTACGAGAAAGCCAACAGCACCGGGCGCATTAGAAACAAAAAGCAGGCCGGGGATTTATCCCCGGCAATCAAGGCCAAAAGAAAGCACTGAGGCTTTAGCCCCTGAGACATGTTTTTGAATCTCTGCGCATCAGGCAGGAGGCCCCCCTCTTGATACCGGGACTGTGAAACTGT